>NZ_JBKGGU010000003.1:0-338755 GCF_052042015.1 Pseudomonas sp. SMV71 | reverse complement strand
GAGATCAAGAGCAAGAGCAAGAGCAAGAGCAAGAGCAAGAGCAAGAGCAAGAGCAAGAGCAAGAGCAAAGCAAAAGCAAAAGCAAAAGCAAAAGCAAAAGCCAGGCGGCCTTATAGCCGACTTGGCGCTTCTCGTCGTACTTGGACCCTGTGGGAGCGGGCTTGCCCGCGAAGGCGGCCTGACAGCCGACCAATCTCCTGCGGTTATACCCAATCCCATTGTGGGAGCGAGCCTGCTCGCGATAGGGCCGGCGCAGCTTGCATCAATATGTCTGATGCACCGCCATCGCGAGCAGGCTCGCGCCCACAGGGTTCGCGGTGATGGTGGAGGCTTGATTAATCATTTAAGCCCCACTTTGTACAACGCCCCGCTGTCCTCATCCGTCAGCACATACAAGTAGCCGTCCGGTCCTTGCCGCACGTCACGAACCCGTTCGCCAAGTTCACCGAGCAGGCGTTCTTCGTGGACGACCTTGTCACCGTCGAATTCCAGGCGGATCAGTTCCTTGGATGCCAGGGCACCGATGAACACATTGTGTTGCCAGGGCTTGAAGCGGTCGCTGTCATAGAACGCCATGCCGCTGAGTCCCGGTGACACTTCCCAGACATGCAGCGGGCCGACCGTGCCTTCAACGGTCTTGCCCTGGGCTTCGGGAATCGGCGCGCCGGAATAGTTGTCGCCGTGGGTTGCCAGCGGCCAGCCATAGTTCTTGCCGCGTTCGATCAGGTTCAATTCATCGCCCCCCTTTGGCCCATGCTCGTTCTCCCATAACGTTCCGTTCCAGGGATTGAGCGCCGCGCCTTGGGGGTTGCGGATGCCATAGGACCAGATCTCGGGCCGGACGTTTTTCTGCCCGACAAAAGGGTTGTCGTCCGGCACCTTGCCGTCGGGGTAGATGCGCACGATCTTGCCTTGCAGCTTGTCCAGGTCCTGGGCGGTGGGCCGGTCGTTGTTTTCCCCCAGGGTGATGAACAGATAACCGTCCCGGTCGAAAACCAGGCGCGAGCCGAAATGGTTGCCCGTGGACAGTTTGGGTTGCTGGCGGAAGATCACGTTGAAGTTCTTCAAGGTTTTCAAATCGTCGGACAGTTGCCCGCGTCCGACAGCGGTGCCGGCCTTGTCGTCCGGACCGGCCTCGGCATACGACAGGTAAACGGTACGGTCCTGCTTGAAGTCCGGTGACAGCACCACGTCCAGCAGTCCGCCCTGGCCTTTGGCCCAGACTTGCGGCACGCCCCCCAGCGGTTCGGACAGTTTCCCGTCAGGACCGATCACCCGCAGGTTGCCCGGGCGCTCGGTGACCAGCATGCCTTGCCCCGGCAGGAACGCGATCGACCAAGGGTGTTCAAGCCCCTTGACCACGGCGGTCAGTTCCAGCGTGCCCTCTTCGCTCTTGAGCTGCTGGGTTGATTCGGCAGAGGCCGGCATGGAAAGGGTCAGGACAGCGCTGGCGCAAAAGGCGGCCAGGAGTGTTTTACGCAACATGCACACTTCCTTCTGTGGGATTGAAAAGGGGCAACCTAGCGGTTGTCCTGTGGACTCCTGGGCGGCGTCGGCGATTCGATGGTGGGCCGTGGCGAACCCGGCGGCTGGCCGGACCTGGGATAGCCGTTGCCGATCCCGCCGTTTTCCAGGGTGGGGCGTGGCACCCGCACCGTTGGATTGTTGTGGATCATCGGCACATTGGGCCGGGTGCCCTGCATGCTGTTGGGGTTGGCCCGTCGCGTCGGGCTGTTGTAGGGATTGCTGTTTCCCGGCAGGTTCTGCGCCAGTTGCTGTGGGCCGGGCGGTGGAGCAGCCTGGACGGTTGCCGCCAGGAATAGCGTCGTGATAGCCAGCATCAGCCTGTACATTCGAGCACCCTCTTGGTTTCAGGCATATCGAAAACACGCTACGCCGTAGGTTCGCAGTTGTTAAGCGAAATGTGTAAGCGAAGTGTCCGGGCAAAGATGTAACGAGGAGTCTCTAAACAGCCGTTCAGGCAATGAGCCAGCCGGCGCACGGCGGAAACTTTTTTCAAAGGCGAGAGGTCACCAGAGAGACACCCATCGGCAAGGAAATAACACCACCATGGCACGGGCAATCTGGAAAGGCGCAATCAGTTTCGGGCTGGTCCACATTCCCGTGGCGCTGGTATCGGCCACCTCTTCACAGGGCGTGGATTTCGATTGGCTGGACAAACGCAGCATGGAGCCGGTGGGCTATAAGCGGGTGAACAAAGTCACCGGCAAGGAAGTGACCAAGGAAGATATCGTCAAGGGCGTCGAGTACCAGAAAGGTCAGTACGTGCTGCTCAGCGAAGAGGAAATCCGCAACGCCCATCCGAAGTCCACCCAGACCATCGATATCTTTTCCTTCGTCGACAGCGAAAAGATCCCCCTGCAAAACATCGACACGCCCTACTTCCTGGCGCCCGACAAGCGCGGCGGCAAAGTCTATGCCCTGCTGCGCGAAACCCTGGTCAAGACCAACAAGGTGGCGCTGGCCCTGGTGGTGCTGCACACCCGTCAACATCTGGCGGCGCTCATGCCGTTGGAGTCTGCGCTGGTGCTGGTGATGCTGCGCTGGCCAGCCGAAGTGCGCGGGCTGGACATCCTCGAACTGGGCGATGAAGTCACCGACCCGACTCTTGCCAAGGGCGAGTTGGAAATGGCCAAGCGCCTGGTACAGGACATGAGTGCCGACTGGTCGCCGGAGGAATATCGCGACAGTTTCCAGGAGAAAATCATGGAGCTGGTGGAGAAGAAGGCCAACGAAGGCCGGCTCGAAGCGGTGGAAACCGATCCGGGCGAAGACCAGCGCAAGACCGCCGATGTCATCGACCTTACCGAACTGCTCAAGCGCAGCCTGGGCGGCAAAGGCAAGGCATCGGGCAAGACCGCCGAGAAGACCTCTGCGAAGCCCGCGAAAACCAGCAAATCCACTCCCGCAAAAAAAGCCACCAAGGCCTCTCGGGGCTAAACTCAGGATGCCAGCTATACAAGGGAATCTGTCATGGCCAAGGCCGAGCATGAATCTGCCCGCGTTTCCAATGCTGTTCAGGATGAAAAACCAAACCAAAGCCGTAAAAGTCAAAAAAACCGGCTCCCCGAACGCCTGATGCCACAACTGGCGACGCCGGTGGAACAGCCGCCCACCGGTGAATGGCGCTATGAGGTCAAATTCGACGGCTACCGATTGCTGGCCCGCATCGAGCAAGGCGAGGTGCGCCTGTTCAACAGCGAGCATCAGGATTGGACCGAACGCCTGCAATTGCACGCCGAAGCCCTGGCCGAGCTAGGCCTGGAAGACAGTTGGCTGGACGGTGACCTGATCCTGCTGGATGACGCCGGCCAGTCCGACCCGGTAGCCCTGCGCGATTGCTTCGAGATCGGTCGCACCGTGGACATGGTCTATGTGCTGTTCGATGCGCCGTTTCTCAACGGCGTGGACTTACGGCAGACGCCGGTGGAGGAGCGTCGTGCGGCGTTGAAAAAAGTCCTCCGGAATAATGCCGGCAAGCGGCTGAGGTTTTCCGAAGCGTTCTGCGCCAACGAAGACGAGATCCTCGAAAGCGCCAGCGCCCTGGCCCTGGACGGCGTAGTGGGTAAGCGCCTGGGCAGTCCTTATGTGTCGCGGCGCAGCAGCGATTGGGTCGATCTCAAGTGTCGGCTGCGCCAGGCCTTCGTCATCGTCGGGTTTACCCAGCCCCCGGGCAGGCGCAACGGCTTCGGCGCATTACTGCTGGCGGTCAACGGTCCGGCGGGTCTGGAATATGCCGGCCGGGTCAGTGCAGGCTTCACTCAGGCTCGGATCAAGGCGCTGCATGAGCAACTGAGCGCACAGTTGCGCGACAGCTCACCGCTGAGCAAACCCCTCAACGGAGCCCAAGGGCGAGGTGTGCAGTGGGTCGAGCCTGCCCAGGTCTGCGAGGTGGAGTTCACCGAATGGAGCAGCAGCGGCATCGTCAAGCGGGCGAGTTTCGTGGAGCTGCTGGCTGACATGCCGGTAGGGAAAGTGGTGCACGAGCATCCTGTGCCGACCAGGACCCTGGCGTCGAGCACCAGGCGCAGCAGGAAAAAAACCGTAGAGATCGAAGGCGTGACAATCACTCATCCCGAGCGTGTGATCGACAGCGTCAGCGGCGTGCAGAAAGTCGAACTGGCCCAGTATTACGCCGACATCGCGCCGTGGATCCTGCCCTGGCTGCACCAGCGGCCCGTTGCCTTGTTGCGGGCGCCGGACGGGATTGGCGAGGAGCAGTTCTTCCAGAAGCACGCGGATCGCCTCGACATTCCGCACATCAAGCAATTGAGCCCGCAACTGGACCCAGGCCATGCCGCGCTGATGGAAATCGACAGTGTGCAATCGCTGGTCAGCGCCGCACAGATGGGCAGCGTGGAACTGCACACCTGGACAGCCACCCATGACCGGATCGAAACGCCGGATCTGTTTGTCCTGGACCTCGACCCCGATCCATCACTGCCTTGGAGCGCCATGCTCGAAGCGACTCGCATGACGCTGTCGGTGCTCGACGAACTGGGTTTACAGGGCTTCCTGAAAACCAGCGGCGGCAAGGGCATGCATGTAATCGTACCGTTGGCCCGCAGTGAAGGCTGGGACACGACCAAGGCGTTCGCCAAGGCCATCTCGCAGTTCCTGACCCGCCAGATGCCTCAACAGATCACCGCCACCATGGGGCCGAAAAACCGAGTCGGGAAAATTTTCGTCGATTACCTGCGCAATGCCCGCGGTGCCAGCACCGTGACCGCCTACTCGGTCCGCGCGCGACCAGGCCTGCCGGTCTCGGTGCCGATTGCCCGGGCCGAGCTGGATGGTCTGCGTAACGCTCAGCAATGGGATATCCACACCGCCCTGGAGCGAGCCAGGGGGTTGAAAGCCGATCCATGGGAGGGCTACAGCCATCGTCAGCGGATCACGGCCAGGATGTGGGAGCAATTGGGGGCGCAAGCGCCTGAAGGATGAGCACCGATCACCTGGCAATAGCCAAACCTGTGGCGGTAGCTAAACCTGTGGCAGTAAGCAAACCTGTGGCAGTAAGCAAACCTGTGGCAGTAGGCAAACCTGTGGCAGTAGGCAAACCTGTGGCGAGGGAGCTTGCTCCCGCTCGAGTGCGCAGCGCTCGCAAGCTTTTTCGGGGGCCGCTTCGCAGCCCAGCGGGAGCAAGCTCGCTCGCCGCAAGCAAGCTCCCTCGCCACAAGGGTCTGTGTTATAGAAAGACCGTGGTCAGATCCAGACGAAAATCGCCAGCAACCCGCCAAAGAATGCCCATTTCTGCAAGTAATACAGCTTGCGGTTACGTTTCTTCAGGGCCTTGCCTCGCAAGCGGATCTTGTAGAGGCGCGAAAACGCGCGGTTCAAGCCGCCGGTCTTGTCACCAGCATCGTTGGGCGCGCCGGCGGCAGCCATGACGGTACGGCTGAACCAGCGGTTGAACGCTGTGGCCCAGCGATACTTCATCGGGCGCTCCACATCACAGAACAGAATAATGCGGTTGTGCGGCGTGGTGTTCTCGGCGTAATGAATGAATGTCTCGTCAAACACCACCGCCTCGCCGTCACGCCAGTGGTAATGCTCGCCGTCGACATTGATGTAGCAGCCGGCGTCGTTGGGCGTCTCCAGGCCCAGGTGATAGCGATAGGAACCGGCATAGGGGTCGCGGTGGCGCACCAGTTTCGAACCCGGCGGCAACTCGGCGAACATCGCCGCCTTGATCGAGCCGATGCTCTGCACCAACTCCGTGGTGCGCGGGCACAACTTCATGGCCGAGGGATGGCTATCGCCGTACCACTTCAGGTAGAAACGTTTCCAACCCGTCTTGAAGAACGAATTGAAGCCGACGTCATCGTACTGGTCGGAGCGCTTGATCGCCCCCGCCCGCAGCAGTTCCTGGCCCTCGGCGCGGATCTCTTCCCAATGCGCCTGCAACGGGCTCAGGTCGGGAAAATCCTCAGGACGCAAGAACGGTCGGTTGGGCAGTTTCGAACACAGGTACAGCAGGCAGTTGATCGGTGCCAGGAACGAAGAGTGATCGCTCAACTGGCGACCGAGCTTGTGCCGCACGCGACCGCGCAGGTGCACATAAGCAATGGAGACGATGTATAGCGCGACAATGATGAGTTTCACGGAGTTCGTCACAGGTTCGGGAGTGAACAGGCTGCGTTCTTCGGCCAACCAAGCGGCAAGGAAGATGGGCAGCGGGTGAGATGGCAATTTAGCCACATTTTGTAACCGAAGGTTATCCCAGAGTTGTGAAAAACTGTCTTGCCCAGGCAATACCCTATCGTTCAGGCGGCCAGATCAGTACAATCGCCGCCAAACTTCACGCGCCCCCTTGGCCGATACCGCTCATCCGGTTTCGGCGCACGTCTACCGGACCAGGCGCTCCGTATGCAGCTGTCCTCTTATGCCGGATGGACCCTTGCGCTTGCGACCGCGAAGCCTTTGCACGGCCGGTAACAACGCAGACAGGTACTCGACAGGTACTGCCGCACCCTAGCTACTCTGAATGTTCCGCAGGATAAACCTTTGATCTCTACAGCTAACATCACGATGCAGTTCGGCGCCAAGCCGCTGTTCGAAAACGTCTCGGTCAAGTTTGGCGCGGGCAACCGCTACGGCCTGATCGGCGCCAACGGTTGCGGCAAGTCGACCTTCATGAAAATCCTCGGCGGGGACCTCGAGCCTTCCGGCGGCCAGGTGATGCTCGAGCCGAACGTGCGCCTGGGCAAGCTGCGCCAGGATCAATTCGCTTACGAACAGTTCACCGTGATCGACACCGTCATCATGGGTCATGAAGAGCTGTGGAAGGTCAAGGCCGAGCGTGACCGTATCTACTCGTTGCCGGAAATGACCGAAGAAGACGGCATGGCCGTCGCCGAGCTGGAAACCGAGTTTGCCGAAATGGACGGCTACACCGCCGAGTCCCGTGCCGGCGAACTGCTGCTGGGCCTGGGCATCCCTCTGGAACAACATTTCGGCCCGATGACTGAAGTCGCCCCCGGCTGGAAACTGCGGGTATTGCTGGCTCAGGCACTGTTCTCGGATCCGGAAGTGCTGTTGCTCGACGAACCGACCAACCACCTGGACATCAACACCATTCGCTGGCTGGAAAACATTCTCACGGCGCGTAACAGCACCATGATCATCATTTCCCACGACCGGCACTTCCTCAACAGTGTCTGCACCCACATGGCCGACCTGGACTACGGCGAGCTGCGCCTGTTCCCGGGCAACTACGACGAGTACATGATCGCGGCCACCCAGTCCCGTGAGCAACTGCTGTCGGACAACGCCAAGAAGAAGGCGCAGATCGCCGAGTTGCAGACCTTCGTCAGCCGCTTCTCGGCCAACGCCTCGAAAGCCAAGCAGGCGACCTCCCGCGCCAAGCAGATCGACAAGATCCAGCTGGCCGAGGTCAAGCCATCGAGCCGCGTGAGCCCGTTCATCCGCTTCGAACAGACCAAGAAACTGCATCGCCAGGCGGTGACCGTCGAGCGCATGTCCAAGGGCTTCGACGGCAAGACCTTGTTCAAGAACTTCAGCTTCACCGTCGAAGCCGGCGAGCGCGTGGCGATCATCGGCCCCAACGGCATCGGCAAGACCACCCTGCTGCGCACCCTGATGGGCGAGCTGACCCCAGACGCCGGCGCAGTGAAGTGGACCGAAAGCGCGGAGCTGGGTTATTACGCCCAGGACCACGCCCATGACTTCGAAGACGACGTCAGCCTGTTCGACTGGATGGGCCAGTGGACCCAGGGCGAACAGATGATCCGTGGCACCCTGGGCCGCATGCTGTTCTCCAACGACGAGATCCTCAAGTCGGTCAAGGTCATCTCCGGTGGAGAACAGGGCCGCATGCTGTTTGGCAAGCTGATCCTGCAGAAGCCGAACGTGCTGGTGATGGACGAACCGACCAACCACCTGGACATGGAATCCATCGAGGCCTTGAACCTGGCGCTGGAAAACTACCCCGGCACCCTGATCTTCGTCAGCCACGACCGTGAGTTCGTATCGTCCCTGGCCACCCGCATCATCGAATTGAGCGCCGATGGCGTGGTGGACTTCAGCGGCACCTACGATGACTACCTGCGCAGTCAGGGTGTGATGTTCTAAGACAATCCCTGTGCTGCAAGCCAAAAGCCCTGTCCCTGGTGACGGGGCTTTTTGCATCCTGCGGAGCCGAGCTTGCTCGCGATGAGGTCGTGTCAGCCGACATCCCCGCCACTGATTCACCGCTATCGCGAGCAGGCTCGCTCCCACAAGGGTTCTCGGGTGTTCATATGTCCCGCATTCGCCACAAATGCCCTGTGGGAGCGAGCCTGCTCGCGATGAGGCCCTGACATCCGGCACAAATTGAACCCGCTTACGCCTACCCATTTAGTTAGCCTGCTTCCTTTTACGCTTGCCTCGCGCCATGATGGGGCTCTCTTACCGCCGCCCGCGAACGAGCCACATGTCCACGCAGCCTGCCGCCCCCAGTTCACTGTCGATCACCTTGCAGATCGTCTCCATCGTCTTCTATACCTTTATCGCGTTTCTGTGCATCGGTCTGCCGATTGCCGTGTTGCCGGGCTATGTGCACGAGCAGTTGGGCTTCAGCGCAGTGGTGGCCGGGTTGACCATCGGTTCGCAGTACCTGGCGACGCTGCTCAGCCGCCCCATGGCCGGGCGGCTGTCGGACAGCGTCGGCACCAAGCGGGCGATTGTCTATGGATTGTCGGGGATTGTGCTCAGCGGCTTGCTGACGCTGCTCTCGACGCTCTTGCAGAGTCTGCCGCTGACCAGCCTGTCGATTCTGATCGCCGGACGTTTGCTGCTGGGCGTGGCCCAGGGGCTGATTGGCGTGGGCACCATCAGTTGGTGCATGGGCCAGGTGGGGGTGGAGCACACCGCCCGCTCGATTTCCTGGAACGGCATCGCCTCGTACGGTGCCATCGCCATTGGCGCCCCGCTGGGGGTGGTGATGGTGCAAGCGCTGGGGTTCGCCAGCCTGGGCATTGCCTTGTCGTTGTTGGGCAGCGCGGCGCTGTTGCTGATCCGCAACAAGCCATCGGTACCGGTCATCCGCGGCGAGCGCCTGCCCTTCTGGGCGGTGTTCGGACGCATTGCACCGTACGGAGCCGGCCTGAGCCTGGCTTCGATCGGCTACGGCACGCTCACGACATTCATCACGCTGTTTTACGCCAGTCGCGGCTGGACCGGTGCCGCCTGGTGCCTGACGGTCTTCGGTGTCTGCTTCATCCTGGCGCGGCTGGTGTTCATCTCCAGCATCGCCCGCTTCGGCGGCTTCAACTCGGCCATCGCCTGCATGAGCATCGAAACCCTGGGGCTGGTGTTGCTCTGGGTTGCACCGAACACCGCGTTCGCCCTGGTCGGGGCCGGGCTGGCCGGCTTCGGGCTGTCCCTGGTGTATCCGGCGCTTGGCGTCGAAGCCATCAAGCAAGTGCCCAATACCAGCCGAGGCGCGGGCTTGAGCGCATACGCGGTGTTCTTCGACCTGGCGCTGGCGGTTGCCGGCCCCTTGATGGGTGCGGTTGCCCTGAACATGGGCTATTCGTCGATCTTTTTCTGCGCCGCATTGCTGTCCGTTACCGGACTGGGCCTGACTCTGCTGCTACGTCGCCGCGCGGTAAAAGCCGATTATTGATCAGCGGTCCTCATCCCGGCCCGGCTCGCCTTACCCAAGGCCTGACTGAAGAAACGGTCGGCCTCGGTGATCATCGTGCGGTGGATGTCCTTGCGATCGACCCCGTCGGCATCGGTGCACAGCGCCGGCATCGCGGTGATCTGCTCATCGGTGCATGGCGCCAGGAATACAAAGTGACCAGCGCCGGCCAAGGTCTTGAAGTCCGGTGCAATGGGCAGCTTGCGGGCCAATGCCGCGGCGTTCTTGTCGAAAGCCACCAGCTTGTCACCGTCGCCGCTGTAGAGCAGAACCGGGACATGCACATCGGCCAGGGTATGACGGCCGAACTTCAGGCTCAACGGCGCCATCAGCAACAAGGCTCGAACCCGGGGGTCGGCTTGCGGTTGCAGGTCGTCGCGATCGGCGATCAGTTCGCCCTGAGTGTTGCAGGCATCACGGTCGTCCGGTCGCTCCTGACAGTAACGACGTAGCCGATTGAGGTCCGGCGTGGCCCCGGACAGAATCAGTGCAGTCTCGCCGCCGGCGGAATAGCCGATCACCCCCACCTGCCCGGCATCGACGAACGGCGCCAGCATCGGGTCGTTCAGCGTGGCGGTGATCGCCTGGGAAATCTGGATCGGTCGCCCATACAGGTTGCTGAGGGTGCCGAGCCGGCTGTGATCCTGGGCGTTGTCGCCGGGATGGATCACCGCCACCACCACGAAGCCCTTGCGCGCCAGTGACGTGGCCAGGTCATGCAGGGCCAGTGGGGTGCCAGTGTTGCCATGGGACAGCATCAGCAGGGGGAAGCGGCCGATGGCGATCCTGGCGTCGGGCGCAGCGTCGATCTGGTAGCCACCCAGCGGGCTGGATTGCTCCGCATCGGTGGAAGGATAGAAGGCGATGGCGTGCATCGGCTGTTGATCCAGCGGATCGAGGAAAACCAGCTCATGGAAACCCGCACTCCAATGCGCACGCAACCCAGGCGCGGCCTGCACCGAAGCCAGGCCGCCGAACAGGCAAAGCAGTATGGCTGCACCAAGACGTATCATCGCACTTTCCACTTTCACCGCCTGGCGGCGCGCCAGCGACTCACAGCCCTGGCCTGCATAACCTGCGCCAGAAGCCCAACGCCAGATGCAGAAAAACCCTGCACCCAGACCATCAATGATGATCAGAATACAGAGTTTTCCAGAGGTTGCTTCAAGCGCCTGGTTTTTTTACCCAAGGCTTACGCAGCGGCGAATTGTTCGCCGATTTGGGCCTTGGCTTGGTTCATGCCCTTGGCGCGCATGTCGTCGCCCTTGGCCAACCCTTCAGCGCGGACGAATTCGATGTCGGTGATGCCGAGGAAGCCAAACATCACTTTCAAGTACTCCTCATGGCCCACGCTGCTCGGTTGGCCGGCGTGCAAGCCGCCTGCGGTGGAGACGATCACCAGCTTCTTGCCACCGCACAGACCTTCAAAGCCTGCTGCGGTGTAACGAAAGGTCTGACCAGCCACGGCGATGCGGTCGATCCAGGCCTTGAGCTGCGTCGGGATGCTGAAGTTATACATGGGCGCAGCAATGACAATCGCGTCGGCTGCCTGGAACTCAGCCATCGTCGCGGCGCTGAGTTCAGCCTCGTGTTGCAAGGCTGCGTCGCGCAGTTCAGCGCTGGTGCCGGCAGCAACCAGGGTCTGGGCGGAGAAATGGCTGATGGCGTCGGCGGCCAGGTCGCGGTAAGTCACCACGGTTTGTGGCTCGGCGGCTTTCCAGGCCTCGACCACCTCACGGCTCAGTTGGCGGGAAGCGGAGTTGTCGCCAAGGATGCTGGAATCAATGTGCAAGAGTTTCATACGTGTGCTCTCCAAGTGAGGATCGCAAACAGGCGATCAGATGCGGACAATCCTATCGATGAAAGCAATGGTCGATAAGGCAGCAAAAATGCGATAGTTCGTCCCACTCACAGGACAATCGAGACCGCCATGCAAGACCTCAACGATCTTTATTACTTTGCCAAAGTCGTCGAAGCCGGCGGTTTCGCGGCAGCCGGGCGTTCGCTGGGCATTCCCAAGTCGCGGCTGTCACGGCGCATCGCCGAGCTGGAAGAGCGCCTGGGCGCCCGCCTGCTGCAACGCACCACACGGCAGGTGAAACTGACCGCGGTGGGCGAACGTTATCTGCGTCATTGCCAGGCGATGCTGCTGGAGGCGGAGATGGCCGCCGAGGCGGTGGCGAGCATGTCCAGCGCGCCGCGCGGGCGTCTGCGGGTCTCGAGCCCGGTAGGCCTGGCCCATGAAATGCTGGCCGGGTTGGTCGCCAGCTTCCTGGACAAGTATCCGCAGGTTCAGTTGGAGATGATCCTGCTCAATCGCCGCGTGGACCTGATCAGCGAGGGCATCGATGTCGCGTTGCGGGTGCGCGACATCGGCGATGAAGACCCGCTGCTGATGACCCGGCGCCTGCGCCAGGCACGGCTGGTCATGGTGGCCAGTCCGGCATTCGTCGAAGGGCGACGGATCGAAACGCCCGAGGATCTGCGGCAGCTACCAGTACTCGGAGCGCTGGAGGCTGATCGACTGGTGCACTTGCGGTTGCTCCAGGGCGATGGGCAAAGTGTCGAAATGGCGCTGGAAGCACGTCTGGGCATCGATGATTTCATTGTCCGCCGCGCCTGCGCCCTCGCAGGCATCGGCTTCACGCTGCTGCCGACCATGTATTGCGAGCAGGAATTGCAGGACGGTACGTTAGTGGAGTTATTGCCCGGGTGGTCATTACCCGATGGTTGGCTGCAAGCGGTCTATCCGCACCGTCGAGGCGTGTTGCCGGCGGTCAGGGCCTGGATCGACCATTTGGTCGAAGCATTCAACCGCTGTGGAGACAGGACGCTATGAGTTGGAACGAAGAGCAGGTCGCGCAGTTCTGCCTGGGCCTGCCCGGGGCGCAGGAAGATTACAAGTGGGGCGGCGTGCGGGTGTTTTCCGTCGCCGGCAACAAGATGTTTGCCCTTCAGGGCCTGCGCGGGGACTCACTGGCGTTCAAGGTCGACAAGGATCTGTTTCTCGGCCATTGCGACCGTCCCGGCATTCATCCGGCGCCTTACCTGGCGCGGGCCCAGTGGATCATCATGCAGGTGCCCTACCCGCTGGGCGCCGAGGAGCTGCGTGGCCTGCTGCAACGCTCCCACCAGTTGGTCGTGAGCAAGTTGCCCAAGCGCACGCAGGTCGGCCTCCTGATTTAGAACAGGGTCAGCAGGCGTCCGAGGAACAACTGGTCGATCCAGAACACCTGGTGCAACAGCACGATAAACCAGAACACCACCTGGAACGACACCTTGCGGGTCTTGTGGCGAAACGCTTGCTGTGCCAGCAGCGCCCCCGGCCAGCCACCCGCCAATTCCACCGCGTGCAAGACGTTCTCCGGAGTGCGCCAGGCGTCGGCGCGGGCCTTGCGCTTGTCGCTCCAGTACAGCAGAAACGCCACCGCGCTGACGACGCCATAGGCCACCATCGGCACCCAGGATATCGCCCGTAACCCCAGCAGCAGCGAACCGGTCAGCGACAAGGCACACAACAGCGCAAATGCAACCAGCTTCAGCCGCAGGTTCTTCACGGCGCCCTCGCTGCTGCGCGCCGTGCGGTTACGGGGGCCTGCGTCATTCATGGCTTGGCGGCGGTCCAGTCAACCCAGCCAAACTGCCAGGTTGCCAGGATCAGCAGGCCGAAGGCGATCCGATACCAGGCGAACACGGCGTAACTGTGGCTGGCGATGAAACGCAACAGGCCCTTGACCGCGATCATCGCGAAAATGAAAGCGGTGACGAAGCCGACGGCGAACACCGGGAAGTCCGCCGGGACGAACAACTCGCGGTACTTGTAGCCGGAATAGACCGCAGCGCCGACCATGGTCGGCATTGCCAGGAAGAACGAAAACTCGGTCGCGGTCTTTCGCGACAGGCCGAACAACAGCCCGCCGATAATGGTCGAGCCGGAGCGGGAGGTGCCGGGGATCATCGCCAGGCACTGGGCCAAGCCGACTTTCAAGGCTTCTTTCCAGGTGATGTCGTCCACTGTCTCGGCGTGCACCTGATGCTGGCGTTTCTCCGCCCAGAGCATCACGAAGCCACCTATCACCAGCGCCGCCGCCACGGTGATCGGGTTGAACAGGTAATGATGAATCCAGTCGGCCAACAGTACGCCCAGTACCACCGCAGGCAGGAAGGCGATCAACAGATTGGCCGTGAAACGCCGGGCGCTGGGCTGGGTTGGCAAGCCCAGCACCACGTCGAAGATCTTGCGCCGGAACTCCCAGACCACCGCGAGGATGGCGCCCAGCTGGATAATGATATTGAACGCCATCGAGCGCTCGCCTCCGAACTGAAGCAGGTCGGCGACGATAATCTGGTGCCCCGTGCTGGAAATCGGCAGAAACTCCGTCAAACCCTCTACCACGCCAAGAATCAGTGCCTGAAAGGCGGTCCACAAATCCATTCATCCCCCAAAAACAAGCTTTTTATGCAGGTTTCGTCATGTTCAAGTGTTTTGCAAATGCACGCAGCGGGCAGCACCATAACCGTGACCGCTCTGAAAAAACCAATGAAACAATCAACTTGCGCTCAGGTTTTGCGCTGCGGGGCCGAAATCCTATCAGACAAGCACTGATAACGCTGCCGCGTTATACCTGAGGTCAGTCAGGCGTTCCCGCGTGATGCAACAGCGCCGACGGTGGTTGATGACAAGAATAAAAACCGGAGTAATAGCGTATGAATAGCTTGCGCAGTGTGTCGATCAGCCGACGCTTGTGGCTCATCCTGGTCGTGGCCATCGTGATGCTGTTCACGTTGGGCGCCTTGATGCTCAAGCAGATCCACAACGACCTTTATCAGGCCAAGGTGCAGAAAACCCAACATGTGGTGCAGACCGCCAGTGGCGTGCTGACTTACTACCATGGCCTGGAAACGGCAGGCACCCTGAGCCGCGACGCCGCGCAGAAACAAGCGCTCAGTGCCGTGCGCGGCCTGCGTTACAACGACACCGATTACTTCTGGATCAATGACCTGACGCCCGTCATGGTCATGCACCCGACCAACCCGAAGCTGGAAGGCCAGAACCTCTCGTCGATCCGCGACCCGAACGGTTTTGCGTTGTTCAACGAGATGGTCGCCATCGCCAAGTCCAAGGGCGCCGGCATGGTGGATTACCTCTGGCCGAAGCCGGGCGCCGAGGCGCCGGTAGGCAAGACCTCCTACGTCAAACTGTTCGAGCCGTGGGGCTGGGTCATTGGCTCAGGCGTCTATGTGGACGACGTCCAGGCTGAATTCCGTTCCCAGCTGATCCAAGCCTCGGCCATCGGCCTGGCGATCACGCTGATCATGGCCTTGCTGTTAACGCTGATCGTGCGCAGCATCGTGCGACCGTTGCAGGAAACCGTTAATGCAATGGCGAACATTGCCAGCGGCGAGAGCGACCTGACCCGCACCCTCGACACCCACGGCCAGGACGAAGTCACCCAGTTGGCGCGACACTTCAATGCTTTCACCGCCAAGCTGCGCCAGGTGGTCGGTCAGTTGCAGGATTCGGCCAGCGCGCTGGGGCAATCTTCCAACGAATTGGGCAACGACGCCACCCAGGCTCAGGAGCGCAGCCAGCAGCAGTCGCAACAAATGGAGCTGGTAGCGACGGCCATCAACGAAGTGACCTATGGCGTACAGGACGTGGCGAAGAACGCCGAACACGCCGCCAGCGAAATGCGCGACGCAGAATCCCAGGCCCAACAGGGCCAGATCAATATCGACGGCAGCTTGCAACAGATCGATCGACTCTCCCAGACCATCGACCAGGCAGTGGAAGTGATCCGCACCCTGGCGAGCGAAAGCACGCAGATCGGCAGCGTCCTGGAAGTGATCCGCTCGATTGCCGAGCAGACCAACCTGCTCGCCCTGAACGCCGCGATCGAAGCGGCCCGTGCCGGGGAACAGGGCCGTGGCTTCGCGGTGGTGGCCGATGAAGTACGGCTGCTGGCCCAACGCACCCAGAAGTCCACCGCTGAAATCCAGGCGATGATCGAACGCCTGCAAAACCACTCCGAAGCTGCGGTGAAAGTCATCAGCGACAGCAGCCGCGCCTCACAATTGACCATCGAGCAGGCCGGCCTGGCGGGCGCCAGCCTCAATGCCATCGGCCAGGCCCTGCGCAACCTCAACAGCCTGAACGCGTCTATCGCCAGCGCCACCCTGCAACAGGCCCATGTGGTGGAAGACATCAACCAGAACGTCACCCAGGCCGCCGGCCTGTCCCACAGCACCGCCCTGGCGGCTGAGCAATCGAGCCTGGCCAGTAGCCGTCTCAAGGCGTTGAGTGAACAGTTGAACGGGTTGCTCAAGCAGTTTCGGGTTTGAGCGAGGCCTGTGAGAGCGAGCTTGTTCGCGATGGCGGCGGTACATTCAGCATTGGTGCCAGCTGAGCCGCCCTCATCGCGAGCAGGCTCGCTCCCACAGTGGATTTGTGACAACTGAAACCATCTGCCATGCACAAAACCCTGTGGGAGCGAGCCTGCTCGCGATAGCTGTGGCACATCCGAACATTGAAATTGGAGCTGCCCCCACCATCGCGTATACAATCGCCGCCTTCTCCTACTTCTCCAAGGATCCACCATGTCCGGGCTTGAACTGTTTGCCGCGGCCCTCGGCGTGATTGCTGTCTGGTTGACCGTCAAGCAGAACCCCTGGGGCTGGCCGATCGGATTGGTGATGGTGTTGCTGTACAGCTGGATTTTCTTCGACGTGAAGCTGTACTCGGACATGCTGTTGCAAGGGGTCTACGCCGTGCTGCAGCTCTATGGCTGGTGGCAATGGACCCGGGCCGGGCAGCAACATGCCGGGCGCCAGGTCACTCGTCTGGGTGGGACTTGGGTGTTGTTCGGGCTGGCTGTCGGGGCGGTGGGCAGCCTGGCGCTCGGGGCGGCCATGGCCCGCTGGACCGACGCCGCCCAGCCCTGGCTCGACGCGGCACTGACCGGTTTCAGCCTTGTCGCCCAATGGTGGATGGCGCAGAAACGCCTGCAATGTTGGCCGTTGTGGATCGTCCTGGACGTGATTTTCGTCGGCCTGTTCGTCTATAAGGACCTGTACCTGACCGCCGCGCTCTACGCCCTGTTCACCTTGCTGGCGGTGCAAGGCTGGCGGGAATGGCGCGCCGATCCGGCCCTTCGCCCATGAAAGTGCTGGTATTGACCGGCCCCGAATCCAGCGGCAAAAGTTGGCTGGCAGCGCAGTTGCAGGCGCACTTCGGCGGCCTGCGGGTCGATGAATACGTTCGTCATTTCATGGAACAGAACCTGCGCGACACCTGTCTGGCCGACATCACCGACATCGCGACCGGGCAGCTCGCCTGGGAAGACGCGGCCCGTGCCCATCAGCCAGACTTGCTGATCCTCGACACTCACCTGTTGAGTAACATTCTCTGGAGCCAGACCCTGTTCGGCGATTGCCCGAGCTGGCTCGAGCCGGCCTTGTTGGCGCGCCATTACGATTTGCATCTGTTGCTGAGCCCCGAGCAAGTGGAGTGGACCGGCGATGGGTTGCGCTGCCAACCGGACCTGGCGCAACGCAAGGTGTTTTTCCAGGCCACCGAGGATTGGCTGGTCCGGCACCGACAACCCTTCCAAGTCATCGAGGGTAACTGGGCGCAACGCCGGGAAAAGGTGTTCGCCGCCGTTTCGCGGCTACTGGCAGCCTGACCGCCTGGCGCGGCGCTCAACCTCTCGCGTCTGTTGTTACGCAGCTGATACAACCCCGACACGCCGAACGCGGATCCACGGCGGTTGCGCCGGATTGCCATCAAGACTGTAAAGCTGCTGCAACACCCCGCTCAAAGCCTGGATCCAGAGCCTTGGACGGCCGCCGTCGCGCTGTTCATCCGGCCCGTTGTCTCAACGATGAAACAGCCCGGCCCGTAAATATCCTCAGCCACTACACAACCCATTGATTCGAAAGGAATTTCTTAAATCGGCACGACTCCTGCTCGCGACCTTCGCAACGCTGACTAGGGCCAGCCGTAGAGAAGGAGTCGCTGCCATGGGGAGTTTCAATAGGGGCGTGACCTGCCTGTTGCTGATCGGCTGCGCCGCCGGCGCGTCGTTCAGCCTACCGGTACTGGCCGAGGGCAACGGCGTGATCGTACTGAGCCGTGATGTACAACCCATTGCCATCGGCCGTAACGGGGGCAAGGACCCCTACCCGACCACCGTCAACGCCAACCCATCGGCTCGAATCAACCAGGTAGCCGCCAGCACCGAGCTGAGCGATGGCGAATTCGCCAGCATCGCCAGCGGCTCGTCGATCCGCAACGCCATCAATACCAACACCAATACCGGCGTACAGGGGCTGAACGTGGTAACCAACCCCAACGGCATGCCTGGCATGGGTGCCGGTCATGGTGGCGGCAGCGGCGGCGCGATCTCCGGCACCATCAATCGTTCGCTGAGTTCCGGCCTGGCCCCGCTGGGTCGACTTGCCGGAGGCCAGTGACATGAAGCCCGCCCTGTTCCTGCTGGCCTTGCTCGGTCCCTCCCTCACCCTCGCCGATCCTGGCGTTGCGCGGGTCAACGACGCCAACCTGCAGAATTCCGGCGGCCATTACAGCGGCAACTTCAACATCAACCAGGCCGCCGGCGACCAGACCCAGCAGACCAACGTCCGGGCCATCGCGATCGGCACCGAAGCACAGGCCAGTACCAACCTGCGCCAACGCCTCGATACGCCAGCCGACCCATCCATGAACGCCACCGCCCGCATCGGCGGCAACTCCTTCACCAATGGCAACGGCGTGCTGGGCGTCAACCAGTCCGCCGGGGCCAATAACCAGATGGCCAATGTCATGCGCGTGGGCATCAGCGCCCAGCCGCAGAGCATTGATGACAGCGTCCTTTCGCAACAGAACGTGGCGTTGCTACCGAACTCAGGAGCAACTGGCGCCCCAACCGGCAGTCGCCAGGTCGTCACCAGCGACCAGGCCTTCACCGGCAGCCGTGGGGTAATCCAGGTGAACCAGAGTGCCGGGGTGGGGAACCGCATGGCTAACACCCTGAGCATCCGGGTCGCCGACTGACCCGGCGCAGTACGCATAAGAAAGTACTGACACTTAACCAACGACATGCAAGGAGAAACACCATGAAACCTACGATGGCACTCCAACCATTGGTTTTCGCTCTCGCCGCTGTCATGGCAATGGCCGCGCAGGCCGGAGGAAACGATAACAACGGGCATGGTCACGGCCATGGCAACCATGGTCCGAAAGGTCCGACCTGGCAGGAGCAACTGTCCATCACCGCGGGTGCTGCGGCATCGGTGCTGGATGAACAGAACAGCGACGGCAACATGGTCACCAACCAGGCCACCAAAAATACCGCCGAAGCCAAGGACTCGCTCAATGGCAGCAATGGCAACATGGGCGCCAACGTTGCCGGCGGCGACGGCAACCAACAAGACAACGCCGCAGCCTTGGCCACCGCTGACGAGAGCTTCATCTTCGGCTCGGCTGTCGCCGTGTCCAGCGCCACGCAAGTCAATAACAACAATTACGTCAAGAACAACTCCACTCAAAACAACGCTTCGCTCACCAATGCGGGCAACAATGGCTCCGGCAACATCGGCATCAACGTGACCGCTGGCAACTTCAACCAACAGAAAAACAACCTGGCCATCGCCGTGTCCGGAGGCCGTGTTGCAACAGCCGCTGCTGCGGCCGACCAGACCTCCACCGGCCTGGAAGTCGACAACAAAGGTGTGCGGACCTATAAAACCGACACCCTTACCAGCACCTACAAAGCCAACGGCACGTTCAAAGCCAAAGGCGATGGCACTGCCGAAAGCGACAACCATGGCGGCTGGGGCAACAAAGGCGGCTACGGCGGCGGTCATGATGACGACAAATTCAAGTTCACCGCCGTGGGCACCTTTGAACTGTCCGGCACCAATACCCAGCAAGTGCTGACCCGCGACGGCTGGAAAAACCCTGTGATCAACAACGCCACCATGAGCAACTCGATGAACGGCTTCTCCGGTAACGGTGGCGCCAACGTCTCGGCTGGCGTGGGTAACCAGCAGAGCAACTCGCTGTCCATCGCTGCCGGCTGCAAGGCCTGCATGTAAGCGCGCATGAAACGAAGCCCCGGCGACGGGGCTTCTTTTCCAGGACTCTCAAAAGGCGTATCAGTCATGCGTGGGACTGCCCTTTCCCTGCTTCTGTCCATGGCCTGCGTTGCTCAAGCCGCGCAGATACCGGTCGCCGCCTTGCCTGGCGGCATGTTGATTTATAAACCGGTGCAAAGCCTGCGCGAGCGCAAGTTCAGCGATATCGTCGAACAAAAGACCGATTTCAGTTGCGGCGCCGCCGCGCTGGCCACGGTGCTGCGCCAGGCCTATTGGCTGGACGTCGATGAAGAACACGTCATCAAAGGCATGCTGGTCAACGCGGACCAGGACCTGGTTCGCACCCAAGGATTTTCCATGCTCGACATGAAGCGCTATGTCGAAACCATCGGCATGCGTGCCCGTGGCTATCGGATACCGCCCGAAAAAATCGAAGCGGTGACCATCCCTGTGGTGGTCCTGATGGATATCCGCGGCTACAAGCACTTCGTGGTGTTGCAGCGCGCCGACAAGCAGTGGGTCTACATTGCCGACCCGGTGCTGGGACACAAGCGCTACGCCCATGATGATTTCATCAAGGGTTGGAATGGCATCGTCTTTGCCATTGTCGGGCCAGGCTATGACAAAGCCAACGCCCTGCGCAGCCCTCCGCAACCGCTGACGGCGCGTAACAAGCTGGACGGTTTCAATCCGGTCCAGGATGCAGAACTGATGGATTTCGGTTTCATACAGAGCGACTTCTTTTAATCGCCGAACACTGCCAACAATAAATACAAGAGGAGCAGGACGCTCCGGGAGCTGCACATGAAAACGTCACACTGGCTGACGCTGGCCTGCCTGGCCGCGGCTGCCTCGGGCTATGCCCATGCCGGATTCAAACCGATCGAAGTCAAGGACCAGGAGCTTTCCGAGCTGCGCGGTCGTTATGTGATGCCGGGCCGAGTCATCAGTTTCGGCATTGTCATGAGCAGTACCTGGCGCAACGCCAGCGGCGACCTGATCGGCGCCTCCAGCACCCTGCAGATCCAGGCCGCTACGATCAAACCCCAACTCTATGTGTCCACCATCAAGCAGACCGGTAATGGCGGTATCCCGGATCAGGGCAGCGGCAACATCACCGGTGGCGCAGGCCTGGGTACGAGCCAGGGCGTGACCCAGAGCGTACGTGCCGCCGGCGACGGCAACACGGCCTATAACAATGTCGATATCAACGTCAGGGAGAGCAACCAGGCACCTGCGCTGGTGCCCTCCCAAGGCCAACTGCTGAGCAGTGGCCAGACCATCAGCGGCAGCAATGCCGCCGGCAGCGTGGCAGTCACCGCTACCGGCAACGGCGTGCAGATGGCGATCCAGGCCAGCCAGAACCAGGGCAGTGCCCTGCAACAGGTGGCCCAGGGCGGCCTGCTGCAGAACACCCGCCTGCTTGGCAACGGCAACCAGGTCAACAACCTGACCCAACTCAACGTGGTGCTGAACAACAACGGCCCCAGCGCCGGGGCCCTGGACTGCAACCTGACGCAATTGCGAGGCCTGCGCACCCTAGGATATTGAACTACGCTGCTGACGACCATTGGGCAAATAGGGACGGCATTCTCCATGTATCGATCCGTATCGTTGCGCGCTGTCATGTGTTTGAGCACGTTGTTACCGGCGACCGTGTTACACGCGGCGCCGGACGCGGACATCGAAGCCCTGAAGCAGGAACTCCTGGAGTTGAAGCAGCGATACGAGGCCCAGCAAAAAGCTTTGGCGGTGCTCGAACAGCGGGTTCGCCAGGTGGAAGACCAGCCCGCCGCCCCGCCCCCCAAGCGCCTGGCCAAATCCCCGGCTGACATGAAAGGCAACCAGACCGTGGCCGGCAGTGGTTCGGCAGGGACCGGTGGCAGCGGCTACGGGCAGTCCCTCGCCGACGATTCGCAACCGGCCCAGAGCGTTTCCAACCTTTATGACGAGGCCAGCGGTTTCTTCGGTGGCGGCAAGTTCAGTTTCGAAACCGGCGTGACCTATTCGCGCTACGACACCCGGCAATTGATCCTCAACGGTTTCCTGGCCCTGGATTCGATCTTCCTGGGCAACATCAACCTGGACCGGATCAAGGCCGACACCTGGACCCTGGACCTGACCGGCCGCTACAACTTCGACAATCGCTGGCAGTTCGACCTTAACGTGCCGGTGATCTACCGCGAGTCGACGTACCAGTCCGGCGGTGCCAACAACGGCGCTGCCGGAGTCACCAGCGAGGAAACCGTGACCCGCGACCCCACCATCGGCGACGTGAACTTCGGCATTGCCTACAAGTTCATGGATGAGTCGATCGACACGCCGGATGCAGTGGTCACCCTGCGGGTCAAGGCCCCGACCGGCAAGGACCCGTTCGGCATCAAGCTGCGCCAGTCCCAGGCCAATACCAACCTGTTCGTGCCTGAAGACCTGCCCACCGGCAACGGCGTGTGGTCGATCACCCCCGGGATCTCGCTGGTCAAGACCTTCGACCCGGCCGTGCTGTTCGGCACATTGTCTTACACCCATAACTTTGAGGAGTCGTTCGACGACACCAGCTCCACCGTCAACCAGAAGATCCCCGGCAAGGTCCGGATCGGCGATAGCTTCCAGCTCGGTGCGGGCATCGCCTTCGCATTGAACGAGAAGATGAGCATGTCGTTCTCGGTGTCCGACCTCATCCAGAAGAAAAGCAAGATCAAACAGGAGGGCGGGGATTGGCAGTCAGTGGTCTCCAGCGACGCCAACGCCGGCTACTTCAACATCGGCATGACCGTCGCCGCCACCGACAACCTGACCATCGTGCCCAACCTGTCCATAGGCCTGACGGACGATGCACCGGACTTCAGCTTCAGCCTGAAATTCCCGTATTACTTCTGACACAAGACCTCCCTTGCACTCTGTGGGCGCTGAGCTTGCTCGCGATAGCGGTAGATCGGTTACCTGTTCATGGCTGACCCACTGCAATCGCGAGCAGGCTCGCTCCCACAGGGAACTGCGCCAAACCGGAATTAGCGAATCTGATGCTTGTGCAACAACCGATAGAATGTCGGCCGTGATACGCCAAGGACCCTGGCAGCGACGCTCAGGTTGTCGCTGTGGCGGTTGAGCACGTCGCTCAGCGCCTGGCGCTCGGCGCGAGTCTTGTAGTCTTCCAGCGTGCCCATCGGGGCGACGACGCCATGAGGACTGGCAAGGCCAAGGTCCCGGGCCTCGATCTGCCGACCTTCCGCCAACACCAACCCGCGACGGACACGGTTGGCCAGTTCGCGCACGTTGCCAGGCCAGTCGTGCATGCCCATCGCCGCCAGGGCGTCGTCGCTGAAGCTGCGCGGCCGCCGGCCGATTTCCTGGCTGTAGAAATGCGAGAAGTGACTGGCAAGCATCGCCAGGTCGCCATGGCGCTCGCGCAACGGAGCCATGACGACCTGCAACACGTTGAGGCGATAGTACAAATCCTCACGAAAACGCTTGAGTTCGATGGCTGCTTCCAGGTCAACGTGGGTCGCCGCCAGCACCCGCACATCGACTGCAATCGGCTGGCTGCCACCGACCCGCTCAACGTGTTTTTCCTGCAAGAACCGCAGCAGGTTGGCTTGCAGTTCCATCGGTAGGTCGCCCACTTCATCCAGGAACAGCGTTCCGCCGTGCGCAGCCTCGATCCGCCCGATCTTGCGCTGGTGAGCGCCGGTGAAAGCGCCTTTCTCGTGGCCGAACAATTCGGATTGAATCAGGTGCTCAGGAATGGCACCGCAGTTGATCGCAATGAATGGTTTGTGGCGTCGGTGCGATTGCAAATGCAGCGTGCGAGCCACCAACTCCTTGCCGGTTCCGCTCTCCCCACGAATCAACACCGGTGACTCGGTGGGTGCCAGCTTACCGAGCAATTTGCGCAGTTCGCGCATCGGTCGGCTGTCGCCCAGCAGTTCGTGCTCAGGCTGATCGACATGAATCGTACCCTGCCCACGCAAGCGCGCCATGCCGAATGCCCGGCCCAGCGTCACTTGGACCCGGGAAACATCAAATGGCAAGGTATGAAAGTCGAAGAACCATTCGCAGACAAAATCACCGACATTCTGCAGGCGCAGCATCTCCTGGTTGAGCACCGCGATCCATTCGGTGCCGCTGCGACCGATCAGTTCCTTGACCGCCTCCGGGCGCTCTAGATGAAACGGCTGCAAGCGCAGGAGCCCGACATCGCACGGCCGATCACCGGCGTGCTCCAGGGCACAACTGTCCACATCCCACCCTACGCTGCGCAGACCGGGCAGCAGGCGATGGCAATCATCGCAGGGATCAACCACGAGCAGACGACGCGACGTACTGGCTTCGATCATGACTGATCCTTGGCGCCAAAATAAGGAAATGTTATTAGAAACAGTCGTTTGGCAAACCTGCATGTAACAGTAGCAAGAAGTTGACACCCCCTTGTATCGATTGATTATTGAACAGCGATAAAAATGGTTATAAGAAGCCGTTTCGTTAGTTATCCCCCAGTTTTTTCTTTCAACCCGCTTTCAAACAAAAGCCTGGAAGCCTGGTCTGAAAGAAATTCGAAATTTATTTAAAGATTGTGTGACCCGCCCCCGGGTTCGGAACATCAGTACAAGTAACCTGCCGCACGGTACGCCCAACCGCCGGCACATCATTTGATTGGGCACATTGAAGAGAAAACGCCATGAACGCCCCGCTCCGTATCAACGAAGCTCTTTTGATTGCCGACCGCGCATTTCGTCCTTTCCAATGCGTGGCCTGGGCTCCACAAGACGGTAACGGTGAACTCAGCCTGACCGTCGTAGACCGCACCAATACTCATATTGGGCGCAAACAGATTCCAAGCAGTGCCTATACCGATCCGGCCAAACTGGCGGACCTGTTGAAACAGGCCCGCGCCGAATTGAGCCAGGAAGGCTACAAGTTGCAGTCCTGGTCGATGCCGGAATAAAGCCGCCGATAGGCCTGCTATCCGTGGCGGGCTTGGCGTTGGGTCGCAAAGCCATTGTTATGGCACGAATCGTCCCTACTTACGCAAGGTCTGACAGTTGTGCATTGATCCGTTCAAGGATTGAATGTTGCCCTCATGCTGTCGCCGTTCTTAGGTTGTGTACGAAATGGTTTGAAACGCAGGTTAGGCAAGGCAAAAACCGGCGAGGAACGGCCGGGGTCGCGCTCGACTTGACTGGTTGTCAATGAGCGTTCCGATCGGACTCGCGCACGAGCCGGTTTTTAACGCCGCATAACCAAGTTTCAAGCTATTTCGTACATAGCCTGGGGTCGGTCGACGCGCAAGGAGAGGCACGCATGCACGATCGATCCGCGTTTGCGCTGGAACCGGCGCAAATCTATGCCGGGCAACTTGATCCAACCTTTGCCGACAACGGTAAAGCCTGGATTCATTTTGAAGGCAGCCGTTCGAGCCAGACCACCGGGCTGACCCTCGACCACGCTGGTCGAATCCTGGTGGCGGCCCGGATCGATACCCCCAACGGCAGTCGGTTCGGACTGACCCGACTCAACCCCGATGGCTCGACCGACCCAGACTTTGGCGCCGACGGCTGTGTGATCGGTGTCTTCGAAGACGGCTGTGAAGCAACGGCGGGTAAGATCATCGAGTTGGATAATGGCCATATCCTGCTGTCAGGCCTGCACTACGAAAACACTGACCACGCCCTTCCCGCCCTCGCCCTGTTCGACCAGCAGGGCCGACCCGTTCAAGATTTCGGCAACGCTGGCCGGCGGATCATCAGACTCTGCGGCAACCTCTCCCAAGGCCTGCGTGACCCGTGGCTGCCGCCCGGCATACCGGGCCTCGAAGCCTGTGACATGCAGGTTCAGGCCGATGGCCGGATCCTGCTGTTGGCCAATCATCACTTTCAATTGTCCGATCACGTCGGCGTGCTGATCCGACTGTTGCCCGACGGTGAGTTGGATGGCTCGTTCAACGGCCGTGGCTTCGTGATGGTCCGGCGGCTGCTGAAAAACACCTGGCTGGGCTGCCTGGCGCTCCAGGCCGACGGCCATATCGTCGTCGGCGGTGCAATCGACCTGCCCCAGCAAGGCCTGATCGCACGTTATGACCCCGACGGCGGGCTCGATGAAACCTTCGGTGAGCAAGGATTCCTGTCAATCAAGGCGCAGGACCACAGCGTAATGGTCAGCCAGATCGTGCAGCACGCAAACGGCGACTTGCAGGCGTTCGGCAGCAGCCGCGACCCGATGCACAGTCTGTCACTGAAAGTAAGCCAGGACGGCGAGCCGGACCGCCACTGCAACCAGGGCCAATGCCAGCTCCTGCAGATTGGACGCAGCTCCAGCCAGTGGACCGCCGCCCAGGTTCAACCGGACGGGAAGCTGGTGACGGCTGGGGCTACCCTCGGTGGTATCGAAACCGATTTCCTGCTCGCCCGGCATTTGCCGGACGCCAGTCTCGACCCGGATTTCGGCCAGGGCGAAGGCTGGGTTCGCACTCGAATCGGCTACAGCCTGGACACCGCCACCACCCTGGCGGTGCAGGCAGACGGGAAAATCCTGGTGGGGGGATATTCACTCCATGGCAGTTACCGAGCGGTCATTGCACGGTATTGGGCCTGATTCAGGATGGCGAGCTGACCGGTATTTATTCCTACGCTTGATATTCCTCATTTCTTACGGCAACTTGCGCGCTTCTAATTAAAAGGAGCAGCCGATGTCCGGCTCAATGGCTCAGGCTTTCGCGCACAATTTTCTGGGGCACTCGCCGCGCTGGTACAAGGCGTGCATCATCACTTTCCTGATCCTCAACGCCGTGGTGCTACGGACGGTGGGGCCGGTCGCGGCGGGCTGGATGCTGGTCATCGAGTTCATTTTCACCTTGGCCATGGCGCTCAAATGCTACCCGCTGATGCCCGGCGGGCTGTTGCTGATAGAGGCGCTGGTGCTGGGCATGACCACGCCCCAGGCGCTGTATCAGGAATTGCTGCACAACTTCCCGGTAATCCTGTTGCTGATGTTCATGGTGGCCGGGATTTACTTCATGAAGGACCTGCTGCTGTTCCTGTTTTCGCGACTGCTGCTGGGGGTACGCTCCAAGGCGTTGCTGGCGCTGATGTTCTGCTTTCTATCGGCGTTTCTCTCGGCATTCCTCGATGCACTGACCGTCACGGCGGTGATCATCAGCGCCGGCGTGGGATTTTATTCGGTATACCACCGCGTCGCGTCAGGCCACGACCCGCGCCAGGAAAGCAACATCGATGAAGACCACGCCTTGGCCTCGCTGCATCACGCCGACCTGGACCAGTTCCGGGCATTCCTGCGCAGCCTGCTGATGCACGGTGTGGTGGGCACGGCCCTGGGCGGCGTCTGCACCCTGGTGGGCGAACCACAGAACCTTCTGATCGGCCATGAGATGGGCTGGCATTTCGCCGAATTCTTCCTCAAGGTCGCGCCGGTGTCGCTGCCGGTGCTGGTGGCAGGGCTGGTGACCTGCGTGCTGTTGGAAAAACTGCGTTGGTTCGGCTACGGCACACTGCTGCCGGACAATGTCCGCGCCGTGCTGGCCGACTACGCCGAACAGGACAACCGCGAGCGCACCTCCCGTCAACGGGCCGCCCTGATCGTTCAGGCAATCGCCGCGTTGATCCTGATCATCGGCCTGGCACTGCACGTTGCCGAAGTCGGTCTGATCGGTCTGATGGTGATTGTGCTGATTACCGCGTTCACCGGTATCACCGACGAGCACCGGCTCGGCAACGCCTTCAAGGACGCCATGCCGTTCACCGCGCTGTTGGTGGTGTTCTTTGCGGTGGTAGCGGTCATTCATGACCAGCAGTTGTTCACGCCGCTGATCCAGTGGGTCCTGGCCCTTCCCGCCGACCAACAACCGGGCATGCTGTTCATCGCCAACGGACTGTTGTCGGCCATCAGTGACAACGTGTTTGTGGCGACTATTTACATCACCGAAGTGAAACAGGCCTTCGTGTCCGGCCACTTGAGCCGCGAACAGTTCGAAACCCTGGCCGTGGCCATCAATACCGGCACCAACCTGCCCAGCGTGGCCACTCCCAATGGCCAGGCCGCCTTTCTGTTCCTGCTGACGTCAGCGATTGCCCCGCTGATTCGCCTGTCCTATGGCCGGATGGTCTGGATGGCGTTGCCTTACACCGTGGTGATGGGTGGATTGGGCTGGTTTGCGGTCACTGACTGGCTGTAGAGCGCAACGCCTTGGGAGCGAGCAGGCTCGCTCCCAGAATATCCGCTCCCTCGGTTTCCACCGGGCGAGTCAGCGCGGCAGGATATAGCGCTCGATTGCCAATGCCGCGCCGTCTTCGGTATTGGCAGCGGTGATGACATCGGCCTGGCGCTTGATCGCTTCCGGCGCCTGGCCCATGGCGATCGACAGCCCCGCACGATGGAACATCGCCGGGTCGTTGCCGCCATCGCCCATCGCCGCCGTCTGCGCCAGCGGCACATTCAGGAATGCCGCCAGGGTCGCCAGCGCCTCGCCCTTGTTGGCTTTCATGGCCGTGACATCCAAATAGATCGGTTGCGAACGCGACACCTGGGCCTGGCCTTCGAGCAGCGGGTGCAGGCGCGCCTCTAGCTCTACCAGCAGTTGGGTGTCGGCACTGGTGGCGACGATCTTGTCGATGCGCTCAAGGTAGGGCTCGAAACTCTCGACCTGTACCGGCGCATAGCCCAGGCCACGGGTCTCGACCGGCACCATGGGTCCGTTGGCATCGAGCACCAGCCAATCGCCGTCGGCGAAGACCCAGACCTCTATACCCGGCTGATCGGCGTACAGCGCCAGGGTGGTCAGCGCCGCCTCAGGTGGCAGGTAATGCACCGCGAGGAAGCTGCCATCAGGATGCACCAGCGTGCCGCCGTTGAACGCGGCGGTAGGCAGGTCGACACCCAGGGCCTCGATCTGCTGGCGCATCGCCCGGGGCGGCCGGCCGGTGGCGAGGCTGAAAAACACCCCCGCCTCGCGCAATGCGCGAACCGCTTCGATGGTGCGCTGGGTCAGGCTGTGATCGGGCAGCAATAAGGTGCCGTCCATGTCGCTGAGCAAGAATCGGATGGGTTGTGTCACCAGCTCACTCATCCGAGGCCGTGCCAGACGCGACCGTCGCGAATCAGCAAATCATCGGCGGCCGCCGGTCCGTCTTCCCCGGCCTTGTAGGGCTGGAATGTCGCGTCCTGCTGCCAGGCATCGAGAAATGGCTGCACCGCACGCCAGCCGTTCTCGATGTTGTCGGCCCGTTGGAACAGCGTCTGATCGCCGGTCAGGCAATCGTAGATCAGGGTTTCGTAACCCGTGGACGGTTGCATCTCGAAGAAGTCCTTGTAGGCAAAACCCAGTTCGATGTTCGCCATGTCGAGCGCCGGCCCTGGCCGTTTCGCCAACAGGTCGAACCACATGCCTTCGTTGGGCTGGATCTGGATTCTCAAGTAGGTAGGTTGCAATTCATCGACTTCGGTGTCGCGAAACTGCGCATAAGGCGCCGGTTTGAAGCAGATGACGATTTCCGTGTCCCGCACGCTCATGCGTTTGCCGGTGCGCAGGTAGAACGGTACGCCGACCCAACGCCAGTTATCGATCATGACCTTGAGGGCAACATAGGTCTCGGTCTGACTGTCCTCGGCCACGTTGGCCTCCTGGCGATAACCGTTCACTGCCTTGCCGCCCACTTCGCCGGCGGTGTACTGCCCACGTACCGAATTGGCCCGGGCCTGTTCCACCGACCAGGGCCGGATTGCCCCGACCACCTTGGCTTTCTCTCCGCGCACCGCATCGGCACCGAATGCCGCCGGCGGCTCCATCGCGACCATCGCCAGCAACTGGAAAAGATGGTTGGGCACCATGTCCCGTAGCGCACCGGTGTGTTCGTAGAAACTGCCGCGGGTTTCCACACCGACGGTTTCGGCGGCGGTAATCTGGACGTGGTCGATGTAGTGGTTATTCCAGAACGCCTCGAACAGGCTGTTAGAGAAACGGCTGACCAGAATGTTCTGCACCGTTTCCTTGCCCAGGTAGTGGTCGATCCGATAGATCTGTTTCTCGCTCATGACTTTGAGCAGGCAGGCGTTCAGTGCCTCAGCGGTTCGCAGGTCGGAGCCGAACGGCTTTTCGATCACCACGCGCCGGAAGGCATCCGGCTGCTCCTGAAGCAGGCCGGCCGCGCCAAGGCGGCTGACCACTTCGCTGAAAAAACGCGGCGCGGTCGCCAGGTAGAAGACCGCGTTGCCGGTGCCGCTGGCCGCGATCTTCGCCGCCAGCGCCTGATAAGTGCCGTCATCGAGGAAATCACCCTGCACATAGCTGATGCCCTTGGCCAGCCTTGCCCAGAGCACCGGGTCGAGGGCGCGCTCGGCATCGCCGCCCTTGTTGACCGCTTCGCTGCGGATGAAGTCCTCGAGCTTCTTGGCGAAATCCACATCGCTGATCGCATTGTGGTCAACCCCGATGATCTGCAGCCCATCCCCCAGCAGGCCGTCACGACTGAGGTGGTAAAGCGCCGGCATCAGCAGCCGCTTGACCAGATCGCCATGGGCTCCGAACAGAAACAACGTGGTCGGTGGTGCCGGTTCTGCCTTGGATTTGCTGCCGATCGAGGTCATTTTTTCGGTGTCTCCACATGGCCGCCGAAGCCGAAGCGCATCGCCGAGAGCATCTTGTCGCCATAGGTGCTTTGCTGACGAGAGCGGAAACGGGCGAAGAGCGAGCTGGACAATACCGGGACCGGCACCGCTTGTTCGATGGCGGCCTCGATGGTCCAGCGACCTTCACCGCTGTCGGCGACTTCGCCAGAGAACCCGTCGAGTTGCGGGTCACTGGCCAGTGCGTCGGCGGTCAGGTCCAGCAGCCAGGACGAAACCACACTGCCGCGACGCCAGACTTCGGCAATATCGGCGACATTCAGGTTGAAACGCTGCTCAGGTGGCAGGCTTTCGCTGGACTTGGTCTTGAGGATGTCAAAACCTTCGGCAAAGGCCTGCATCATTCCGTACTCGATGCCATTGTGGATCATTTTCACGAAATGCCCTGCACCCGCCGGGCCGGCATGAATGTAGCCACGTTCGGCACGATCATCGTCGGATTTGCGATCGCGGGTACGCGGGATGTCCCCCATGCCCGGGGCCAGGCTGTCGAACAGCGGATCCAGGCGCTTCACGACCTCGGCGTCGCCACCGATCATCATGCAGTAGCCGCGTTCCAGGCCCCAGACGCCCCCGGAAGTGCCAACGTCGATATAGCTCAGGCCTTTTTCCGCCAGGGCCTGGGCGCGGCGGATGTCGTCCTTATAGTACGTGTTGCCACCGTCGATGATCACATCGCCCGGCTCAAGCAACTGGCTGAGGTCGTTGATGGTGTCTTCGGTGGGTGCGCCAGCGGGCAACATGACCCAGACCGCCCGCGGCTTTTCCAGGCCGGCGACCAGTGCGGGCAGGTCCGCCACGCCCTTGGCGCCCTCTTGGCTGAGGTTATCGACAAATGCGCTGTTGCGGTCGTAGACGACAGTGGTGTGCCCATTGAGCATCAGGCGCCGCGCAATATTGCCGCCCATGCGGCCCAGTCCAATGATCCCGAGTTGCATGTGCTGATGCTCCCTACTACAAATAAAGGTAAGTCAAAGGTTTAGCTCCAAGACTAGTGGAGGTTAGTCCAGAGCATTGCTGCATAGTTTCCGGGTAATTCAGGCAATCACAAGGGATAACGCTTCAAACCCGGCCGAAGACACAGCGACCATGAAAAATAAAAAAGTTCCAATCACAGGCAAAAGAAATCAGAATTGGCGCCGATAGTAGAGGTGTCGACCAAATACTGGCGACATCTCTATAGTTGATGTACGCCATTTGCGAGGTGAGCAATGGGCCCTGTCGTTACCGCACGTCCTCCCCAAACCCTTTATGTGACCATTCGTCGCGACGAATTGCGCCTTCTGAAGGAAGAGCGCGATCTCCTGCTTGATGAAGTGACGCAGTTGCGCATGCAGCTGCAGCATTCCCAGCTGTCCCATCAGGGCCAGGCCCTGGCTCGGTAAGCGCTCCGGCAGCGCTGCATCCGGAAGTGGCATCGGCGTGAACGCTGTCACTTCCCCAAGACTTCAGAAATTCCCGTGGCGAGGGAGCTTGCTCCCGCTGGGCCGGTCCGCGTTCGGGCGCAGCGTCTTCGCAGATTTTACGGTTGCTGCGCCACCGAGCGGGAGCAAGCGCCCTCGCCACAAAGCTTTTGCTCCTGTACTTGATTTGCCAGGCAAGTCTTTCTTTTCCTGTCGTTTTGTCACCGAAAAACTCACAAAGTTTTCACACCTTAGCCGCGATACTCCGCGCCTTTAAGGTTGCTCGACGCACGCCTGCGGTCGCCACTGAGCTGACAGCAGCTGCCTCGACTAAGGCTGGAGCGCTTGATGAGTCTGTTCAAACGCAGCAAAACGACTGCGAAAGGTTTCGATTGGGCCGGGTTCGGCTGGCTGTTTCTATTCTTCTGGTATTTCTCCGGCATCACCCAACTGCTCATCCTGGTCAGTGATACTTCCGGTTTCACCGGATTCCGCCAGGCCTTCGTGATGAGTGCGCTGTGGCTGGCACCAATGCTGCTCTTCCCCACCCGGACACGCCTGCTTGCCGCCTTGATCGGCGTGGTGCTGTGGGCCTGCTCCATGGCCAGCCTGGGCTATTTCTTCATTTACCAGCAGGAATTCTCCCAGAGCGTCATCTTCATCATGTTCGAATCGAACGTGGCTGAAGCGGGTGAGTACCTGACGCAGTACTTTGCCTGGTGGATGGTCGCGGCGTTCCTGGCCCACACCGCCATCGGCTACTGGCTCTGGACCCGCCTGCGGCCGGTTTACCTGCCCCGCGGCCAGGCGCTGGTCGCCGCCCTCGCCATCGTCGTGGCCGTGGTCGGTTACCCGTTGATCAAACAGACCCAGCGCACCGGCAGTCTTGCCGGCGCCCTGGAAAAATTCGAGGATCGCATCGAGCCCGCCGTGCCGTGGCAAATGGTGGTGGCCTATCGTCGCTACGGCGAACAGCTGGAAAACATGCAGGGCATGCTCCACAGCGCCAGCAAAATCTCGCCCCTGCGCAACCTCAAGGATGACATGGCCAACCAGCCGGCCACCCTGGTATTGGTGATCGGCGAGTCCACCAATCGCCAGCGCATGAGCCTGTACGGTTACCCAAGGGAAACCACGCCCGAACTGGACAAGCTCCGGGATCAGCTATCGGTGTTCGACAATGTCATCACCCCGCGCCCATACACCATCGAAGCGCTGCAACAGGTCTTGACGTTCGCCGATGAAGAGCACCCTGATCTGTACCTGAGCACACCGTCGCTGGTGAGCATGATGAAACAGGCCGGCTACAAGACGTTCTGGATCACCAACCAGCAGACCATGACCAAGCGCAACACCATGCTCACGACCTTTTCCCAACAGGCCGACGAGCAGGTGTACCTGAACAACAACCGCAACCAGAATGCGGCCCAGTATGACGGCGACGTGATCGAACCCTTCAACAAGGCCCTGGCCGACAGCGCGCCGCGCAAGCTGATCGTGGTGCACCTGTTGGGCACCCACATGAGCTATCAGTACCGCTATCCGCCGACCTTCGACAAATTCACCGACCGCCAGGGTGTCCCACCGGGCATTCGTGACGATCAACTGCCGACCTACAACAGTTACGACAATGCGGTGCTGTACAACGATTTCGTGGTATCCAGCCTGATCAAGGACTACGCCAAGAGCGATCCCAACGGCTTTCTGCTGTACCTTTCGGACCATGGCGAAGATGTCTTCGATTCTCAGGGCCATGGCACCCTGGGCCGCAACGAAGGCAAACCGACCGCGCCGATGTACACCATTCCGTTCATGGCCTGGGCTTCCCCCAAATGGCGCGAAAACCACGACTGGGATTTCATCGGCGACCTGTCCAGGCCCTACAGCAGCTCTCATCTGATCCACACTTGGGCCGACATGGCGGGCCTGAGTTTCGATGAACTCGATCGCAGCAAGAGCCTGGTCAGCGATGAGTTCAAGGCCCGGCCGCTGCTGATCGGCAATCCTTATGAAAACCAGCACAAGGGCCTGATCGACTTCAGCCTGATCAAACCCAAGCCACCGACGACGACCGTGGTGCAGAAATAAACCGTGGCGAGGGAGCAAGCTTCCCTCGCCACGGTTTCAGAGAGCCCTCCAGCCTACAGCGGCTTGGTCCAGAACAGCATGCGGCCGTGGTCTGGATCGAGCATGCCGGCGGCAAAGCCGAACTTGGCATAGCTGGCCTGGGCCACGGCGTTGCCCTCAAGCACTTCCAGGGTGATCTTGCAGCAACCACGTTGACGAGCGATGTCCTCGACCTTCTGCAGCATCTTCTGGCTCAACCCAAGCCCTCGAAAATCTTTCATTACCGCCACGTCATGGACATTCACCAGCGGCCGGCAGGCAAACGTGGAGAAGCCCTCGAAACAGTTCACCAGCCCCGCCGGCTCACCGTTGACGAATGCCAATACGCTGAACGCATGGGGGCGCTTGGCCAGTTCTTCGGGCAGATGCAGCAGTACCTCGGCAGGCAGCGGATGACCGCCGCCCATCGGGTCCTCGGCATAGCCATTGAGCACATGACAGATCGCTTCGGCGTGGACCGGGTTGGTGTAGCTGGCTTGCAATACCAGAATGTCCTTGGCTTCTTCCATGACCATCTCACTTCGTTGATACCGACGACTCGCGGCCGTCGGCGGGATACCGGTCAGCCGGGCTGACCAAAACGTTGCATCTGCATTTCCTGAAGGCGACTGAGGGTACGGCGAAACGGAAATTGCAGATAGCCCTCGGTGTACAGCTCGTCCATCGGCACCTGGGCCGACAGGTACAGCGGAACCTTGCGGTCATAGCATTCGTCGACCAGGGCGATGAACCGACGCACGCCATCATCGTGGACCGACAATTGCGGCAATTCGCGGTCCCCGGCCTCGACCCGCTCGACACCGTCTTCGGTGCCACGGGTAATCCGACCCTCGCGTTGCTCCGCGCTCAGACTGGGCACTTCACCGAGCAGGATCACGCTGAAACGGTCACACAGGGCCATGAAATCCAGAGCGGAGAAAGGCTGTTCGCAAAGGTCCTGATAACGACTCCAGAGTACCGTGTCCGTAACCTGCACGGGTTCCAACAAGCGGTGACCGACCTGGATCGGCCCGCTGCCCGGTTGCTGCCCGGCAGTGAGCTGGGCGAAGACGCCAGCCAACGGCTCGGGCTGTTCGGGACCGCGCACCCAATAGCGCTGCTGCAACGCCCCCGGATGCTGACGATGGTCCTGCCAGCCGTTCACCGGCACCACCTGCATATGCTGCTGGATCGCGGTGATGGTGGGCAGGAAGCGCTCACGGTTATGGCCGTTGGCGTAGAGCTCTTCCGGCGGCAGGTTGGACGTGCTGACCATCACCATGCCCTGCTCGAACATCACCTGGAAAAGGCGGCTGAGGATGATCGCATCGCCGATGTCGGTGACGAACAACTCGTCGAAACACAGCACCCGAACCTCGGCACTCAGCTCCCGGGCCAGGGCCTTCAAAGGGTCGGGAGTGCCAGTGAGCTGGAACGAGCGCTGATGCACCCAGGCCATGAAGTGATGGAAGTGCTGACGCCGAGCCGGCACTTTGAGGCTTTCGTAGAAACGATCCATGAGCCAGGTCTTGCCCCGCCCCACCGGGCCCCAGAGATAGACGCCCTTGATGGATTTGCGGCCCTCGTGCAGCGCCTTGTGACATTGCTCCAGGGACAGGATCGCCAGCTCCTGGGCCTCGTCCTGGACGAAGCCGTGATGTTCGATGGCATGCTGCCAGGCACTCAGGGGGGAGTCGAAAGTCATACGGCCCGGATCCGGAAAACGAAGGCAGGGAGTATGCCATGTCGACGGCATCGCAGGCTTGATCACCGCTCTGATGATTCACGCAAACCCCGTGGCGAGGGAGCTTGCTCCCGCTGGGTTGCGAAGCAACCCTGCTTATCGAGACGGTTGGCGCGCACAGGTACGCCAGCCCGGCCCGGCGGGAGCAAGCTCCCTCGCCACAGGAATCACCTTTTGCCAAAGAAAGCGCTTCTGCCACATAAATTTTGTGCCAGGCAGGCCTAAATCGAGATATCCAACCGACTGATCTTCCCCTGCTCATCAAGCCGGAAGGTGTAGCGCAACTCCAGCGGACTGCCGGGGAACGTGCCGGAGATCAGATTGTGGACCAGTACCTTGCCGGTGCGTTGCTGCACATTGAGCACCTGGACCCGGGGCTGATAGCGTCGGGCGGTGTCGTCCATCCATTGGGCGATGGCCTGGGTGCCGACACGGTGCTGGCCTTCATCGAACACGTTGGCATTTTCAGCGAAGAAACGCGTCGCCGCCGAACTGTCACGGGCATTGGCGGCCTCGATGTAGCCGGCGATGGCCGGGGCCAGGGAAGAGACGGGGTTGGACATGGTACGGCTCCTTGTTTTATCGATCTGGCACCATGCTAAAACAGCGTTGTGTCAGTTTTTGTCAGGAGTAAAACGCCCCGTTTCATCCAGCTGCATCAGCTTGAACCAGGCCCGCAGCAGGTCACTGCGCCTGCCCGGATACCGCTCGCCCTGCTCGACGGCGGCCCCGATGCGGTCGGTGCGAAAGGTTCGATAGGCGCCGCGCAATTCGCACCAGGCCACCACCACCCGCGCCTCGTTGAAGAAGCCCAGGGCCAGCGGCCAGATCAGGCGTTGGCTCGGGGTCTGGTTCACGTCGGCGTAATCGATGCGCAGCTTGGCTTGCGTGCGAATCGCCTGGCGGTACACGTTGAGTTCTACCGTGTTGCGCGGATAGCCATAACCCGGCGGTCCCGGCAGCACCGTAGGGTTGCGCAAGGCGTCTCCCAGGTCCGGCGCCAACACCGCCGCAACTTTTGCCAACGCGTCGGCGGCCGCCTTGCCCAATACCTCGTCTGCGCGTTGATCGACATAGCGCAAGCCCAGCACGATGGCCTCGATTTCATCGGCCGTGAACATCAAGGGCGGCAGGAATAGTCCACTGCGCAGCACATAGCCAATGCCCGCCTCGCCCTGGATCGGCGCGCCGAGGGCCGTGAGTTCGGCGATGTCGCGGTACAAGGTACGCTCCGACACGCCCAGCTCCGCCGCCAGTGTTGCGGCGGTAACCGGGCAGCGCTTGCCCCGCAGGACTTGCAACAAAGTGAGCAGCCGAGTGGTACGGGACACGATGGACAATCCAGGCGAAAAAGTTGACGCAGATTAGCAGAGGTTGGTGTCAGAAATTGGCAGGAGCTTGTCGGGCTATACATGCAGCGCCCCTATTTATTGACCTGCGCGCTTGTGGCGAGGGAGCTTGCTCCCGCTGGGCCGGTCCGCACTCGGGCGAAGCAGCCTCTGCTTATCGAGACGGCTGCTGCGCAGCCGAGCGGGAGCAAGCTCCCTCGCCACAGAGATTGGTATCCTGCCTTTATTTTCCTGAGAGAATATCCATGCGCAAAATCCTCGGCTTCTCCCTGTTCCTGATGCTGGCGAGCCTCAGCGCCTGCGCCCTCTTCCCTCATCGGGATCCGCTGAACATCAACGTGGTCGGTATCGAACCGTTGCCCAGCCAGGAACTGGAGATGCGCTTTGCGGTGAAACTGCGGTTGCAGAACCCCAACGAAACCAGCATCGACTACAACGGCGTGGCATTGGACCTGGAGGTCAATGGCCGCCCGTTGGCCTCCGGGGTCAGCGACCAGACCGGCTCGATCCCACGGTATTCCGAAGCGATAGTCAGCATCCCCGTGAGTATTTCGGCCTTTTCCGTGCTGCGCCAGACCCTGGGCCTGAGCCAGACCCAGAGCCTGGACGGGCTGCCCTATGTACTCAAGGGCAAGCTCGCCGGTGGTTTGTTCGGAACAATGCGTTTCGTCGACCGAGGAACGCTCGATTTACAGCGCTCCCCAGCTACCTGGTGAAGCGCACCCCAGGCTTGGCCCGCTCGTCCACCACCAGCTCGAAGATGTCCGGCCTGGCATAGTGCCCGACCACGTCATAGTCGTAGCGCGCCCGCACCAGCTCGTCGGTATCGATCTGCGCCGTGAGCAATCCGGCCGTGTCCTTCAGCGGCCCGGCGAGCACATCGCCCATGGGCCCGACGATCACGCTGCCACCGGCAATCAGAGGGCGCTCGGCCGGCCAGTTCGCCACCTCGATGCCCAGCGCCTGGGGCGATGCCTGGACCTGGCAGGCACTGACCACAAAGCAGCGGCCCTCATGGGCGATATGGCGCATCGTCACCTGCCACATCTCCCGCTCGTCCACCGTTGGCGCGCACCAGACATCCACGCCTTTGGCATACATTGCGGTGCGCAGCAGCGGCATCATGTTTTCCCAGCACACTGCCGCACCGACGCGCCCGACCTGACTGTCGATGACCGGCAAGGTCGAACCGTCACCCTTGCCCCAGATCAGCCGCTCGGTGCCGGTGGGCATCAACTTGCGATGCCTGGCGACAAGTCCCGCCTCCGGTTCGAAATACAACGCGGTGCAATAAAGCGTGTTTCCGGCCCGCTCGATGACACCCAGCACCAGGCTCGCCCCGGTGCGTGCCGAAAGCCCGGCCAGGGCTTCGGTTTCAACACCGGGGACATCAATGGCGTTGGCGAAATACCGGGCAAAGGCCTCGCGCCCCTCCGGCAGGCGGTAACCCAACTGCGTCCCAAAACCTTCACCCTTGGGATAGCCACCCAACAGCGCCTCGGGCATCACCACCAATCGAGCATTGGCCTGACGTATGGCGTCTTCATAGGAAAGGATCTGCGCCAGGGTTTCGGCCGTGCCGCCAGGCAACGAACCGATCTGCAGGGCAGCGACAATGGATTTGGGCATGGAATTTAACTCCTTGATCATCAGGTGTTGCTGATTCTCAGGCGTCGGCCGATCATGAATAAAGCCCTGGATGCTGCTAACTGATATGAGCCATATGAATATCTCCGACATCGACCTCAACTTGCTCAAGACCTTCGAAGCGCTGCACGATGAATCCAGTGCCAGCCGCGCCGCGTTGCGCCTGGGCGTGACCCAATCGGCCATCAGCGCCGCATTGCGTCGTCTTCGCGGGCTGTATGACGATCAACTGTTCGTGCGCACCGGCCGCGGCCTGGCGCCGACGTTGCGGGCCAACCAATTGAAGCCGGTGATCAGCGAGGCGCTGGACAAGTGTCGCCAGAGCCTGGCAATGGTCGATCCGGACGCCAACCATTACACAGGGCGCTCGGTTATCGTCGGTCTGTCGGATGATTTCGAAATCGCCCACGGGCGCCGCTTGATCGAAGAAGTGACACGTCGGGCGCCGGGCCTGCGGCTGATTTTCCGCCAGACCCACAGCCAGATCGTCGGGCCGGCGCTGCTAGAGCGCAGCCTCGACCTGGCGATCACGGCGGGAGGGTTTGCGCAGCGATTACTCAGCCGCCAAGTGCTGGGGGAAGGCGATTACGCCTGTCTGGTGGACCCGGCCAGCCTCTCGCCCAACGAGCAGACGTTGAGCCTGGAGGCGTTCGTGGCCCGTGAGCATCTGCTGGTGTCATCGGGCGGTTTCATAGGCATCACGGACGAAGGGCTGGCCGCTGTCGGCTTGAGCCGGCGAGTATGCGCCTCGACCACTCACTTCGCTGCGCTGCCGTTCCTGCTCAAAGGCAGCCAGGCGGTAGCGACCATCCCGACGCACGCCGCCCGTGCTATCGCCTCGCTGAGCGGCCTCGCGTTGCTGCCCTGCCCCCTGGCGCTACCACGCTACCCCATCGAACTGGGCTGGCGAACCCACACCCAGATGGACCCGGCAGTGGTCAAGGTACGTGAGGCTATCGTCGCCACATTCGCGTAGCGGCTTATTTGTTGGCAGCCATCAGACGATTGACCTCACTGCGCACCATGTTGGCGTATTCCGGTGGCGACATACCATCCAGCTCAGCGCGCACCCACTCGGCCCATTTGCCCTTGCGCTTGGAGCGCTCGCCGAACAAACGAGCGCCTTCGCCCTTGGCCTTGCCCAGGTTGGTTTGCCACAGCTCGAACAGCCGGGATTTTTCGTCTTCCAGCGCAGCGCGCTCGGCCAGGGGCTTGTCTGCCAGATTGAAACTCATGGGGGATTACCTGTTGCGTAAATAGCCGCCATCTTACACCTTGAATTGCACAGCCTTAACCCGGTTTTATGAAACGACCCTGCTGCGCCGCCCATCTCGCAACTTTCAAGGCGGTGCAGCACTCCATAGAGCAAGGTCATCAACAAGGAGTCACTCAATGGCGCGTAAAAGCACTCTTCAAGCGAACGGAGAGCAAATCAAGGATCAGGTGTTCAGTGAACTGAGGGCATTGATCGAGGAGTCGGAGAAACTGCTCAAGAGCAGCGCGACATTGGTTGGCGAGGACGCTGAGAACCTGCGTGGGCAGATCTCTTTGAAACTGCAACAGGCACTGGATTCGGTTGCCAGCGCCCGTGAACGTACCCGTCCGGTGGTCGATGCGACCGAAACCTATATTGGTGGTCACCCATGGCAGACCGTGGCGATCAGCGCGGGGTTCGGGCTGGTGGTGGGGTTGCTGCTTGGTCGACGTTAGGCGGTGCCCTGCGCAAGCTGTGGGAGCGAGCCTGGTCGCGATGGCGGGCTCACGGGTTGTATGGGGTTTTTGACCGGGTGCATATCCGTTGCTGCGGTAACGGCTTCTTACGGTTCCGCCTTTACGGCGGGTTACTTTTGAAAGGCGTCAAAAGTAACCAAAAGCGCCTTGCCCCACCACTGGGCACCTCGCCAAGGCTCGGTGTTCCCTCACTCCGGCATTGCTCCGTGGGCCCGCCGCGATGGGCCATCCATGGCCCTGCGCGGCTATCCCGGCATCCATGCCGGGATGCCCACTGCGCAATGCCTGCGTTCGGCCCTTGTGGTTAACGGGGCGCCTGAGATCAAGAGCAAAGCAAAAGCAAAAGCAAAAGCAAAAGCAAAAGCCAGGCGGCCTCATAGCCGACTTAGCGCTTCCCGTTGTACTTGGACCCTGTGGGAGCGGGCTTGCCCGCGAAGGCGGCCTGACAGCCGACCGATGTCCTGCGGTTGTGCCCGATCCATCGTGGGAACGAGCCTGCTCGTGAAACGTTGAGCGTGTGACGCCCGGCACGTATGCAAATGCCCCGATTGGCTGGGTCAGGCCGACCGACGCGCTGGCTTTAACTGAAAGCGCTAAAGACCGATGTCTTTATACCTTTAAGCGACGCCGATGGACCTATTCGCCAGAAAATTGATCCCATTACTTGAGGATTGTCCCGAACGATACCTGGTCGTACCGTCCTGCGGGATTTCAAGAGAGCGTGAATACCATTGCCCCAGTCGGGCAAAAATTGCGCATTATAGGCGCCGTCCGCTCAAGGGAGATTTACATGCGTGCCATTTCATCCGTCATGCGTCTTGCCGTGCTGTCGCTGGGGCTGGTGTTCGCCGCCAATGCCAGCGCCACCGAAGAGACGCAACTGGTCGAGTCCATCAACCTTTACCGCAGCCAATCCCAAAGCTGCGCCGGCCAGGCTTCGCTGGAGCTGCCACCGCTGGCAATGGATACCCGGTTGATTCTCTCGGCCACGGGGATCGGCGACCTGCAACAGGCCTTGGCGCGGGCGGCTTACCCGATGGTCAACGTTCAGGCCATCAGCCTGTCGGGGCCGCGAGACGCGCAGGGGGCGATGAAAGCCATCCAGGAAAGTTTTTGCCAAGTGGTGCTGGACCCGCAGTTCGTCGACATCGGCGTCAGTCGCCTGGACCGCGAATGGCGCATTGTGGTGGCGCGGCCATTGCTGTCGGCTCGCCTGGGTGACTGGCAAGCCGAAGGCCAGAAACTGCTGAAACTCATCAACAGTGCCCGCGCCCAGCCCCGTCGCTGCGGCACTGAAGCCTTCGCGGCCACCACCCCGCTGACCTGGAATGCGACACTGGCACTCGCGGCGGTGAACCACACCCGAGCCATGGCCAACAATAACTTCTTCGACCACAAGGACCGCGACAACCGCATGCCGGGCGACCGTGCCGAACTGGCCGGCTACCTGGGCCAGTTGATCGGTGAAAACATCGCCGCCGGCCAGGACACCGCACTCAAGGTCGTGGACGGCTGGCTCGCCAGCCCAGGCCACTGCGCGAACCTGATGAACCCGCAGTTCCGCGAACTGGGTGCCGGTTACGCGACAGACCCGAAAAGCGATGCGGGGATCTATTGGACGGCGATGTTCGGCACGCAGTGACCCCAAGCTTGCGGCGAGGGGATTGATCCGCTGGGCAGCCTGTCGGCCCTGCACTCATTGCTTCGTGAAAATCAACGATCGATGCACACCCGACGCTGCACGCACCCCGTCACCGACGGCCAACGCCACCGAGCCGAACGGCATGGCCGCATCGCCGCAGGCAAACACCCCCGGCACACTGGTCTCACGGGTCATCGTCTCGGTCTGGATGAACGCTCCGAGTGGCCCGTCTTCAAAGGCACAGCCCAAGGACATCGCCAGTGAACCCGACACCCGGGTGCGCGGTAGGACAAACAGGCCGTCAATACCCATCACGCGTCCATCGGCCAGCACTACATCGGCTCGCTCGCCTTCGATGCGCACGACCCGCTCCGGCACCAGCGTCACACCGCGTTGCGCCAGGCTCAGCCGTTGCTCAGCGTCGGGCTCGAACACGCCCTGGGTGAAAAACGTGGTCGGACCCCAATCTGGAAGCATCAGGGCGTGGTGCAGCGACATTTCCGAGGTCGCCAGCACACCAATCGGCCCTTGCGCCAGTTCATAACCGTGGCAGTAAGGACAGTGAAAAACGCTTTTACCCCAACGCTCAGCCAGCCCTTCTACCGCCGGCAAATCATCGATCACGCCGGTTGCCAACAGCAGGCGCCGAGCGCTGTGCCGCTCGCCGCCGGCGACTTCAACGCTGAAACCGCCCGCCTCATGGACGGCCTCGAGTGCGCTGTCCGATAGCCAATGGACGGTCGGATAAGCCATGAGCTGGCGGCGGGCATCCTCTGCAATGTCATCAGGCGCACGGCCGTCTTGCCCGAGAAAACCGTGGGAGGTGGCCGCGAAACGGTTGCGCCGCTGGCCCGCATCGATCACCAGCACTTTGCGCCGGGCCCGAGCCAGTTGCAGGGCTGCGGACATGCCGGCATAGCTGCCGCCCGCGATGATAACGTCGTAGTGCATGGTCGAACTCCCTGGGTGCATGAAAGTCTCGACACATCGTAAGTTTCTTGAAAAGTCGGTGTCAACGGTCTCGTAACTTTTGCGATTACAGGCGATACTTTTTCGGTCCTAACCACCGAATCTTGCGCCAATCATGAGAACCGACACCCGCCTGTCTCGCATGCTTCATGTGCTGATCCACATGGATCGCCATCAACAATCCGCGACCTCCGATACCATCGCCCAGATGCTGGGCACCAACCCGGTGGTCGTCCGGCGGACCATGGCATTGCTCAAGGAACACGGTTACGTCACGTCTGAGAAAGGCCATCGAGGCGGCTGGGCCCTGACCAAACCCCTGTCAGACATGACCTTGCTGGACATTCACCAAGCGTTGGGCAGCACGTCGATCTTCTCCATCGGCCTGTCCACCGACCACCCGCAATGCCTTGTAGAACAAGCGGTGAACGCGGTACTGACGGAGGCGTTCGATGAAGCCCAAGCGCTGCTGCTCAAGCGGTTGGGCAGCATTACCCTGGCGCAATTGGCGGAGGATTTTGACCAGCGGTTCCGGGAGCTTCCCACGACGGGAACTCACCACTGACTTGGTTGACAAGAAATCTGTGATCCGCAGCCACTGTGGAGCGAGCCTGCTCGCAAAAGCGCTGGCTCAGCTTGCACAGAGGCTCCCATACGGGTCGATTGTTTGCAGGTCTTGATGCAATCAAAAAAAACGCCGCTCAATGAGCGGCGTTCTTGTACCTCGCCAGACAACGTCCGGCTTTTACAGCGCCATGTCAGCCGCCGGGTTGCTTTCACGGGCCGCTTCCGGCTGGGCCGGTGCCGCGGGGGTACCTGGCTTGCCGATCGCCGGTGGCGGGTCCAGTTGCAGGACCTGGCTGGTGTAAGCCCACTCCTGAGCCACGCGCTCAGGGCTGTCGTTGAGCTTGGTGCCATAGCTCGGCACGATCTGGTGCAGTTTTTCCTGCCAGGCCGGGCTGGCGACTTTGTCCTTGAAGACCTTCTCAAGCACGGTCAGCATGATTGGCGCGGCGGTCGAGGCGCCTGGCGAAGCACCCAGCAGACCGGCGATGCTGCCGTCCTGGGAAGCGACGACTTCGGTGCCGAGTTTCAGCACGCCGCCCTTCTCTTCGTCACGCTTGATGATCTGCACACGCTGGCCGGCCTGCCACAGACGCCAGTCTTCCTGCTTCGCTTCAGGGAAGTATTCCTTCAGGGCGTTGAAGCGGTCTTCGTCCGACAGCATCAGCTGGCCGGCCAGGTATTCCACCAACGGATACTGTTCGATACCGACCTTGGTCATCGGCCACACGTTATGAGTGGTGGTGCTGGTCAGCAGATCGAAGTACGAGCCGTTCTTCAGGAACTTGGTCGAGAAGGTGGCGAACGGGCCAAACAGGATCACACGCTTGCCATCGAGCACGCGGGTGTCCAGGTGCGGAACCGACATCGGCGGTGCGCCAACCGATGCCTTGCCATAGGCCTTGGCCAGGTGAAGTTGAGCAACGGTCGGGTTCTCGGTGACGAGGAACGAGCCGCCAACTGGGAAACCTGCGTATTCCCGGGCTTCCGGAATGTCGGACTTCTGCAGCAGGTGCAAGGCACCGCCGCCGGCGCCGATGAAGACGAACTTGGCGTCGGTCTCGGTTTCGGTACCGTCTTTCAGGTTCTTGTACGAAACGCGCCAGGTGCCGTCTTCGTTGCGGGTGATGTCTTCCACTTCGCTGGACAGTTTCAGCGAGAAGTTCGGCTTGGTTTGCAGGTAAGCGGCAAACTGGCGGGTGATTTCGCCGAAGTTGACGTCGGTACCCAGTGGACTCCAGGTGGCTGCGACCTTCTGGCTCGGATCACGCCCTTGCATCATCAGCGGAACCCACTTGCTGATTTGCGCAGGATCTTCGGAATACTGCATGCCGGCGAACAGCGGGCTGGCCTGGAGGGCTTCGTAGCGCTTCTTCAGGAACGCGATGTTCTCGTCGCCCCACAGAAAACTCATGTGCGGCGTGGAATTGATGAACGAACGTGGATTCTTCAGCACGCCGTTCTTGACCTGCCAGGACCAGAACTGACGGGAGATCTGGAAGGCTTCGTTGATTTCGATGGCCTTGGAGATATCGACCTTGCCGTTCTTGTCTTCCGGCGTGTAGTTCAGCTCGGCCAGCGCAGAGTGACCGGTACCGGCGTTATTCCAGCCGTTGGAGCTTTCTTCGGCAACACCGTCCAGGCGCTCGACCATTTCCATGGTCCAGCCCGGCTCCAGCTCATTGAGCCAGACGCCGAGTGTCGAGCTCATGATGCCCCCACCGATGAGCAGGACGTCGACTTTTTTAGCCTCGGCGGCGTGCGTGGTCGCAAGACCCATCGCCATCGCCAGGCCCAATAGCGCCGTGTGTGTTTTCTTCAACATGTGTGTATCCCTAGGATGGAACGCCATTCCGTCCACCGGTCCTGTTCAATCGTAGACCACGCCCATGGCTGGCAGTGCCCGCATGGTGGGATCGAAAGGATGGGTGGAAGGACCTACAGGACCGAGCAAAAGGTCGGCCTCAGATTTATGTCTCTCCGGCGCTGACTTCTTGTAGGTCTTGGCTTCAGCTGAGTGAGGGACACTGCAAAACGGTTGTGCTCGGGTCTGGTTTGACCGTGCCCGATTGTCGCAGCGGGGGGAGTTTACATAATGAAATAAGCAGACCGAAGCATCTTTTTACATTACGGACGAAAAACGCCGGCCAGATGACGGCGTTTTATTGGCTCTGATCAGAAATACTTGAGCAGCGCGATGTCCCGTCGCCGTTGCTTCAGACCGGCGAACCAGCGGGTCGGGAAGAACAGGGCCACGCCCAACAGCACGCTCCATACCCACACCAGGGGCAAATGGTCGAAACCGAAATACGCCCCCTGGTTGGTGCCCCAGAGAGCAACCGCTACCAGGTACAGGGCCTTGAGCACGTAGAGATGCAACAGGTAGAAAAACATCGGAGCGCCGCCGTAGACCGCCAGCAAGGGGATGGTGCTCCGAGCCTGGGCCTTCTCGAACAGTGCCAACAGGATCAGGCCAACTCCAAGCGTCGGCAGCAGGAACATCAATGATGGCGGGTACTTCGTCGCACTCAGGAAACTCATGGCGGTGCGCAGCGCATCGCCGGTCTGCACCCAGGGCTTGTCGCCATAGACGTTCAGGTAGCGGATGACGACGAACGCCACCAGCAAGCCGATGCCCACCTGCAACAACCGCCGCACTCGCACGGCGGGGTCCACCTGCCGGGCAAACCATGGTCCGATGGCCCAGCCCAGCAGGATCACGCCGATCCAGGGCAGCACCGGGTAAGTGGTGCGGGCGCGGGTGAATTCGGTGAGATCGATGAATGCCCGCTGGTGCAGGATCGACCAGGGCACGAAGAACGGCGAGTCAGGTGCCAGCACGATGCCGTCCAGCAGGTTGTGGCCGGCGACAATCGCAATGCCGATGACGACCAGCCAACTGTGCTTCAAGTGCAACAGCATGGCCAGGGCAATCATGCAAATGCCGATGCACCAGATCACCTGCAGCCACAAGGTTTTGGGGGGGAACTCGGCGGTCCAGGCGAAACACACGAACGTGAGTTCCAGCACCACCAGGAACAGCCCGCGCTTGAACAGGAACATCGAAGTTTCAGCAGCCGTGTGCTTCTGGCTGTAGAGCCAAGCCGACAACCCGGTGAGGAAGATGAACACCGGTGCACAGAGCGTGCTGAGCAGCCGGGTGAAGAACAGATCCGGGGTGACACTCAGTGCATCGATCGGGTCGCTGACCTGCCGGTGCAGCAAGAACGTTTCGCGAACATGGTCGACCAGCATCAGCAACATCACGAACCCTCGCAGGGCATCGATGGCCAGCATGCGCACATGGGTTTTGGCGAGGCTCGTGGCAAGGGTGGGCGCGGCGACGCCGGACAGGCTCGTCACAGGGGAAGAGAGGCTCATGGCAATACTCGTCGGGGATCCGTATAAGACAAGGAATGAGAATTCCTGTCAAAAGAAAGCGGATAACATAACATAAAACACCGCGACGAATAGACCCTTCACGGTGGGCACGGGCCTGCTTGCGAAGACGACGGTTCACTCAGGCTCGTGCCGGCCGACCCTCCGCTTTCGCGAGCAAGCTCGCTCCTACAGGGAGCCATCGCAGGGAATGAGTACACCGCGCGCTAGCCGAGCAACTGGCTCAACACCGCTCGCAACTTGCCGGGCTTGACCGGCTTGTTGAGCAACGGCGCATTCAGCTTGCGCAAGGCGCGGCGACACTGGTCGCTGCGGTCGGCGGTGATGATCACGGCCGGAATCGACTGCTGGAAATGCTCGCGCAGATGCCTCACCACTTCACAGCCGACCACACCATGGTCGAGGTGGAAGTCCGCCAGGATCAGCTCCGGCGCCTGGCCTTGCAGCGCATCGAAGGCGCCCGCCTCGTCAGTGGCCGTCAACACCTCGCAGCCCCATTGCCCCAACAGCGCGGCCATGCTTTGCAGAATGCTCAGCTCATTGTCGATCACCAGCAACCGGCGGCCCGGCAACGGGTTGCCGGCCACCGCCTGTACCGGCGTGTGTGAGACCGGCAAGGGGCGTTCGGCGGACAACGGCACCTCGATGCTGAACACCGAGCCGCGTCCGGGCCGGGAACGGACCTGGACCCGGTAGCCGAGGATGTGAGCGATGCGCTCGACAATCGCCAGGCCCAAGCCCACACCTTTGCGATCAGCCGCCCGGCCGACGTCCAGTTGGTTGAATTCGAGGAATATCGACTCCAGGCAATCGGCGGCGATGCCGCGCCCGGTGTCCCAGACTTCCAGGCTGACCCGCCCTCCCCGGCGCCGTGCGGCCAGCAGGATGCCGCCCCGGTCGGTGTAGCGGCAGGCGTTGCTGAGCAGGTTGCGCAGGATACGGGTCAACAGGCGCAAGTCGGTCGCGACCGCTGCATCGACGAAACGCACCCGCAACGCCAAGCCTGCGGCGCCCGCCACCGTTTGAAACTCCGAGACCAGCGGCGCGAGCAGTTCATCGAGTCGATACGGGGCCACGTCGGGCCTGACGGCGGCCTGGTCGAGCCGGGAAATGTCCAGCAAATCGGTGAGCAGGTCTTCGGCCCCCTCCAAGGCCTGGTGGGTGCGCTCCACCAGCACGTGCTCGGCGGCAGGGAGTTGGCGCTCGCGCAGCGTGGCAATCAGCAAGCGTGCGGCGTTGAGCGGTTGCAGCAGGTCGTGGCTGGCGGCGGCCAGGTACTTGTCCTTGCTGCGATTGGCGGCCTGGGCGGCGTCCCGGGCGTCGCGCAACTGTTGCTCGATCAATTCACGCCGGGCGATCTGTTGTTGCAGGTTGTGGTTGGCCTCCAGCAGCGCATCGGTGCGCTCGGCCACGCGCTGCTCCAACTGGTCGTTGAGCTGCTGCAAGCGTTGCCGGGCCTGTTCCAGTTCCGCCAGGCGCGCCGCCAGCTCCGGGTAATGGCTCTTGCGTGTCGAGTGATTGCCCAGCCCCAGCAAACCGGCCAAGGCTGTTTGCTGTTCGTCAGAGGGCTTCGCCATAGACGACCTCGACATCGCGCTGGCTCGATTCACGAGGGTTGGTGAGGATGCACGGGTCATGCATCGCATGTTGCGACAGGAAGGGAATATCCGAGGTGCTCACCCCATGCAGGCCCAGGGTTTCATGGAAGCCGATGGTGTGTTTGAGAGCAATCAGGTGCTCCACCAGCCGCGTGCGGATCTGCGGATGATTGAGCCCCCGGCAGTCGATGCCCAGCGTCTCGGCAATCACCTTGAAGCGCTCCGGCGCCGAGGTGTAGTTGAACGCCACCACGTGCTCCACCAGCACCGCGTTGCACAGGCCATGGGGCAAGTCCAGGAAGCCGCCCAGGCTGTGGGACATCGCATGCACTGCGCCAAGGATCGCATTGGAAAAGGCCAGCCCGGCCTGCATGCTGCCGAGCATGATCTTCTCGCGCAGGGCCACATCACCGGGATTGGCGATCATCTGCACCAGGTTATTGTTGATCAGGCGCATCGCCTCCAATGCATGGGGATCGGTCAACGGGCCGTGCCCGGTGGAGACGAAGGCCTCGATGGCATGCACCAACGCATCGATGCCGGTACAGGCGGACAGGAACGGGTCCATGCTCAAGGTGGTTTCCGGGTCGATCAGCGACACATCCGGCACCGCGGCCTTGCTGACGATGGAAAACTTCATGCGCTCCTGCTGATTGGAAATGATCACGAACTGCGAGACGTCGGCTGAAGTACCGGCCGTGGTGGGAATCAGGATCAGCGGCGGACTGGGCACATGCAGCGTGTCGACGCCTTCGAACTCGAGGATGCTGCGACCATGGGCCACCACGATACCGATGCCTTTGCCGCAATCCATCGGGCTGCCGCCACCGACCGCGACGATCACATCGCAATGATTTTCCCGGTACAGCTCGGCACCGAGCATCACTTCCTCGACCCGAGGGTTGGGCGAGACGGCGCTGTAAATGCAGTAGTCGATGGCCTGGGCCTGGAGACTGGCTTCGACATCGCCCACCCAACCGGCCGCGATGACCCCGGGGTCGGTGACGATCAGCACCTTGCGTGCGCCGAAAGTCTTGGCGTAATTGCCGACGTTGTGCCGGCAACCGGCACCGAACATGATTTCAGGGGAAACGAACTTGCGCAGCGGGCTCATCGGTAAGCCTGTTCTTATTGTGAAATACCCTGAGCCTAAAGCATCCCGCCGTTAATGCAATCAGACCAATGGGTAGCCCGGCCCAGACGCACCGGACCGGGCTGCCGCTCATCGGTTGGCGAAGTACATCGTCACTTCAAAGCCGATACGCAGGTCGGTGTACGCGGGTTTAGTCCACATGGGTCTTTCCTCTTCTTGTACCGGGCGATTCCGGCAGGGTCATTAATGCATGGGGAGCGCGAGGCTCGAATGCTACTTTCGAAGCGGTGGGTGGGGTGCGTTGGTAGCGATTTCGGGCATCACACAACACTCAAATGTGGGAGCGGGCTTGCTCGCGAAGGCGGTGGTTCAGCTTGCAGAAGTGCTGAATCTACTTACGCCTTCGCGGGCAAGCCCGCTCCCACAGGGTTTACTAGAAGAACCCCAGCGGATTGACGTCGTAGCTCACCAGCAGGTTCTTGGTCTGCTGGTAGTGGTCGAGCATCATCTTGTGGGTTTCACGACCGACGCCGGACTTCTTGTAGCCACCAAACGCGGCGTGGGCCGGGTACAGGTGGTAGCAGTTGGTCCACACGCGGCCGGCCTTGATCGCCCGGCCCATGCGGTAGGCGCGGTTGATGTCGCGGGTCCACAGACCGGCGCCGAGGCCGAACTCGGTGTCGTTAGCGATCGCCAGGGCTTCGGCTTCGTCCTTGAAGGTGGTCACACCCACCACCGGACCGAAGATTTCTTCCTGGAACACCCGCATCTTGTTATGTCCCTTGAGCAAGGTCGGCTGGATGTAGTAGCCGCTGGACAAGTCCCCTTCCAGGCGCTCGGCCGCGCCGCCGGTCAGCAGTTCGGCGCCTTCCTGGCGGGCAATCTCCAGGTAGGAAAGAATCTTGTCGTATTGCTGCTCGGACGCCTGGGCGCCGACCATGGTGTCGGTGTCCAGCGGGTCGCCACGTTTGATCTGCTCGATCTTCTTCATCACCACTTGCATGAATTCATCATAGATCGATTCCTGCACCAGGGCGCGGGACGGACAGGTGCAGACTTCGCCCTGGTTGAAGAACGCCAGGACCAGGCCTTCGGCGGCCTTTTCGATGAACGCCGGTTCGGCCTGCATGATGTCCTCGAAGAAGATGTTCGGCGACTTGCCGCCCAGCTCCACGGTGGACGGAATGATGTTCTCCGCCGCGCACTTCATGATATGCGAACCGACTGGGGTGGAACCGGTGAAAGCGATCTTGGCGATGCGCTTGCTGGTGGCCAGTGCCTCACCGGCTTCGCGACCGAAACCGTGGACGATGTTCAGGACCCCGGCCGGCAGCAGGTCGGCGATCAGCTCGGCGAAAATAGTGATCGATAGCGGAGTCTGTTCCGCCGGCTTGAGCACGATGCAGTTACCGGCGGCCAGCGCTGGCGCGAGTTTCCAGGCGGCCATCAGCAGCGGGAAGTTCCATGGGATGATCTGCCCGACCACCCCCAGCGGCTCGTGGAAATGATAGGCGGTGGTCAGCTCGTTAATCTCGGCGGCGCCGCCTTCCTGGGCGCGGATGCAGCCAGCGAAATAGCGGAAATGGTCAGCCGACAGCGGCACGTCCGCATTGAGGGTTTCGCGTACAGCCTTGCCGTTGTCCCAGGTCTCGCTGACGGCCAGCAGTTCGAGGTTCTGTTCGATGCGATCGGCGATTTTCAACAGCACCAGGGCCCGTTCCTGCACCGAGGTCTTGCCCCAGGCATCGGCGGCCGCATGGGCAGCGTCCAGTGCCTTGTCAATGTCGGCGGCGTTGGAGCGTGGGAATTGAGCGATCACCTCGCCGTTGACTGGGGAAGTGTTGGTGAAGTACTCGCCATTGACCGGTGTGACGAACTCACCGCCGATGAAATTGCCATAGCGCGGTTTGAAGGAAACGACGGCGCCTGGGGTTCCGGGTTGTGCGTAGATCATGATGGGCCTCTGCCTGGTCGATGCCTGTCGCGGGACAGGCGATAGGCCGATGGTAGAGAGCCCCGCTTGCCTGACGAATGCGTCGTTGGCAGGAGGGGCTCTCGTTATTTGGTCGTAGGTTTCGAGTCAGCAATGCCGGCTCGAATAGGTATATTTGTGGCGAGGGAGCTTGCTCCCGCTCGGCTGCGAAGCAGTCACCCGTCCGGCAAACCAGGGTTTACTCAGAACCGAGGCACCGTTTCCGGGAGGGCTTCGCCCTCCAGCGGGAGCAAGCTCCCTCGCCACGGGTAAACGCAGGTTTCAACGTTTGGCGACAAGTTCTTTCGGCAGCTTGAACGTCCACAGCATCCCGCCCTGGTTGAAGTCCTTCACGCGCTTGGCCACCTCTCCACCCCACAGCGGCACCGCGCCGCCCCAGCCGGAGACGACCGACACGTACTGCTCGCCGTCCATTTCCCAGGTGATGGGCGAGCCGAGCACGCCGGAACCGGTCTGGAATTCCCAGACCTTTTCCCCGGTCTTGGCGTTGAAAGCCTGCAGGAAGCCTTCAGGCGTGCCGGTGAACACCAGGTTGCCCTTGGTGGTCAGCACCCCGCCCCACAGCGGCGCGAAGTTCTTGTGGCGCCAGACCTCCTTGCCGGTCTTGGGGTCAATGGCCCGCAGCACGCCGATGTAATCTTCGTTCAGCGGCTTGATGGTGAACCCGGCACCGAGGAACGCCGCGCCTTTCTTGTAGGCGATGCCTTCGTTCCAGATGTCCATGCCCCACTCGTTGGACGGCACATAGAACAACCCGGTGTCCTGGTTGTAGGCCATCGGCATCCAGTTCTTCGCACCGAGGAACGCCGGTGCGACGAACACCGAACTGCCCTTCGCCTCGCCGCCCGGCGCCCCTGGACGGCTCGCCTCGTTGTAGATCGGCCGCCCGTCCTTGTCCAAGCCCGTGGCCCAGGTGATCTTGTCGACAAACGGGAAGCCACGGATGAACTTGCCGTTGGTGCGGTCGAGCACATAGAAGAAGCCGTTACGGTCGGCGGTGGCCGCCGCCTTGATGTCCTTGCCACCGTCCTTGTAGTTGAACGAGATCAGTTCGTTGACGCCGTCATAGTCCCAGCCGTCGTGGGGCGTGCTCTGGAAGTGCCATTTGATGCTGCCGTCGTCCGGGTTCAGGGCCAGGCGTGACGATGAATAGAGGTTGTCGCCAGGGCGCAGGTGGGAGTTCCACGGCGCCGGGTTACCGGTGCCGAACAGCAGCAGGTTGGTTTCCGGGTCGTAGTAGCCGCCCAGCCAAGGCGCGGCACCGCCGGTTTTCCAGAGATCGCCGGGCCAGGTCTTGCCGGCCTCCCCGCCGGAAATACCGTTCTCGATCGCCTTACCGTTCTTGTAGACGTAGCCCATGTGCCCTTCGACGGTCGGGCGGGTCCAGAGCAGTTCGCCGTTCTTCGGATCAAAGGCGCTGATCTGCCCGACCACGCCGAACTCGCCACCGGCCACCCCGGTGATCAGCTTGCCGTTAACGATCAGCGGCGCGGCGCTGATGGAATAGCCTTCCTTGTGGTCGGCGACCTTCTTGCTCCACACCACCTTGCCGGTGTCCTTGTTCAAGGCCACCAGCTTGGCGTCGAGGGTGCCGAAGAACACCAGGTCGCCATACAGCGCCACGCCACGGTTGATCACGTCGCAGCAAGGGCGGATGTCATCGGGCAGGCGCGCATCGTACTGCCAGAGTTTCTTGCCGGTGCGCGCATCCACGGCAAACACCCGTGAATAGGACCCGGTGAGGTACATCACCCCGTCCTTGATCATGGGCTGGGCTTGCTGGCCGCGTTGTTTCTCGCCGCCGAAGGAAAACGCCCAGACTGGACGCAAATCCTTGACGTTATCGACGTTGAGCGCGTCGAGCGGGCTGTAGCGCTGGCCCTGGACGCCGAGGCCGTTGGTCACGACCTGTTGCGGGTTCTTGGGGTCCTGGAGGATTTCCTGATCGGTCACGGCGGCCAGGGCCGAACCGGACAGCAGCATGGCACTGAGCAGCAGGCTCACGGCGAAGGGCTGGCGACGTGCGGGATGAGTCATGACGGCTACCTCTGCGATTATTGTTATACCCGGGAAATTTTCCCGGTCTGGCGCAGATTCTTGGCCTCGGGGCCATCGTCAACAATTGCCCGCTGTGTTGAGTTTTCTAGTTCCTTGGTACACATGAAGTTCGCCGCCCCCCTGTGGCGAGGGAGCTTGCTCCCGCTGGGCTGCGAAGCAGCCCCAAGGCCAGGCGCCTCGGTGAATCAGGCAGGGCGCGTTGAGTCTGGATGGGGGCGCTTCGCACCCCGGCGGGAGCAAGCTCCCTCGCCACAGGGGCGTCATACAACCTGGGCTATTGAGGTTGGGTATCCACCCGCCTCATCCCCGCCCGCTCATAGCGCGGATACAAATGGCTGACACTGCGAATCAACTCATACCGGCTCAGGCTGATTCCGGCAAAGCGCTCGGGGATGGGACGGCGGATCATTTCGGCCATGTCGTCGCCCCGGGCAGCGCCGTCGCGCATCAACTGGTCGAGCCAGCCCAGGTAATCACGCATTTGCACAAGGGGCCGGTTGTCGCTCGCCACCGGGCCGTGGCCGGGCACGATCAGCTTCCAGGGCAAGCCTTGCAGGGAATCGAGATCCTTGAGCCAGATGTCTAGCCCCGGAGTGTTGGGGGTGGTCAGGGCCCGCTCGTAGAACACCAGGTCGCCGGCAAACAGCACGCCGGTGGTTTCGTCAAAAATCGCCAGGTCGGCCCCGGTGTGCCCGGCCAGTTGCAGCAATCGCAGGGAATGCTCACCTACCTTCAGCAGCCCTGGTTCAAGGACCTGGGTCGGCAACACCACCTCGGTGCCGCGCATCCAGTCCCCCACCAGCCGGTACATGTTTTCCGCCAGGGCGTCGCCCTGTTGCCGTAGCAGGTCCGTGGTGCCGCCGAGCGCGCCGATAGGCACGTCACTGAAGGCTTGATTGCCAAACACGTGGTCAGGGTGGTGATGAGTCAACAGCACCTGGATCACCGGTTTGTCGGTCGTCGCGGTGATGGCCTGGCGCAGGGCCTCGCCGTAGCGTTTCGACGGCCCGGTGTCGATCACCACCACACCGGCGTCGGTGACGATGAAACCGGTGTTGACGATATTGCCGCCGTTGGCCTTGGCGAAGTTCTCGGTACTGCCTTCCAGCAGCCAGGTGCCTTCGGCGATCTGCCGGGGCTTGAGCGAGTAATCCGCATCCGCCCATGCCGGCAGGCACAGGCAGGCAAAAATCAGCAATAACCCGCGCATGGCGCGCTCCTTGTGATCAGGGGATCGCCGCCTCGAAGGCGTTGCCGCTGTTGTCGCGCAGCAACAGGCGCACCGGCCTGGTACCTCGAATGTCGAAACCCAGGTTGGGGTTTTCACTGACCGCTGGAAACAGCTCCAGGCGGGCCAGCACTTGATCCTCAGCGTCCAGCAGTCGGGCCTGATTGAGGAAGAATTCGGGGATCCCGCTGACCAGGCCGTTATCCATCGGATGCGCCACCTGCAAACGCAGCCGGCTGGTTTCGCCTCGGGGGTAGCGGCCGCCCAGGACCTCTCCCAGATGCTCTTCCCAACCCGGCTGGGTGCGCACCACGCTGGGGGCGGTGCAGCCGCCGCCGGCCGCGTCGATCAACGCCGAGCCCACATGCCACAGCCCATCGCGGGTCTGCACGGCGGCACGCAGCGGCGTGGCCTGTTCGATACGGATACGAATCGACAGCCAGGGCAGTACTCCCTCGATCGGCTGGAAGTCGACGATTTTCGGCAATGGATTGAGTTCGGCCCAGGCCAACACCCGTACCACATCGTCGCCAAAGGACCGGGCATCGATCTCCAGCGGCACCTGGCGCGCGTCTTCAGCAAAGGGTGGCGCCAGGACCCGCACCCGCTCGTCGAACACGAACGCCGCCTCTCCCAGCAATTGCTTGTGATAAAACGCCCACATTACCGAGGGCACCGGGTCCTTTCCGGGCTCCACCGCTGCCGTCGCCACCGCCGGCAAGCTGCACGCCAGCAACCAACACGCGAGCCATTTCATCCCTGCGCTCCTATTGATACATCTCAGGCACTTCATAGCGCAGGCCGTAACGGGCATAGACCGCCTTGAGACTGCCGTCGCGGATGAGGCCTTCGAGCGCTTCCTCCACCGCATAGGCCAATTGCCGGTTGCTCTCATGCACCGCCATGCCGATCTCCCAGCGCTGCTTGCCCATGTTCGGGTAGGCATTGTGCGCCAACGCCAACTGCGGATCGGCCGCCTCATGCAGCTGCCAGTCGATCTCCCCGCGCATCGCCATGACCGCGTCGACGTCCCCGGCCTGCATGGCCTTGAACGCCTGGCTCACGCCAGGGAAATGATGGGTCTTGGCGCGAAGCATGCCGTTGAACACCGAGGTCAGGTAGAACGAAGGCACGCTGTCGACTTCGACGCCGATGGGGTGCTGCTGGAACACCGCGACGCTGCCCACCGAATCCAGGCGACGTCGGTCATACGCCACTTGCCAGCTCTCCTGCTGATACGGCCCGAACATCACCACCTGGGCGTTTTCCAGTTCGCCAATGTCATTGCGCTTCTGCACGTAGTCATGATCGTACGGAACCCGCATCATCAGGTCCGCCAGTTGCCGGTCATGCAAGGGGCTGCTACGCCAGATATAGTCCCGCAGGTCATCATCGAGCTTTTCGCCCGGTGGTGCCCAGATCAGCCGCAGATGCACACCCAAGGCGTTGGCCAGCGCCTGGGCCAGTTCTACGTCCACGCCCCTGGCCTGGCCCTGGTCTTCGAAACTGTAAGGGGCGAAATCCTTGTAGACCGCCACCTTCAACTCACCGGCAGCGATCATCTGGTCATAGCTACGCACTTGCGCCTGCACCGCCTGGCCACACAGCAGCACGCCGCACATCACCCACGCGAACAGGCGCATGGCCCTCACTCCTCGACGTGCACGCTGTCGAGATAAGTGCGCACCGCCCACAACGCTTCCTGGCTCAGGTAGTCAGCCATCTTCGGCATGTAGACCCGGCCGTCGCGCACGGCGCCGTGGCGCACGCGCTCGACGAACCATTCATCCCCGGCTTCGGCGGCGTCCAGCATGCGCAGGTCCGGGGCGATCCCGCCGGACTTGGCTTCCAGGCCATGGCACGCGGCGCAGTTCTGGTTATAGGCCGAGGCGCCGATCTGCACGGCCTTGTCGCGCTCGGGGGAATTGCGATACGGATTCTGCGAAGCCCAGCCATCGGCATCCAATGGCAGGTTGGTGTCCTTGACCGGGGTCAGGCCCTTGGTTTCCACTGCCTGGGGCACTACGTTGCCATGGGCCCACGCGGAGCCTGCGCCGATCAGCCCCGCCAGCAATGCGGTTGCGATGATGGCGTTACGTTTTGTTGTCATTGTTATGCCCTCTCAGATTGCACGCAAACCTCTTTGCAGAGGCTGTGCCGTCATCTTAGAAAGCGCTCTGGCCCCGCCGAATGCTGCTTTGGTGGCCGGGGTCTAGTTCCTTGGTAGCAGGCCATCCGACGCAGGTCGCAAAGACAGGCGGTTCGGGAAGTCTTCCCGGCAAGGGCGGGACTTTTTCCGTATCCGCCGGACTGCGGCGCGACCCACCCTAGTCAGGCCAAAACCTCACTGGGAATGCCCACCATGACAATAAAAAATCCATCCGCCCTCTGCGCCCTGAGCGCGGCCTTGCTGCTGGCCGGCGGCCTGTCGCTCAGCTCCCTGGCCAGTGCCGCCGTGACCTGGGACGACATCGCCAACGACCACCTGACCACCCGGGACGTGTTGCAATATGGCATGGGCACCAATGCCCAGCGCTGGAGCCCGCTGGCCCAGGTCAACGACAAGAACGTGTTCAAGCTGACACCCGCCTGGTCCTACTCGTTCGGCGACGAGAAGCAACGCGGCCAGGAATCCCAGGCCATCGTCAGTGACGGCGTGGTCTACGTCACCGGCTCGTACTCGCGGGTCTTCGCCCTCGATGCCAAGACCGGCAAGCGGCTGTGGACTTACAACCACCGGCTGCCGGACAACATTCGTCCGTGCTGCGACGTGGTCAACCGCGGTGCGGCCATCTATGGCGACAAGATTTATTTCGGCACGCTGGACGCCCGGGTGGTCGCCCTGGACAAGAACACCGGCAAAGTGGTCTGGAACAAGAAATTCGGCGACCACGCCGGCGGCTACACCATGACCGGCGCCCCGGTGCTGATCAAGGACAAGACCACCGGTAAGGTGCTGTTGATCCATGGCAGCTCCGGCGACGAGTTCGGTGTGGTCGGCCAGTTGTTCGCCCGCGACCCGGAGACCGGCGAAGAGGTCTGGATGCGCCCGTTCGTCGAAGGCCACATGGGCCGCCTCAACGGCAAGGACAGCACCCCGACCGGCGACGTCAAGGCGCCCTCCTGGCCCGACGATAAGACCACCGAGACCGGCAAGGTCGAGGCGTGGAGCCACGGCGGTGGCGCACCCTGGCAGAGTGCGAGCTTCGACCCCGAGACCAACACCATCATCGTCGGCGCGGGTAACCCCGGCCCGTGGAACACCTGGGCGCGTACCGCCAAGGACGGCAACCCTCACGACTACGACAGCCTCTACACCTCAGGCCAGGTGGGCGTTGACCCAAGCACTGGCGAAGTGAAGTGGTTCTACCAGCACACGCCTAACGATGCCTGGGACTTCTCAGGCAACAACGAGCTGGTGCTGTTCGACTACAAGGGCCAGGACGGCAAGGTGGTCAAGGCCACCGCCCACGCCGACCGCAACGGTTTCTTCTACGTGGTGGATCGCAACAACGGCAAGCTGCAGAACGCCTTCCCCTTCGTCGACAACATCACCTGGGCCAGCCACATCGACCTCAAGACCGGCCGTCCGGTGGAGAACCCCGGCCAGCGACCAGCCAAGCCGCTGCCCGGTGAAACCAAGGGCAAGCCGGTGGAAGTCTCGCCGCCGTTCCTCGGCGGCAAGAACTGGAACCCCATGGCCTACAGCCAGGACACCGGGCTGTTCTACGTGCCCGGTAACCAATGGAAAGAGGAATACTGGACCGAAGAAGTGAATTACAAGAAAGGCTCGGCGTACCTGGGCATGGGGTTTCGCATCAAGCGCATGTACGACGACCACGTCGGCACCCTGCGAGCAATGAACCCCACCACCGGCAAGGTCGTCTGGGAACACAAGGAGCACTTGCCGCTGTGGGCCGGCGTGCTGGCCACCAAAGGCAACCTGGTGTTCACCGGCACCGGTGACGGCTTCTTCAAGGCCTTCGACGCCAAGACCGGCCAGGAGCTATGGAAATTCCAGACCGGTAGCGGCATCGTCTCCCCGCCCATCACCTGGGAGCAGGATGGCGAGCAGTACATCGGCGTGACCGTCGGCTACGGTGGTGCCGTGCCACTGTGGGGCGGCGACATGGCCGAACTGACCAAGCCCGTGGCCCAGGGTGGGTCGTTCTGGGTGTTCAAGATTCCGAGTTGGGACAAGGCAACTGCGCAGAAATAACTCCTGACCTGAACGCCATCCCTGTGGGAGCGGGCTTGCTCGCGAAAGCGCTGGTTCGGTTGATATGGATTTTGACTGTGCCGACGTCTTCGTCGGATCGCCGCCCGGAGCAAGCCCGCTCCCACACTTATCTGAGTTGATGCCATGAAACTCTTGCCATTGCTGCTTCTGCTCGTCGGCGCCTTTGCCCATGCCGACGACTCTGACACCGCTCTGACGATCAACGGCTGCCTCATCGCCGAAGCCAGCCAATGTCCCGGCGCCAACCTGCGGGGCGCCAGGCTGGCAAACCAGGACTTGCGCAAGATGAACCTCAGCGGTGCCGACCTTCGCGATGCCGACCTGCGGCACACGCGTCTGGACCTGGCCAATCTGGAAAAAGCCCAACTACAGGGCGCCAACCTGACCCGCGCCAGCCTGCAACAGAGCAACCTGCGCCTGGCCGACTTCACCGACGCGACGCTCAAGGCCATTCAGGGCTGGGGGCTGTTTGCCCAGGGCGCGCAGTTCCAACGCGCCGACCTGACGGCGGCCTATCTGCAATTTTCCCGCTTGTCTGGCGCCCGATTCCACGATGCCAACCTGCAAGCCGCCGACCTGGAAATGGCCTGGCTGAGCAAGGCCGACCTCAAGGGCGCCGACCTGCGCGACGCCAACCTGCAGGAAGCCAAGCTCGGCGAAAGCAACCTGGAACAGGCCGACCTCAGTGGCTCGCGCCAGCATTACGGGAATTTCCAGGATGCGAACATGCAAGGCTGCAAGGGCTGCCCGGCATCCTGGGATCAGTGAACCTGTCATGCTCCCTCTGTGGCGAGGGAGCTTGCTCCCGCTGGGTTGCGAAGCAGCCCCAATAGGGACAACTCAATGAACCTGGCACACCGAAGTACCGGGTTTTGGGGGCGCTTCGCACCCCAGCGGGAGCAAGCTCCCTCGCCACGATTTCAGATCAGATGTTCACCCCGCCACCCGCACCACCCCCAGGTCAATCCCAAGATGCACCAGCTCGGCATGAGAGCTGACCTGCAGCTTGCTCTTGAGCAGCGTCAGGTGGTTGGACACGGTCTTGGCGCTGATGCACAACTGCTCGGCAATGGTGCGCGCCGGGGTGCCCTTGGCGAGCATGACGAAGATTTCCAGCTCGCGCTGGGTCATGCATTGCAGGCGCGGATCGATCGCTTGCCGGGAGCTGGCACAAGCCAGCTGCGTCGCCAGGGACTGTTCGATATAGGCATGCCCGGCCAGTACACGGCGCACCGCTTCCACCAGCACCTGGGGCGCCGAGTTCTTGGTCAGGTAGCCCGCCGCGCCGGCGTCCAGCGCTTGGCGAACCAACGGCAATTCATCGTGCATGCTGAAGAACAACACCCGCAGTTGCGGCAGACGCTGGCGCAGGCGCCGGGTTGTTTCCAACCCGCTGATACCCGGCAGGCCGAAGTCCATGATCACCAGATGAGGCAGTTGCTCCTGTACCAGGTTCAGCGCCTCCTCCCCGGTGGCCGCCTCTCGCACCTGCAAGTCGGGCATCAGCGCCCGCAGCAGGCTGGCATAACCCTGCCGGACCACTGCATGATCGTCCACCAGCAAAATGTTCATCAGCCCTCCAAAGGCATGTTCAAGGCCAGCGCCCAACCGTCGCCGGGCTGGCTGATAATGCGCAGCTCGCCGCCGAGGCTGCGGGCCCGCTCCATCATCGAATGCAGGCCCACGCCGGCGCGTGGCGGCTGCGGCGCACCGCGGCCGTTGTCACGCACCAGCAGGCGCAGGCGTCCGGCCCGGTGTTGCAGGCGGATCCGTACCCGCGTGGCGTCCGCGTGCCGGGCCACGTTGGTCAAGGCTTCCTGCAACAATCGATACAGGTGAGTCTTGTCCGCTCCCGGCAACGCCGGCAGCGCGTCATCGATGCGCACCTGACAAGCAATACCCTGGTGCTTCTGCCATTGCCCGGCGAGTAAGTCGACCGCTTCGCGCAACGACAAGTGCTGCAACACCACCGGATACAGGTCATGCACCAACGCTCGGAAACCTTGCTGCAAATGCTCGCAGTGTTCCTCCAACTGACCGACCGTCTGCTCCAGCGCCGCTGGCTGGTCCAGCACCAGGCGCAGCAGGCAGGCCCTGGCACGAATGCCCGCCACATACTGGCCCAGGTCATCGTGCAGGGTCTGGGCCAATCGGGTGCGCTCCTGCTCTTGCACGGCCAACAGCGCCTGGGTAAGCCGTGCATTATCCGCCTGGGCCTGGGCCAAGGCGGCGGCCATCCGGTTGAAATGCCCGGCCAGTTGCTGGGTTTCAGGTCCCCCTTCAGCCGTCAGTCGCACGTGCAGGTTCCCAGCGGACACCTGGCGCAGCGCATCGAGCAGTTCATCCAGCAGGTGCATACCCCGACGCACCGCCCAGCGAATCACCAGCAAACTGACCAACAACGCCAGCGCGCACACACCCAGCAATTGCACCAGCGAGTCGAGGATTTCATCGATCTCATCGCGAGGATCGACCGCAATCCAGGCGCGGCGGCCGTCACGCAGATCCACCACCTGGGGCGCGGGCCCGTCCTTCAGCAGCCGCTGGCCGAGCCAGGCCTTGAACCCGGCATCGGCATCGGTTGCAGACCGTTCACCCGGCGCCAGCCAGCGCACGCGTACGTGGCGCAGGCTGCCGGTGAGGCGCGGTTGCAGGCTGGCCGGGTCGCGTTCTGCGGTTTCACGCAGGTAGTGCACCACCGACCCGGCCGATTGCAATTCACGCTGCACATCGGCGACGGCCTGGTGCAACAACAGTGTGGCGCAGGCCAGGGTGACCAGGGCAAAGAACGCCGTGACCCAGAGATTGATTCGCCAGAGGGCTGACATGGTTAGTGGCCTGTTGTCAGGGTTTGCGTGCAGACTTCGCGAGCGCCACAGACGCCTTGTGGGAGCGAGCCTGCTTGCGATCGGGTTGGTTCAGTCAATAGAGATGTTGGATTGGATGCCGTCATCGCGAGCAGGCTCGCTCCCACAGGGGAAGGTGGCGGTCTGGAGGATCTTTGTTTGCCGGATAACCGATCCACTCCAACCAGGCTCAGGATCAGCAACAGCGGCAAAAGCAGCGCTTTGAACATTCGCACAATCTGTGCGCTCCCTGATGAATGCCCCATGCCTGCATCCTAAAACCCCCTGCTCGGCGGTGGTTTACTACCTTGGTACTGCCTCGGCGGTACTTTCTGCATATTTCCCGTCGGGTACCGGGTTCCTATGCTGGCGCTACCTGCAATGGAGGTGGTATGCGCCGGCTCGTCTGTTACGCCTTGATTCCCCTGCTGGCCGTCGCCACCGGTTGGCTGCCGGGCGCCTCACGGGCAGGTGAGGACGCCGGATTGCAAGTGCGCATCGGCTACCTGGGCTATCGCCCCGACCCGGGCCCGCTGCTGTCCAATGTCATTGCCGAACCTGTCGATGCCGGCTTGCGCGGTGCTGAACTGGCAATCATCGACAGCAACAGCACCGGGCGTTTTCTCAAGCACGATTACCGCCTGCAAAGCGCCAATGTCGACAGCCCCCAAGCCCTGCTCCAGGCCGCCCATGAACAACATGACCAAGGCCTGCGCCTGTTCGTGGTCAACGCCCCGGCGGCGAGCCTGCGCCAGCTCAGCGCGGCGCTGCCCGACAGCCTGCTGTTCAACGCCGGCAGCGCCGATGACAGCCTGCGCACCACCGATTGCCTGGGCAACGTGCTCCACAGCCTGCCCGACCGGGCCATGCTCGCCGATGCGCTGGTGCAGTTCGCTGTCGTGCGCAAGTGGCAGCGAGCATTGTTGATCGTCGGCCAGACACCCGACGACCAGGCCTACGCCAACGCCCTGCTCAGGGCCATGAAACGCTTCGGCATGAAGGCCGTCGCGCAAAAGGCCTGGCAGTTCGACAACGACCAGCGCCGCAGCGCCCAGGCCGACATGCCGTTGTTCACCCAGACTGCCGAGTACGACGTGGTACTGGTGGCCGACGAGCGCGGCGACTTCGGCGAATACCTGCCCTACCAGACCTGGTTCCCGCGCCCGGTGGCCGGCACCCAGGGCCTGACGCCCACCGGCTGGCACAAGACCGTGGAAACGTACGGCGCGGCGCAGTTGCAGAAGCGCTTCGAAACCCTGGCCGGACGCTGGATGAACGACCGTGATTTCGCCGCCTGGATCGCTGTGCGCAGCATCGCCGGCGCAGTCAGCAAGCTGCGCCAGGCCGACCCGTTCGCCATTCGCCAACTGGCCCTCAGCGACCAGTTGCCACTGGACGGTTTCAAGGGCCGCAAGCTCAGTTATCGGCCCTGGAACGGCCAGTTGCGCCAACCGATCCCGTTGGTTCAGCCCCGCGCGCTGGTCAGCACCTCGCCCCAGGATGGCTTCCTGCACCCCACCAACGAAATGGACAGCCTGGGCTACGACCAGCCTGAAGTGAGCTGCCGTTACCCCTGAACCCTAACAACAATCATTACAACAACAAGGAAACCGCCATGCGCCGCCTGCTCCAACCGGCCCTGCTCTGCCAAGCCATCGCCCTGGGCGCTACGTTGCTCGCCACGGGCCCTGCGGCGGCCAGCATCGCCTGGGTCTCCAACGAAAAAGACAACAGCCTGAGCCTGATCGACATGCAGAGCCTGGAGGTTGTCGAGACGCTGCCGGTGGGCCAGCGTCCCCGCGGCCTGTTGCTGTCCCATGACAATCGCCTGCTGTACATCTGCGCCAGCGACTCGGACCGGGTCCAGGTGATGGACGTGGCGACCCGCAAGATCATCAAGGAGCTGCCCTCGGGCAAGGACCCGGAACAATTCGCCCTGCACCCCAACGACCGCTGGCTGTATGTTTCCAACGAAGACGATGCCCTGGTGACGGTGATCGACACCCAGACCTCCGAGGTGCTGGGGCAGATCGGGGTCGGCGTCGAGCCCGAAGGCATGGCCGTCAGCCCTGACGGCAAATGGGCGGTCAATACCAGCGAAACCACCAACATGCTGCACTGGATCGACACCAGCACCCAGACCCTGGCCGATAACACGCTGGTGGACCAGCGGCCACGCTTCGTCGAGTTCAACCGCGACGGCACCCAGCTCTGGGCCTCGGCGGAGATTGGCGGCACCCTGACGATCCTCGATGTCGCCACGCGCAAGATCCTCAAGACCCTGACCTTCCAGATCAAGGGCGTGCATCCGGACAAGGTGCAACCGGTGGGCATCAAGCTCAGCGCCGACGGCCAGTTCGCCTACGTCGCCCTGGGCCCGGCCAACCATGTCGCGGTGATCGACGCCAAGACCTTCGAAGTGCTGGACTATCTGCTGGTGGGGCGCAGGGTCTGGCAACTGGCGTTCACCCCGGACCAGCGCCAGTTGCTGGCAACCAACGGCGTCAGCGGCGACGTCTCGGTGATAGACGTGCAAAGCCGTAAGGTTTTGAAATCGGTGAAGGTCGGACGCTACCCCTGGGGCGTGGTGGTGACGCCATGAACGCCCTTGAGGTCAGCGACCTGAGTTTCGCCTATGGCGCCCGCGAAGCCCTCAAGCAAGTCAATTTCAGCCTGCCCGCCGGGCAGTTCGCCGCGCTGTTGGGGCCCAACGGCGCCGGCAAGTCGACCCTGATCGCCCTGCTTACGCGCCTGTACGACGTGCAGCGCGGCGAGATCCGCATCACTGGTCACTCGCTGCGAAAATCCCCACGCCCGGCCCTGCGCCAGTTGGGCGTGGTGTTCCAACAGAGCACCCTGGACCTGGACCTGAGTATCGAGCAGAACCTGCGTTATCACTTGGCACTGCATGGGATATCCCGACGCCAGGGCGCCGCGCGGATCGACGCCGAGCTGGCCCGCCAGCAGTTGACAGAGCGCCGTCACGAACGGGTGCGCGACCTCAACGGCGGCCATCGGCGCCGGGTGGAAATCGCCCGTGCGCTGCTTCATGCACCGCGCCTGTTGCTGCTGGACGAGCCCAGCGTCGGCCTCGATCCGGCCAGCCGCCTGGCACTCGGGCAGCACGTGCGGCAACTGTGCCGCGAGCAAGGCCTCAGCGTGCTCTGGACCACACACCTGCTGGACGAAGTACACCCGAGCGACGAATTGTTGATCGTGCATCAGGGACGCCTGGTCGCCAGCGGTCGCGCCGATGCGGTGAGCCTGGAGCACGGCGGCAGCCTCGGCTCGGCCTTCAACCGCCTGACAGTGCCGGGAGCCTGCTGATGAACGCCTATTGGCAATGTTTCAGCGGCATCGTGATGCGCGAATGGCTGCGTTTCGTGCTGCAACGCACACGCCTGCTCAGCGCCCTGGTGCGGCCCCTGCTGTGGTTGCTGGTATTCGCCGCCGGGTTTCGGGCGGCGCTGGGTATCGCGATCATCGCGCCCTACGACACCTACATTCCCTACGAGGTGTACATCGTCCCCGGGCTGGCCTGCATGATCCTGCTGTTCAACGGCATGCAGGGTTCGTTGTCGATGGTCTACGACCGCGAGATGGGCAGCATGCGCGTGCTGCTCACCAGCCCGCTGCCGCGGGCGTTCCTGCTGGCGAGCAAGCTGCTGGCAACATCGTTGATCTCGTTGTTGCAGGTCTACGCCTTTCTCGCCATCGCCTGGCTCTACGGCATCCAGCCGCCGGCCATGGGCCTGGTGCTGGCACTGCCGGCGTTGTTGCTGGTAGCGCTGATGCTCAGCGCCCTGGGCTTGCTGCTGTCCAATGCCATCCGGCAACTGGAGAACTTCGCCGGAGTGATGAATTTCGTCATCTTCCCGATGTTCTTCCTGTCCTCGGCGCTGTATCCGCTGTGGAAAATGCTCGAAGCCAGCTCCTGGCTGTATTGGCTGTGCGCGGTCAACCCGTTCACCCACGGTGTGGAGCTGGTGCGATTTGCGCTGTATGAGCGGTTCAACCTGTTGGCGATGACGGTGTGCCTGGGATTGACCCTGGTGTTTGCGCTGCTGGCGGTGTGGACGTTCAATCCGCAGCATGCGGCGTTGCGTAAGGCGGGTTGATCCTGCCCTCCACAAATCCCCCTGTGGTGGATTCCCTGTGGGAGCGAGCCTGCTCGCGATAGCGGTCTGCCAGTCACCCGCTTACTGGCTGAACCACCGCCATCGCGAGCAGGCTCGCTCCCACAGGGGCTTGGTCATGGCTTCCGGATCAGTCCCTGAGCCCGAAATTACGACTTTAGTACTGCTTTCCCTGTCTATGGTCGCATTCACAAGGCCTCGACCCTGACATGTAATGGGCGCATAACAAAAAGGATCAATCCTATGCCCCGTTTGCTGGCGATCGTCTTGCTGGGCCTGGCGCTGAATGGCGCGCAGGCCGACACGCTGCTGTTTTCCGCGCAGGGCTATCGCATCACCCAGTACCGCAGCCCGACGCCCGCCAGCGTCGAAGGCGCCCGGACCGTCGATACCCAGGCCCTGCAACAGTTGCTCGGGCAAGCATCACCACCGGTGTTGATCGACGTCTATCGGCGGCCCTGGCTCCAGGGACGGTTCATCGACAACGAACCCCACGCCAACCTCCCCGGCAGCCTGTGGCTGGCCAATACCGGCGACGGTGAACTCGACCCGCTCTGGCAGGATTACTTCACTTATCATCTGCGCAAGGCCACCGCCGGGCGGGCGGAGCAACCGCTGGTCTTTTATTGCCGCTCCGATTGCTGGTTGAGCTGGAACGCGGTAAAACGCGCCGCGGCCATGGGCTATAAGCATCTGTATTGGTATCGCGATGGCCTCGATGCCTGGGAGGCGGCCCGGCTGCCCCTGCAAGCGGCTCGGCCCGAACCTTTTCCCTGATCCATCTGTTTGAGCAAAAGCGTGCGTGCAATTGCCCCACCCATACGACAATAACGAGGTGAATGGCCATGTATAAAATCCTGATAGCCGATGATCACCCACTGTTTCGCGAAGCCATCCACAACGTCATCAGCGACGGTTTTCCTGGCAGCGAGGTCATGGAAACCGCCGACCTGGACAGCGCCCTGGCGCTGACCACCGAGCACGACGACCTGGACCTGATCCTGCTGGACCTGAACATGCCCGGCATGCACGGGCTCAATGGCCTGATCAACCTGCGCAACGAGGCGCCGACCATCCCGGTAGTCATCGTTTCCGCCGAGCAGGACAAACAGGTGGTGCTGCAGGCCATCACCTACGGGGCGGTGGGATTCATCACCAAATCCTCGCCACGCTCGCAGATGACCGACGCCATCGAGCAGATCCTCAACGGCAACGTGTACCTGCCGCCAGACATCATCCGCACCCAGAAAAGCCCCACGGGCCGACGCCTGAACGAAACCCCGGCATTTCCGCCCGAGCTGCTCCAGGCTCTGACTCGCAAGCAGTTGCTGGTGCTTGAACGCATGACCAAGGGCGAGTCGAACAAGCAGATCGCCTACACCCTCGACATCGCCGAGACCACGGTCAAGGCCCACGTCTCGGCGATCCTGCGCAAGCTCAACGTGCACAATCGGGTGCAGGCGATTCTCAGTGCGGGGGATATCGATTTCGGGGCGTACCTGCGGCGCTGATCAGCACTGGGATAGGGTGGACACCCCTGTGGCGAGGGAGCTTGCTCCCGCTGGGGTGCGAAGCGCCCCCATGCAAACTGAACGCGCCCTGCCTGATTCACCGAGGCGCCTGGCCTTGGGGCTGCGTCGCAGCCCAGCGGGAGCAAGCTCCCTCGCCACAATAAGCCATTGAGCCCAGCAGTGGCTCAGTGGTGCCCGCCCAACAAATGACTCATCGCAATCTTCAATTTCATCGGCCGCACCGGCTTGTGCATCAGGGTATGGCCGCGTTCGCGGATCTGCTGCTTGAGTTCGTTGCTGTAATTGGCGGTGATCATCATGGCCGGGATCGGCGCGACCCGCCGGGCATTGATCCGGGCCACGGCGTCCACGCCGTTCTGGTCGTGGTCCAGGTGATAGTCGGCGATCAGCAGGTCGGCCTCGGCGCGGTAGTCGTCCACCTGGCGCGCCAGATCCTGTTCCGACAGCGCCGTCACCACGCGGCAGCCCCACCCTTCCAGCAACGTGCGCATGCCGGCGCAGATCGCCGCGTCGTTATCCAGCACCCAGACCCGAGCTCCACGCAGGCGCTCCAGCATCGGCTCGCTCATGTCCAGGCATACCGACGGCTTGGGCGCGGTGGCGCTCAGGGGAACGTCGATGGCGAACATCGAGCCCTTGCCCGGCCAGGAGCGCACCTGGATGCGATGCCCGAGGATTCCGGCGATCTTCTCGACAATCGCCAGCCCCAGGCCCAGCCCGCGATCCTGGTCCGGACGCTGCACATCGCCGCGCTTGAACTCCTGGAAGATTTCCTCCAGGCGTTCTTCGGCGATGCCGATGCCGCTGTCCCAGACCTGGATCGACACCTGCTGGCGATGGCGCCGACAACCCAGTACCACCCGGCCACTGGGGGTGTAGCGAATCGCATTGCTCAGCAAGTTGCGCAGGATCCGCGCCAGCAACTGCATGTCGCTGCGCACCAGCACCGAACAACCGACAAAGCGTAGCTCCAGCCCTTCGCTGCGGGCGACCTGGACATACTCGGCCGCCAGGTTGTCGAGCAGCTCGCTGAGCGCGAATGGCGCGACATCGGCCTTGATCACCCCAGCATCGAGCTTGGAAATGTCCACCAGCGTGCCCAGCAGGTTCTCGACGTCCTGCAGCGAATTGCTGACGTTGCGCACCAGCTGCGCGTTCGCCACCGGCTCGCGGCGTTCCAGCAGCGCACTGGTGAACAAGCGTGCGGCATTGAGCGGTTGCAGCAGGTCATGGCTGACCGCGGCGAGGAACTTGGTTTTCGACAGGTTAGCCCGCTCCGCCTCTCGCTTGGCCTCGCGCAGGCGCAATTCCGCCCGACTGCGCTCATCGATTTCGCGTAGCAACTGATCGTTGAGGGTGGTCAATTCGGCGGTGCGTTCCTGGACGCGCTGTTCCAGGTTCTGATAGGCCTGATGCAGCGCTTCGGCGGTACGGCGGCGCTCGGTAATGTCGCGGATCAGCACGAAGATCCCCACCACCTCACCATTGGCCAAGCGGTTAGGCACGTAGGAGCGCAACATGTAGCGCTCCTGGTTGTTGATGTTGGTCTCGGCGAATTCGAACGTCACGCTCTCCCCGGCCAGCGCCCTGGCCACGTAGGCCTCAAGTCGCTGGTAGTGCTGCTCGCTGTGAGCCTCACGCAGACTCTGGCCGAGCATCACCCCACGCGGCCAGCAATACCATTGCTCATAGACCTTATTGGTGAACTCATACACCAGGTCGGCATTGAGATAGGCGATCAGGGCCGGCACATGGTCGGTGATCAGGCGGATCCAGCGCTCGCTTTCGCTCAAGGCCTCGGCGTGCTGGTAACGCTCGGTGATGTCGGTGAAGGTGTTAACGTAGCCGCCGGTGGGCAGCGGATGCGTACGGATTTCCAGAACCCGGCCATCGGACAGGCGTTGTTCGCATTCGTGGATCAACCGACCGTTGCTGTCCCGACTGGCGGGCGTCAGCAGTTGGAGCTCGCTGTCACCGATCACCTCGTTGAACGGCCGATGGGCAGCCACCGGTGCCAGCCCGCTGAGTTCGAGGAAGCGGCGGTTCCACAACTCCAGCACACCCTGGGCGCTGACCATCGCCACGCCTTGGGAAAGGTTGTCCACCGCCCGTTGCAGCAGGTGCGACTTCTGCGCGATGGCCTGCTCGCGACGCACGGTTTCGCTGAGTTTGACGTCTGTGATGTCGGTGAACAGGATCACCCGGCCACCTTCCTGGGTTGGCCGTTCGCTGACTTGCAGCCAGCGACCGTTCTGCAAGCGATACAGCACATGCTCGTCGGCCTGCCCCCTGGGTTCTTCGTTGAACAGGCCATTGGCGGTCATCAGGCGCTTGACCTCGGAGAGCCGCATGCCGGCGATGATCCGCACCCGACTGTGGGCCCAGAACGCCTTGAAGCGGCTGTTGAACAGGACGATGCGTTGCTGCGCGTCGAACAGCACGAACGCATCGGAAATGCTCTCGATGGCGTCGATCAAATGCCGGTGGGCGGTTTCGGCCCGCAGCCGCGCCTCGCCCAGCAGATGGTTGCCGGCCTTGAGCTCGGCCATGGCCTGGTTCAGGGCATCGGTGCGCTCACGTACCTGTTCGGCCAACACCACCGAATGCTGGAACGCTGCATACGGATCGTTGCCCCGGGTCACGCCGGATTCCACCCGCTCGATCAACGCCGCATTGATGCGACGCAACTTGCGGTTTTCGTCTTGCAGGCTGGCAATCTGTGCTTGCAGCTCAGCGATGGCCGGGGACGCGATGGCGGGCAATGGCAACTCCGGTGAAGGTCTGGTTGATGTGCATGCCATTGAACTGTTCTCCATAGGTGTTGAACCCCATCACCCGATGTTCACGCAAGACCTGGCCGATCTGCTCCAGGCCGCCACGGCCTTCCAGCTCCAGGCGCCTGAGGAAGCAGTCGCAGCCGATGGTCAGCAGCAGGTCACCGAGGCGGGCTTGCAAGCCGTCGAAGAGAGCCTGCAGGTTCTGCAGCAAGGGGCCGGGGGTCATCGCCGTGAGGACGATGCCGTTCTCCACTGCGCAGTAGAAACTCAGGCTCAGGTCCGGGTGCACCTGCTGGATGGCCCGCACGTAGTACTGGTCATTGATCCGCACGGCCAACGGATGGGCGGCGAACACCCGGTAATCCAGCGCACTCACCGGCACACCGATGTGCCGGGCATATTCTTCGGCGGCGGGCTCGGCGTTGAGTTCATAGACCCGCCGCAAGGCAGCGTCGGCGCCGGTCACCACCAGTTTTTCCTGTCGCGGCAGAATGTGGTGGGCGGTAAACACTTCGAAGGCCAGCCAGGTGTTGATCAGCACCACCACCGCCGCGCCGCTGTGGAACTGCCCTTCGAAGTACACATGGGTGTGGGTCAGACGATTGTCGTCGCCGGCCGATCCGCCAAAATGCGGGATGTCGCCGAGCGCTGCGCTCAGGGCCGCCAGGACCATTTCTTCACGACTGGACAGGCCGTCGAGCAGGGTCAGCGCAAAGCTGTGGCCCTTGATGGGTGCCAGGGCATTGCTGCGACAGCCGCTGGCCAGCCGTTCGACCATTTGCTGGGCGTCGATCAGGCTGAAGTGTTCCATTTCGCCGATCAGCTCGGCGGCGATAGAAAAGTGTCGATGGTCGAAGCCCACCGCCGTCACACAGTTGCGGCCATAACCCTGAGCGGTGATTTCACCGGCACTGGTGCAGCCCACCAGGCGAATCCCGCCGAAGCCCTGGGACAGCGCCAGGCCGAGGGCCGGCAAGTCGTATTCGGCGGAACAGAAAAACAGCACGAAGCCCAGGTACGGGTGCAACAACTGCCGCGCCAGTTCCTGGGCCACCTGCTGGACATCCGTCGCCTGGGACATGGCGCTCACCACACCTTCGCTCTGGGCCTGCTGCATCCTCGCCTCCGGCGTATGCGTGATCGGAGCCTTGAGTGTACGAAGCCGCACCGGGCACACGAATGCTACTTGGGTAGTGGGTGGACGCTTCCATGGGAGGAGAAAGGGGCAGTCAACATTAATGTCGCCCCGGCCGCCCCTGTGGCGAGGGAGCTTGCTCCCGCTGGGACGGTCCGACGTCTCGGGCGCAGCGCCCCCATGCAGACTCAACGCGTTCTATCTGATCCACCGAGGCGCCTGGCCTTGGGGCTGCTGCGCAGCCCAGCGGGAGCAAGCTCCCTCGCCACAGGGGCAATGCGGTTGTGAATCAATGGTTCATCGTCGCCTGCCCCAGCAGCTTCTGGTCGATATCTTCCAAGCGCAGCACGCGACCGCCCGTGTCATTGGCGAGCTTCTGCGCGGCCTGGGCGTCGGCGAACGAGGCCAGGACGACACCCATGGCGCCCTTGAGGCCGGAGCCGACGACGAACCAGGCCGTCCGGGCATCGATCAGGTGAGCATCGTCGGGGGTATTCCAATGGCTGCGGCCCATGTCGTGGACGTACAGCTTGACGTCAGCCCGATGATTCTCCGGTTGCAACCACCAGCCGAGCATTTCCGCTGGCGAGCAAAACTTCTTCACGCCTCCCGCCCCGACCGCCGCGCCCTTGGGTCCGGGAAAGTCGGTGATGACCATGCCGCAGACGTGGCACTCATCACTGGAATGGAATGCCGGCGCCGCCTCGCTGGCCGACGGCGGTTCAGCCTTGCCGCACGCCACCAGCGTCAGGCAGATCAACAGCCGGGCCGCCCAAAACAACCTGCTCATCATCGCTTGCTCCTTATCAAGATCAGAAACTCATGGGCACCGGCGACTGAACAGCCGATAGGCCAACCACAACGGGACGGCCAGCCACACGCCCAGGCATAGCCAGAGCCAACGCCCGGACACCGGCAGGTCGCTGCCCAGTGTCAACACCGCAGCGCCGCTGGAGGCGGAATCGAAACCCGACAGATTGATCAACCGGTACACGTCGGTCGGGTTCAACAGCAGCAGCCAGGGCAACAGGTCAGGCTTGAACCGGCCCTCGCTGAGCACCAGCAGCGCCAGCAGCACCAGGTCGAACACCAGCACGAAGAAAAACCAGACGCCCAATGCCAGCCCGGCCGCGGTGGATTTCTCCGCCGCAAGGCTGCTCAGCACATAGGCCAATCCGAGGAAAACCCAGCCCAGCAGGGTGCTGGACAACATGAAGCGGCCAAAGGCCCAGAGCAGCAGGCTCAGCTCGACATCGTCCACCAGCAAGGCGATGGCGAGCATCGCGCAGCCAAAGCCTATGACCGTCGCCAGGGTCAGGATCAGGCCGTGACCGACAAACTTGCCCAGCAGCAGTTGGCCGCGTCCCTGCGGATAGGTCAGCAACAGCAGCAAGGTGCCACTCTCGTCCTCGCCGACGATGGCGTCATAGGCCAGAAGCAAGGCAATCAGTGGCATCAGGAAGGTCGCCAGGCTCGACAGACTGGCCACCGTTGCCGGCACCGAGGTAAAGCCCAGCTGACCGGAAGCCGCCGCGCCAAGCCAGGCAATGCCGATGGCCAGGGCCGCGAACAGCAGACTGATCGCCAACAGCCAACGATTGCGCAGGCCATCGCTCAATTCCTTGCGCGCCATGTTCCAGATCGGGCTCATCGCACTCCCTCCTCCGCTTCTGCGCGGACCATGTAATGGCGATACAGATCTTCCAGAGACGGCGGCTTGATCTCGACATCCGTCGGGTCGTCCTGGGCCAGCAACTGGCGCAGCAAGGCCAGTTTGCTGCCGTCCGGCGCAGACACCTGCAAACCCTCGCGCCCCCAGCCCTGGATCACATGCCCTTCGCTGCGCCAGTGCTGTTGCAGGTGATCGGCGCGGGACAGCCCCGAAGCGCGGATCAGCGTCGGCAGGCCGGCCTCCTGACGCAAGCGGGCCAGGCTGCCCAGGGCCAACAGGCGCCCACGGGTCAGGATCGCGGCGCGGTTGATGTGCGCCTCGACACCCGGCAGCACATGGGAGCAGAGAATGATGCTGGTGCCCTGCCAACGCAGGCGATCGAGCAACTGGTACAGATCCTGGGTGGCGATGGGGTCCAGGCCCACGGTGGGCTCATCCAGCAGCAACAGTCGCGGCTGGCCGAGCAGCGCCTGGGCCAGGCCCAGGCGTTGGCGCATGCCCTTGGAGTAGGTGCGCACGCGGCGCCGGGCCGCGTCCGTCAGCCCCACTTCTTCCAGCAGCCGCTCGACCTGTTCCGGCGCTGCGCCCTTGAGCCGGGCGAAATGACGCAGGGTCTCGAGCCCGCTCAATTGCGGGTAGAACATCACGTTCTCCGGCAGATAGCCGAGCAATTGCCGCACATCCGGGTCGCCGGGATCGCGACCGAAGACCCGCACCTGCCCCGCGCTGGCGCGCAGCAGGCCGAGGATCAGTTTCATGGTAGTGGTCTTGCCGGCCCCGTTGTGCCCGAACAGGCCGAGCACTTCGCCCTGGGCCAGGTTCAGGTTCAGGTCACGCAGCACGGCGACATCGCCATAGTACTGGCTGACGCCTTCGATCTCGACGACGTTCAAGACGCGTCCTCCTGGGCAGTGTTGCTTTGCGGGGTACGCAGCGGTGTTTCCATCAGCGGATGGCTGTCCATCACCCCGGGCGACTTGATCACCGGGAACGCCCGCTGCACCCAGCGCAGCAGTTCGATCCCCGGGCTGTTCATCAGCAGCCGCACCTGTGGGTAGAGCCAGAGCAGCCGGTCGACGTTGTCATTGGGTTCATAGGCCACGTCGCCGAGCCCGTCGCCGTTGCGATCCCATCCCAGGTAATCGCTCCAGTAATTGCCACGCCCCTCGGCGGACCATTCCTGGAGCCGCGTGGCGACGTATTTGACCTGGCGCTGGTTATGGACGAAGGCATTGCCGGCGATGCGGTTGTCCTCCGAGCCGGCGGTCAGGTGAATGCCCACGGCGCTGCGCTCGAAATGATTGCCTTCGATGCGGTTGAACAGCGAGTTGTAGATGAACAGCGCCTTGCCTTCGGCACCGGTGATCATGGTGTCGCCGGTCGTCCCGTCGCGTACATCGCTGACGAAGTTGCCCTGCAAGGTCGAGTAAGTGATGTAGTTCATCAGGATCCCGTAGTTCTGGTCCTGTTCGGAGCGATTGCCGATCACCGTCAGCTGGCGGCTTTGCATCAACGCGTAGCCGGTGCGGGTGCGCCGGGTGACGTTGTCCAGCAGCCGGTTATCGTTGGCGAACATGTAATGCACGCCGTAGCGCAGGTCCTCCAGGGTGTTGCCCTGAAGCAGGTTGCCGTTGGAAGTGTCGATGTAGATACCGTCGCGGGTGTCGCGTACCTGATTGCCAATGACTCGGGCGCCATGCACCGCATACAAGTGGATGCCGTTGCCGCGGTCCTGGGAGCGCAGACTCGGGTCGCCCTGGATGCGGTTGTCGACCAGGCTCACGTCTCGCGTACCATCGACCCAGATGCCAAAACCCTGGCCCTGCATCCGGTTCGAGCGAACCACGGCGCCATGGGCGCCCGGCTGGATGAACACCGCGGCGTTCATGGCCGTCAGGTCATGGCCCCAATCCAGGAAGGTACAGCCCTGGACCTGGACATCCGGTGCACGGATAGTCAGGCCATTACCCTCGCCCTGCCCCCGCAATACCGCGCCCGGTTCACAGGTGAGGGTCATGGGTTGATCGATGCTGAACGCGCCCTGGTACTGACCGGCAGGCAAGCGCCAGTGCCGCTCCCCGTCGGCCTGCAAAGGCAGATCGGTGATCGACTGTGGCGCGCTGAACACGCCGCCCGAGAGCAGCCAGAGCACCAGCGCAATGACCGGTTGCCGAGCGTCGCTTGCAAGTCGTCGCATGTCCCCGGTCATTGCAGTCTCCCAGATCCGCCGGCTCAGGCTTTTTCAACCAGCATGCGCCCGACCATTTCCATGTGAAGGGCGTGGCAGAACCAGCTGCAGTAGTACCAGTGCAGGCCGGGCTTGTCGGCAATGAAGGTGATGGACGAAGTCTGTTGCGGGCTGATTTCCATGCTCACGCCATGGTTGGTCATGACGAAACCGTGAGACACGTCCTCGATCTGGTCGATGTTGGTGATGGTGACCGTCACCTCGTTGCCCTGCTTGACGGTGAACTCGGTCAGGCCATAGGCCGGCGCCATGGAGGTCATGTACACCCGCACCTTGTTACCGTCGCGGATGACCTTGTTGTCTGTCTCCAGATTGATGCCGTCCTTCTTGGCTCGCTCCACGGTTGGGGCGAAGAACGGGTCGTTGCGGTTCCAGATTTTCTGAGTCTTGATCTGGTCCCGTCGGGCGAGGATGCAATCGTGGGGTTCGGCAAACGCCGGGCCGTCGTGCACCAGTTTCATCTCTTCACCGGAAATGTCGATCAGTTGGTCGTTCTCCGGGTGCAGCGGCCCGGTGGGCAGGAAGCGGTCCTTGGAGAATTTGCACAGCACCACCAGCCACTTGCCATCGGCCTCGCTGGTCTCGGTCAAGGACGCGTGGTTATGCCCGGGCTGATACTGCACGTCGAGCTTCTGCTTGATGTAGTTGACCTTCTCACCTTTGTAGGCGCGGATGGCTTCGTCCATGTTCCACTTCACCACCTGGCTGTCGATGAACAGCGTGGTGTAGGCATTGCCGCGTCCGTCGAAGGTGGTGTGCAGCGGGCCCAGGCCCAGCTCCGGTTCAGCGACGATCACCTCGCGCGGGTCCTTGTAGCGCCCGGCGAACAGGTCATCCAGTCGGTCGATGGCGATCATCGAAACGGTGGGCGACAGCTTGCCATTGGCGATGAAATATTTGCCGTCGGAGGAGGTATTGCACCCGTGGGGGTTCTTCGGCACGGGAATGTAGCGAGTGAATTCGGAGTCCTTGCCGTCGGTTTTACGACCATCGACCACCGGCACCTTGGAGCCTTCCAGGGTAATGAACTTGCCGGCCTTGATCGCCGCTTCGATCCGCGGGATGTTGAACACCACGACCCAGTCGCGCTCGTTGCGCATCATGCCGCCCAGGTCGTAGGCTTTCTCCGAGTTGTAGCAGGTGCTCGCAGCGTATTTGCCGGTGTAGTCGGCGTCGGAGTTGTCCAGGTTACCGTCGACAATCACCTGGAACGCCATCTCCATTTTCTCGGCGTCGATGGCGTTGAACATCGTATAGCTGTTCTTGTCTTGCAGGTCGAAGGTACGGCCGTCGTTGGGGTGCGGGATCACGAACTCGGCGTTGGCGAACACATACTTGGTGTACGGCACCTTTTGCAGGCGCAGGCCGTGGATCGCCTGCACGTTAGGCACGGTGAGGATCTTGTCGCACTTCATGATGTCCAGGCGAATGCGCGCGACCCGGGAATTGGCCTTGTCATTGATGAACAGGTACTTGCCGTCGTATTTGCCATCGGTCATGGAAATATGCGGGTGGTGGCAGTCGCCGTTCTGGTATTTGGCGCTGTCCCCCAGAATCACCTTGCTTTCGTTGGTCAGCCCCCAGCCGGTGGCCGAGTCGACGTTGAACACCGGAATGCGCATCAGCTCGCGCATCGACGGCACCCCCAGCACCCTCACCTCACCCTGATGGCCGCCACTCCAGAAACCGTAGTATTCATCCAGCTCGCCGGGCGCGACATGGATCTTGGACTTGGCTTCCTTGGCCGCCGCGGCCCAGGATTCGCGGGTGAACGTCCCGGTGCCCAGTGCCGTGGCGCCGGCCAGTACCGCGCCAGTCACCGCGCCCGTGCCGAGGAAGCTGCGTCGGCTTACGCCCCTGGGTTCTGGCGCCATGTCGGTGGTGTCGTTGTTCTTGTCGTTCATGCTAATGCTCCATCAAGAATGAATCGGTCAGGGGGACAGGCCTGAGGGCGCCTCAAGGCGTCGGCGGCACCTGCACCACGGGAATCAATGACCCATCGGTCGTACTCGCCTTGCCGCGCTTCTTGCGCTTGTTGATCAGCGGCGGGCATTTGTTCTCGTTGTGCCAGGTCATCTGGCAATCGAGGCAGTAATGGCATTCGTTGGCGTTGATCCGGCCATCAGGATGAATCGCCTGGATCTCGCATTCCTTGGCGCACAACTGGCAGGGGTTGCCGCACTCCTTGCGACGCTTGAGCCAGTCGAACAGGCGCAGGCGCGTCGGCATCGCCAGGGCGGCGCCCAGCGGGCAGATATAGCGGCAATAGACTTTGCGGGTGAACAGATTGATCAGCAGCAGGCCGGCGGCATACGCCACGAACCACCACTGGCGGTCGAACCTCAAGGTGATAGCGGTCTTGAATGGCTCGACTTCGGCCAGCCGCTCGGCGGTGGCCATGGACTCCAGGGACACGCCGAACAACGCCAGCAGGATGATGTACTTGATGGCCCACAAGCGCTCGTGAACCGCAAACGGCAGCTCGTACTGTGGCACCTTGAACTTGCGCGCCAGTTCGTTGATCAGCTCTTGCAGCGCGCCGAACGGACACAGCCAGCCGCAGAACACACCACGCCCCCACAGCAGGATGCTGGCGGCGGTGAATACCCAAAGGATGAATATCAGCGGATCGGTGAGGAACAGTTCCCAGCGAAAACCTTCGAACAACGCGTGGACGAACGTCAAGACGTTAACCACCGACAGCTGGGCCAAACCATAGCCGCCAAGAAATACCACCGTGAACACCAGGTAACCCCGGCGCACCCAGTGCAGGAGCCTGGGCCGGCGGGCCAGCGCGTCCTGGAAAAAAAGGATGCCCGTAAGGACCAACAGGGCTACGCCGAGCACGCTGATCTCGACATTCTTCTGATACCACAGCGTCAACCATAGCGGCCGGCTGGCCTCTTCGGCCGCTGCCCGTTGCGCGGCGCTGGGCAATGGCCGTTCGAGGTAGGCCTCGGGCAGTTGATAGGCCAGTTCGAAACTGCTGAAGGTGCCGCTCACCGGCCCGGTCTGACGCCGCACCAGCAGTTCCAGGCTCCAGGGCGAACCGGGATCGAAACGATGGGAAGCGCGGATGATGAAGATCGCCATTTCATCGAAGGCCGGCATGTCATCGAGGGCCACGTCATCCAGGCGCTGGAAATCCAGGTCGCGGAAGCTGATGGTGTCGCCGAACTGGCGCAACACCACCCGGTCGAAAATCCCACCGCGTACATACCCCGAGCCCTTGAAGGAATAGCGCCCGCTGCCCATCACCGCGATGGCCTGCTCGCCGGGCTTGAGCGCGGCCATCAGCGTGCGATATTGCGCCTCCCCCAACAGGTTGCGGCCAACGGTGGGCGGGTTGAGCTGGGTGAGGTACAGGTCGATGAAGGTATCGTCCCTCTGCCCGGCGCTGGCGACTTCGACCTGCTCGGCCTCGGTGCCTTTGAAGGAATCGTCCACCTGGCCACGCGTCAGATGCAGGCGCCGCACCGAACCATCGCCGACCAGCGTACTCCAGTCGGCAGCCTGATAGACCTCTTCGCGAATCCGGGCCGGCGCCACTGCCACCGCTGAATCACTCTTGACCAGGCCCAGGGACACCGCGACGTCATGGGCCGCGCGCATGATCACTTCGTTGACCACCATCGCCGTCACGGTGGCACCGGCAATCGCGTCCACCGTCACCGCATTCGGGTCGCTGGAATGTCCCACGACGACCCTTTGATTGACCTGGATGCCGCTGTAGCGCGCACTGAAGGCGTGGAGTTTCTCTTCGGCAATGCCGATCAGCAGGATCGGCTCATGGTGTTCCAGCACGTAGGCATCGAGAATCACCCCGGCCGGATCGAGAATCACCTGGACGTTGATCGGCTTTCCCGAGTAAGCGGGAATGTCCACCACGTCCAGGCTCTGGAACACATACCCAAGGACTTTGCCCTCCGCCGACAAGGTGCGCACCTTGAAGCGCCCATCGGGCTCGGAAATCGTCTCGGTCCGGTTCAGGACATGATGAATGCGTTGCTGCTGGATGTCGCCGTAGTCCCTGGCCTGGGCGAGGCTGGTGAATGTCAGCAGGAGTGCGAACAGGCCATGGAGCCAGGAGCGGGAGGGATGCAGCATTGCAAAGGAAAGGGTCATGGACGCCAAGGCTTGTAGGCAGGAACTTGGCGCTCATGGTAGGAGCCTGCCCTTCAGCGGCCCTTGATTGAAATCAACTTGCAAAAAACTGAGTTCCCCACATCAGCCCCAGCAACTCAGGCCCCGTGGCGAGGGAGCTCGCTCCCGCTGGGGTGCGAAGCGCCTCCATGCAGACTCAACGCGTTCTATCCGATTCACCGAGGCGCCTGGCCTTGGGGCTGCTGCGCAGCCCAGCGGGAGCAAGCTCCCTCGCCACAGAGGATTGGGTCAGTCCCGACCTCCAAGCTCGGCGATCCTCAGCGCAACCCATAGGAGTAAAGCCCTCCATCATTGTTGTCGTACCAATTGCCGTTGCCCCAGAACACCCGATCCTGGTCCGGCTGGAACCCGATGATGCCCAGGTAGCCATCAATGTCCAGGCGTGTCCACGATTGGCCCCAGTCCCTGGAGTAGAACACCCCGTCAGCCGAGATGTTCACGTCCGCCCACCAGTAGAGCCAGCGCGGCGGCTGGTGGGCGCTGGTGGTGTTGACCAGCAGGCTGTTCTGCCCGACCCAGAAGTTTGTCCCGCGCACCTGGCTTGCCGATGGCAGGGGCGAAAACACGCTGGGCAGGTCACCCAGGGTGCGCCAGGCCAGCGCAGTGGTATCCAGTTCGGCGACGACGTCGCGGCCCTGGTTGCCCTGGTCGATAAGGCCGATGACCTTCCCGGCATCGTTCTGGATCAGCCTGGAGACGTACAGGTTGTCGTCACGCTGGATCTCGACGACTCGCCATGGCCCCTCCTCGCGTTGCAGTCGGGCGCGAGTGGTCAGGTTGAACGCAAGATGGTTGCCGACGCCGTCAGGGTTGCTGGCCCAAAAACGCTGGGACACCCAGATGAATGCTTGCCGGGCGTCCAGTTGCAGGACATTGGTCTGCACCTCCCCGTGCTCGCCTCGGTCGGTGTGCCATTGAGTGATGTCCGGATGTTTTTCATGCACTGACGCAGCGGGCACCAGTAACGACTCGGATGCCATGATCGCAGTACTGTTCATGCCACGATCGGCTGAGTAAAAGACCCCGGTGGACACGGCGCCTGGAGTCGCTTCGCCGCTGTCATCCTGCGCAACGTCCGGTCGTCCCCAGGCCCAGACTTCATCCGCGTTGTGGAAATACGGTTTCAGGCTCCAGGCCACATAATCGGCTTCGGCGAACCAGCCCTTGGTCAACCAGGTCCAGTGTTTTCCTTGGTCGTCGCTGCGAAGCACCACGGTCTGGTTGATGCCGTCGGCGCTTGCCGTTTCAGGCCGGTCGAGCCCGGTCAGCAGGAACAGGCTGGCGCCGTCCGGGCTGGCGACCAGGCAAGCCGCGCCGCTGACGTGGGCCACCAATTGGAACTGGCCTTGAGCATCCAGGCGTGAAATGAAGGAGGTTTCCTCCTCCTCGGGTACGAATAAATGGGAGTAAATCCCGGATGATTGCGGCGCCTTCGGCTTGCCATAGACCACGGTATCGAGGTTCACCACCTCGGCCGCGGGTTTCAACTGGCTCGCATCACCATTCAGGCGCCCGACCAGCCAGGTACCTTGCCCGGTCGCGACCACGCCCGTGCAATATTGGGTCATTGCCCGCATCCGGGTATCCTGCACCGTGCCCAGCTGTTGCTGGTCGGGACTGGCACCGCCCCACTCCAGCTTGGCGCTGGTCAGGATCCACATGTACCACAGCGCGGCGCCGCCCAGCAGCGCGACAAACAGAGTAGTGAACAGCTTTGATCGAGGCATGGGGAAGTCCGTATCCAGGGAGAAAATCGGGAAAGCTTTTCTCATCTCTTGCCCCTGGAGTAAATTTTTTTTGCACGAGAACGGATGAAGCCGGTCGCATACTTGTCAACGCTGTGACCCAGGTTCCATTTTCAACTGGCGCCATTACACCGCCGAACTCAACGCGCCAAAGCAGATGCCCACAAGGAACGCGCCATGCCCTCACGCTCAGGCCCCGCTGCCACTCCTCAACAGCCTGAAGGCACCGGCTTCGTCCGGGTGCGCGGCGCCCGCGAACATAACCTCAAGAACGTCGACGTCGATATTCCTCGCGACGCCCTGGTGGTGTTTACCGGCGTGTCAGGGTCCGGAAAGTCGTCGCTGGCGTTTTCTACCCTCTATGCCGAAGCCCAGCGTCGCTACTTCGAATCGGTGGCGCCCTATGCACGGCGCCTGATCGACCAGGTGGGCGTGCCGGACGTGGACAGCATCGAAGGCCTGCCGCCGGCGGTGGCCCTGCAACAACAACGCGGCTCGCCCAGCGCACGTTCTTCAGTGGGCAGCGTCACCACCCTGTCGAGCCTGATCCGCATGCTCTACTCCCGCGCCGGCAGTTACCCGGCCGACCAACCGATGCTCTACGCCGAAGACTTCTCGCCCAACACGCCGCAAGGCGCCTGCCCCGAGTGTCATGGATTGGGGCGGGTCTATGCAGTGACCGAAGCGTCCATGGTCCCGGACCCGTCACTGACCATTCGTGAGCGCGCCGTGGCGGCCTGGCCCATGGCGTGGCAAGGACAGAATCTGCGGGACATCCTGGTGACCCTCGGTTATGACGTCGACATTCCCTGGCGCGACCTGCCGAAGGAACAGCGCGACTGGATTCTGTTCACCGAAGAAACCCCCACCGTCCCGGTGTACGCCGGGCTGACCCCGGCGCAGACCCGAGCGGCGCTCAAGCGCAAGCTCGAGCCCAGCTACCAGGGCACGTTCAGCGGTGCCCGGCGCTATCTGCTGCACACGTTCATGCATTCGCAAAGTGCCCAGATGCGCAAGCGCGTGGCGCAATACATGCGCGCCAGTCCATGCCCTGCTTGCGAGGGCAAGCGCCTCAAGCGCCAGGCATTGACCGTGACCTTCGCCGGCCTGGACATCGCTGAACTGTCCCAACTGCCGTTGCTGGACCTGGCCGAGGTGCTCAAGGGGGTGCTGGCGCCGGCCTACCTCGAACAGGCCGAAGAACCGGGCGAAGTCCTTACGCACCAGCAGACCCGCGAGGCCCGTGAGCAACGCGCGGCCCGGGGCGAGAACCCGCATGCGGGCGGACCGGACGCCCGCCACACGCCGAACCTGTCGCTGGAAAAACGCCTGGCCGCGCAACGCATCGCCGCCGAGCTGCTGGAACGGATCGTCACCCTGATCGATCTCGGCCTCGGCTACCTGGCCCTGGAGCGCAGCACGCCTACGCTGTCTTCCGGCGAGCTGCAACGCCTACGGCTGGCAACCCAGCTCAACTCCCAGTTGTTCGGCGTGATCTACGTGCTCGACGAGCCCTCCGCGGGCCTGCATCCGGCGGACAGCGAAGCGCTGTTCGAAGCCCTGCAACGCTTGAAAGCGGCGGGCAATTCGGTGTTCGTGGTCGAGCACGACCTGGACACCATGCGCCGCGCCGACTGGCTCATCGACGTCGGCCCTGATGCAGGTGAACAAGGCGGGACAATTCTCTACAGCGGTCCACCAACAGGCCTGGTTGACGTAGCGCAATCACGGACCCGCGCCTATCTCTTTGCCGAGCAGTCGGCTGCCGGGCGCCGCCCCCGCGAACCCAAGGACTGGCTGCGCCTGGAAGGCATCACCCGCAACAACCTCGACAACCTCAGCGCGGCCTTTCCCCTGGGCTGCTTCACGGCGGTCACCGGCATCTCGGGCTCCGGCAAGTCCAGCCTGGTCAGCCAGGCGCTGCTGGACCTGGTCGGTGCCCACCTGGGCCAGGCCAGCGCCAACGCTGAGCCCGAGGAGCAGAGCCTGGAAGACGAACCCGTGCAAACCAGCGGCGGCGTCGTCACCGCCGGGCTCGACGTCATCAAGCGCTTGGTCCAGGTCGACCAGAAGCCTATCGGACGTACTCCACGCTCCAATCTCGCCACCTACACCGGGCTGTTCGATCACGTGCGCAAGTTGTTCGCCGCAACCGAGCAGGCCCAGACCCTGGGCTTCGATGCCGGGCGGTTTTCCTTCAACGTCGCCAAGGGCCGCTGCGAGACCTGCGAAGGCGAGGGTTTCGTCAGCGTCGAATTGCTGTTCATGCCCAGCGTGTACGCGCCCTGCCCGACCTGCCACGGTGCGCGCTACAACCCGCAGACCCTGGCGGTGACCTGGCAAGGCCTGGATATTTCCCAAGTGCTGCAACTGACGGTGAACCAGGCGCTGGAAGTGTTCGCCGAGCAGGCTGCGGCCCGGCGCACCTTGCAGGTCTTGCAAGACATTGGCCTGGGCTATCTGCGCCTCGGACAACCCGCCACCGAACTGTCCGGCGGTGAAGCGCAGCGCATCAAGCTGGCCACGGAGCTACAGCGCAAGGCCCGTGGCGCGACCTTGTATGTGTTGGATGAACCCACCAACGGATTGCATCCCCAGGACGTGGATCGCTTGCTGGTGCAGCTCAATCGCCTGGTGGATGAAGGTCATACGGTGGTTGTGGTGGAGCATGACATGCGGGTGGTGGCGCAGAGCGACTGGGTCATCGACATCGGCCCAGGCGCCGGCGCCCAGGGCGGGAAAGTCGTGGCGTGCGGCGCTCCAGAGGTGGTGGCGAGATCAGCCGAGAGCCGCACGGCCGCTTTTCTGCAACGAGCCCTACAAACCCCAAGCTGAAAATCGGCCCCTGTGGCGAGGGAGCTTGCTCCCGCTGGGCTGCAAAGCAGCCCCACAAACCCCGAGCTGAAAATCAGCCCCTGTGGCGAGGGAGCTTGCTCCCGCTGGGCTGCAAAGCAGCCCTACAAACCCCGAGCTGAAAATCAGCCCCTGTGGCGAGGGAGCTTGCTCCCGCTGGGCTGCAAAGCAGCCCCACAAGCCAGCCAATGCGGTGCACCGAGTCGAACAGCTCTACCCGGCAGAGGGGGCCGCTGCGCGGCCCAGCGGGAGCAAGCTCCCTCGCCGCAAGAGCGGTTTCACCACAGGTGGGTCATATTATCCATTTCAAACAGTCCGCGAATACTGGACTGTCTGATCCCCCACCAGATAAGCATCGAACGCCATCGCCACACTGCGCATCATCAACTGCCCCTGGGGGCGCAACACCAGCGCATCGGTGTGGATATCCAGCAACCCATCACCCGCCTGCTCCTGAAGCCGCTCCAGCGCATCGGCAAAGTATTCGTTGAAACGGATACCGTGTGCGGCTTCGATCCGGGCAAAGTCAATTCGCCCATGGCACATCAGCTCGCTGATGACTTCGCGCCTTACACGATCATCGGCGCTTAGACGATAGCCGCGCTGCACCGCCAGCAAGTCCTGGTCCAGGCGGGCGTAATACTGGGAAAGCTCCTTGACGTTCTGGCTGTAGCTGTCGCCTACCTTGCCGATCGACGACACACCCAGGCCAATCAGGTCGCAGTCGGCATGGGTGGAGTACCCCTGGAAGTTTCGTTGCAGGGAGCCCTGGGCCCGGGCGCCCACCAGCTCATCCTCCGGCAGGGCGAAATGGTCCATGCCGATGTAGGCGTATCCGGCGGCGGTCAACCGGTCGATGGTCAGTTCCAGCAGCTCCAGCTTGCGCTCCGGCGGCGGCATGTCTTCGGGTCGGATCATCCGTTGTGCCCGCACCCGCTGAGGCAAGTGCGCATAGCTATAGGCCGCGATCCGGTCCGGACGCAGGGCGATGATCTTGCTCAAGGTGACGTCGAAGCTGGCAACGGTTTGCAACGGCAGGCCGTAGATCAGATCGACGCTGACCGACTTGAAGCGCGCCTCACGGGCCGCCGCGATCAATTCGGCCACTTGTTCGACACTTTGCAGCCGATTGACCGCAGCCTGTACCTGCGCATCGAAATCCTGGACCCCGAAGCTCAGGCGATTGAAGCCCAACCGCCGCAGGCCACGGACCTGTTCGGCATCAATGGTGCGTGGATCGACTTCGATGGAAAACTCATGCTCGTCGCTGTCATCCATGTCGAAATGCTGGTGCAGGCAATCCATCAGCTCGGCCAATTGCGCGTGGGTCAGGTAGGTCGGCGTGCCCCCGCCCAGGTGCAGTTGCGTCAGCTTGCGCGAGCGATCGAACAGCGCCGCCTGCAGGACAATCTCGCGCTTGAGATAGCTCAGGTATTCGGCGGCGCGATGAGTCTTGCGGGTGATGATCTTGTTGCACGCGCAGTAATAACAGAGGCTTTGGCAGAACGGGATATGGATGTACACCGACAGCGGCTTGGGCACCGACGCCTGGTTGCTGCGCTGGGCCGCCTGTCGGTATTCATCCATGGCGAACGCCTGGTGAAACTGCGGAGCCGTCGGATACGAGGTATAGCGCGGACCGGGGCGGTCGTATTTTTCCACCAGGGCTCGGTCGAATGTAGAAACAGCGTTCATGCAGGATTCAACTTTTCAAAAGGGTGTGGAGTGGCGCCCAGCAGATCCGGGTCGAACAGGCTGCAGATCGCATCCACGCTCAAACGCCCCGCCGGCAGGATGCCGATGAAACGACTCGACATTTCGATCAGTCCCTTGTCATGCAGCGCTTCGAGCACCGGCCAGATGGGCGCGAAGTGCTCGCGCAACACCAGGCCGTATCGCGCCTCGATGGCCGGGATGTCCAGCTCCAGGTCACAGGACAATTGTTCGGTCACGGTGGCCCTGACCTGGTCCTGAGCCTCACAGCGCCAGCCCCGACGCACCGGCAATTGCCCGGCGTCCAGTTGCTGGCAGTATTGGTGCAGGTCGTCGGTGTTCTGCACGTACAAATGCTCGATCTGGGTGATCGCCGACAGGCCCAGACCGACGTGATCGCAGCAACCGTGGCGGGTAAAACCCTGGCAGTTGCGGTGCAGGCGCCCGTGCTCCTGGGCGACCGCCAGGTCATCGTCGGCCCTGACGAACTGCCCCAGGCCGATGTAGTGATAACCGGCGCCGATCAGCTGCTCGCAGCAGATGCGGCGCATCGCATCCTTGTCCGCCTGACTGCAGGACGACGCCGCAGTCCCGGCGTCTTTCGAACGATAGCGATACGGTGCGCAGGCATAGTCGAACACCCGCAGCCGATCCGGTTCCAGTTCGATCAAGGTCGAGAGCTTCAAGGCAAAACTGGCGGGCGTCTGCCAGGCATGGCCGTAGCCCAGATCGACATTGATCGAGCGAAAACCAAAGGTGCGCGCTGCATCGATCAATGAATGGATCGGCGCGGGGTTCTGATAGCAGTCGACAGACAGATCGCTGTCCAGGCCAATGTCCGGCACGCCGATGCTGACATGGGTAAAACCCTGGTCGCGGATCAGGCCCATGGTCGACCAGTCGGTGTGATGCAGGTCCACTTCGATGCTGTGATCGCCGCTGTCGTATTCGCAGAAATCGAAACGCTTGCGCAGGTCACCCATCAACCGCTGCAAGTGCGCAATCACCGGAGTGCCGCCGGTCAGGCAGAATTGTTCGACGCGCCTGCCCGATCCCAGATGACAGCCCACCAGCCCCAGCTCATAGGTCAGGCGTTGCAGATAGCCGTCGATTTCGCCGCAACGGCAATCGCTGGCCAGGGTCGAGCACGACGCCAATCTCAGGCGGGACGGCAGATGGACTGCCAGGGACAGCGGGCGGCGCTTCTGCCGACTGTTGCGCAAGCCTCTGAGCAGGTCCAGCGAGCCGATGCCACTGTGGAATCGACGCGTCCCCACCGGGCAATCGACATCAGCCACCACAGGGGCGCACCCCGAGGGTCGTTCGCCGAGGGTGTGAAAAAGATCGAACATGGCAATCTCCGAATGGCTGCGCGGCGACAGTGTCCGTCGTAACCCGCCCGGGCACCTTGACCTGCATCAAGCGCCATGAAACCAGGGGCCGCCCGCTACCAGGCGATGTAGAACATGCCCTTGGCAAGGAGCACGATCGCCACCATGTGCAGGAACACGCTGGTGTGAATGATGTGCACATGCCGGGCGCTCATCCGTCCGCGCCTGAACAGCCACATGGCCCAGAGAAAATGCCCCAGCACACTGACCGCCAAGCCGATCTTGAGCACCAGCAGCAAACCCAAGGATGACTGCCAAGGCGCCAGCAGTAACGGCCAGTACCGCAGCCAGACCATGCCTACCCCCGCGCCGAACAACACCATCAGCACCCATGGCATCAATTGCCGTGCACGTCGGCTGATGGCCTGTTCCAGCAGCACCATGATCCTGGCAGGCAATTGCTTGCGTAGGCTTTCCAGAAACAGCACTTCGAAAAAGACCGTGCCGATGAATACCAGCGCGGCGAACAGATGCAGGGTCAGGAACAGGGGATAGCTCATGGGGTTCTCGGATGCGCTCGGTGCTTTCGCATCAGCCTAATGCGCTGGCCCTTGATGGCGGTTGATGCCAATCAAGGAAGCCCACTCTTTCACTGGGAGGAAACCCCTATGGCAATGCCACCGCCCGGCCCCTCTGTGAGAGCGAGCCTGCCCGCGATGGCGTCCGACTGTCTCTACACAATTGTCTGGCCTACCGCAATCGCTAGCAGGCTCGCTCCCACAGGGGGGCGATGGTGAAATTAATAAAGCGTCAAGGGAACGTTACAGCTTCGCTTTGCAGTTCCCTACCGTTGATCCGGTAATGCGGTTTTTTGACGCTTTGCCGATATGCGGTCACAACTTTTGCGTTCCGTTGGGTCTTAACACGGTGGTCGCCGATGGAATATTGGCATCTACCGAGGTTTTTAGCCTGATACGGAGATAAGCTCATGATTTTCAATGTACAAGATTTTGGCGCCAAAGGAGATGGCGTTACTGACGACACGGCGGCCATTCAGAAAGCAATCGATGCGGCAGCGGCCGCCGGCGGCGGGCAGGTGTATATGCCGGCAGGCACCTACATCGTGTCCGGCGGCGAGGAACCTTCAGACGGCTGCGTGATGCTCAAGAGCAATGTCTATCTGTACGGCGATGGCATGGGCCAGACCACGGTCAAGGTGGCCGACGGCTCCGACACCAAGATCACCGGGGTCATTCGCTCGGCCTATGGCGAGGAAACCCACGACTTCGGCATCAGCAACCTCACCATCGACGGCAACCGCGACCACACCACCGGCAAGATCGACGGCTGGTTCAATGGCTATATTCCTGGCGAGGAAGGTTACGATTCCAACGTCACCATCGACAGCGTCGAGATCAAGGACTGCTCCGGGTACGGCTTCGACCCCCACGAACAGACCGTCAACATGGTCATCAAGAACAGCGTGTCCCACGGCAATGGCCTGGATGGCTTCGTGGCCGACTTCCTCAGCGACAGCACCTTCGAAAACAACGTTGCCTACGACAACGACCGGCACGGCTTCAATGTGGTGACCAGTACCCACGACTTCACCCTTACCAATAATGTCGCCTACAACAACGGCGGCAACGGCATCGTGGTCCAGCGCGGCAGCGAGAACATCCCCTCGCCCAGCAACATCACCATCACCGGCGGCGAGGTCTATGGCAACGGCGCCGAGGGCGTGCTGATCAAGATGTCCAGCGAGGTCGACGTCAGCGGCGTGGATATCCATGACAACGCCAGCGCCGGGATCCGCATCTACGGCAGCAACCACGTCGAGATCATCGACAACACGCTCAACAACAACTCCCTGGCCAACCCCGTACCGGAAATCATCATCCAGTCCTACGACGACACGCAGGGCGTCTCCGGCAAATACTTCAACGGCAGCGACAACACCATCCAGGGCAACACCATCAGTGGCAGCACCTTGTCGACCTACGGCGTGGCCGAGCGCAACGAGGACGGCACCGACCGCAACGCGATCATTGCCAATACCATCAGCCACACCAGCAAAGGCGCCACGCTGATCTATGGCGATGGCAGCTACGTCAGCGCCACGGTGCCGATGACCACAGTGCAAGGGACAGCGGGCAACGATACCCTGCTGGGCAGCGCCGCCAGCGAGATTTTCTATGGCGGCGCCGGTAACGACACCATCAATGGTGCGGCCGGCAGCGACATTCTGGTGGGCGGTGCGGGCGTCGATAAACTCACCGGCGGCACCGGCGCCGATACCTTCCGCTTCGTCGCCCAGTCCGACAGTTACCGCAACGCCACCTCCAGTTTCGACGACATCATCACCGACTTCGACGTCACCCAGGACAAGATCGACCTCGCCGGCCTGGGCTTCACCGGCCTGGGCAACGGCCGTGGCGGCACCTTGCAGGTCAGCTACAGCGCCAGCAACAACCGCACCTACATCAAGGATTACGATGCCGACGCCAGCGGCAATCGCTTCGAACTGATCCTCACCGGCAACCTCGCCAGCACCCTGACCGCCAGCAACTTCATCTTCAACCGGGTCATCACCGGCACCAGCGCCAGCGATTCATTGCTGGGCAGTGATTCAGCCGACACCCTGCTGGGCCTGGCGGGTAACGACAGCCTCAGCGGCGGCGCCGGCGACGACAAGCTCGACGGTGGTGCCGGCATGGACACCCTCACCGGCGGTGCCGGGGCCGACACCTTTGTGTTCTCCGACCGCTTGGACAGTTACCGCAACTACAACACCGGCGGCGCCAACCTGGGCGACCTGATCACCGACTTCGATATCAGTGCCGACAAGATCGACCTCTCGGCCCTGGGTTTCACCGGGCTGGGCGATGGCAAGAACAACACCGTTTACCTGGTGCTCAACAGTGCAGGGACCAAGACCTACATCAAGTCCCTGGAGGCCGATGCCAACGGCAACCGCTTCGAAGTGGCGCTGGACGGCAACTTCCTCGACAAGTTGACCAGCGCCAACTTCGTCTTCGCCACCACCTCACCAACCAATCACGCGCCCGTGGTGGCGACGCCGCTGCTGGATCAGACCGCCACCGAGAACACGCCGTTCAGCTACGTCGTGCCGGCCACCAGTTTCAGCGATCCGGATAACGACAGCCTTAGCTACAGCGCCAGGTTGGCCGACGGCAGCGCCCTGCCCGACTGGTTGAAGTTCGATGCCGCCACTCGCACGTTCAGTGGCACGCCCAGCGACACGGCGTCCGGCACCTATTCCATCCAGGTCACCGCCACCGACGGCAGCAATGCCACGGTCAGCGACGCATTCACCCTGGCGGTAAAGGACGTGCCTGCCTCGCCGACGGTGATCAACGGCACGCCGAACAACGACACACTGACCGGCACCGCCGCCAACGAGCAACTGTTCGGTGGCGCCGGCAACGACACACTTGACGGCGGCGCCGGCAATGACATCCTGGTCGGCGGCACCGGGGTGGACAAGCTCACCGGCGGCACGGGCGCGGATGTGTTCCGCTACACCTCCAAGCTCGACAGCTACCGCACCGGTTCCACCAGCGTCAGCGACCAGATCCTCGACTTCGACGTGGCGGCCGACAAGATCGACGTCTCGGCCCTCGGCTACATCGGCCTGGGCAACGGGCTCAACGGCACACTGCAGGTGACCTACAGCGCGACAACCAACCGGACCTACCTCAAGGACCTCACCGTCGACGCCAACGGTAATCGCTTCGAGGTGTCCATGGCGGGCAACCTGCTGAACAGCCTGACGGCCAGCCATTTCGTGTTCGCCGACCAGAACACGCCGAGCAACATAGCGCCGGTAGTCGTCATCCCCTTGCTCGACCAGAGTGCCACTGAACGCACGCCGTTCAGCTACACGGTGACCCACGACAGCTTCACCGACGCCAACCAGGATGTCCTGACCTACACCGCCACCCTGGCCGACGGCAGCGCTCTGCCGGCCTGGCTGAGCTTCAACGCGAGCAACCTGACGTTCTCCGGCACGCCGACCAGCACTGCGGCGGGTAACTACAACGTATTGGTCAAGGCCACCGACCCATCCGGAGCGTCGGTCAGCGACAGCTTCGCCCTGACAGTGGCCGATGCGCCCGCCAACACCATCACCGGCACCAACAACGCCGAAACCCTCAACGGCACCACGGGCGCGGACCTGATTCTCGGCCTCGGCGGCAACGACACGATCAAGGCCGGCACCGGCGCCGACACGGTCGACGGTGGCGCCGGGCGCGACTCGCTGTACGGCGGCGACGGTGCCGACACCTTCCGCTACAGCAACTTGCAGGACAGCTTCCGTGACTACGACACCGGCGGCGTCACCGCCACCGACACGATCTATGACTTCACCGTGGGCGTGGACAAGATCGATGTATCGGCCCTGGGCTTCATCGGCTTGGGCGACGGCAACAACGGCACGCTGTACATGACGCTGAACGAGGCCGGCGACAAGACCTACGTCAAGTCCGCCGAAGCCGACGCCGATGGCAATCGCTTTGAAATCGCCCTCAACGGCAACTACCTCAACACCCTCACCGCCAGCGACTTCGTATTCGGCGAGCGCGCCCAGCAGGACATTCTCTACCTGCCCACCCTGGGCCAGTCCAATGCGCGCCTGCTGCGCATGACCGAGGATGACAATCAGTCCGGCACCTCGATGCTGGTCAACGACCTGGACCGCTACACCCCCTATGACGTACGCAGCCAGTTCACCGATGCCGATGGCAATGGCATCGACATTGCGGTCGGCGGCAGTACAGTCAACGGTCTGTCGACCCTGGGCGCCGAGGAACTGAAGTTGTGCTGGTGGCTGAGCGATACCAACCAGCCGGGGCCGGCGCTGTTGCGGGCCGAGGCGCTGCTGCGCGATCAGCTCACTGAGCTCAAGGCCATCGACAATGTCACCATGGGCATCATCTGGGGCCAGGGCGAGGAAGCCGCCCAGGAGATCGCCCGTTCCACCGACAAGGCCGCGGCCGCAGCGGCCTACAAGGCGGCGACTCTGAAGGTGTTCGACTACCTGCACGCCCAGTTCGGCAATTTCAATGTGTACTTGATGGAGACCGGTCACTACGAACAGGATGCGGCCCTGGCCCGAGGTTATTCGCAGGAAAAGATTGCCGCGATTGTGGAAGGTGTCGGTTACGTCCGCGCCGCCCAGGAAGCCATCGCCGCCGAACGCGCCGACGTCAAACTGGCGGTGGATTACACCGATCTGCCCCTGCGGTACGAAGTCGATCCGCTGGTGTATCCGGATGACGTCTGGCACCTGCATGAAGAGTCGGCGGAAATCGTCGGCCAGCGCCTGGCGGATTACATCGCCGATGACCTGGGCTTCCAGGGCAATCCCAACGACAACAACAGCGTGCAGGACATTTTCGACGACGCCCATAACGAAGGCGGGATGATCGTCGGCACCGACCAGGCGGACACCCTGGTGGGCAGTTCGGGCAACGACACCATTAATGGCGACCTGGGTGCCGACACCATGACCGGCGGCGATGGCAACGATATCTATGTGGTCGACAACGCCTTCGATAGCGTGGTGGAAAGCAACACCTCGGCCTCGCAGATCGATACGGTGCAAGCCTCGGTCAGCTGGACCCTGGGCGCCAACCTGGAAAACCTGGTGCTCACCGGTGTGTCGGAAATCGACGGCACCGGTAATGAGCGGCGCAACTTCATCACCGGCAATGCCGCCCACAACGTGCTCGATGGCGCCGCCGGGGCCGACAGCATGAGCGGCGGCGATGGCAACGACACCTACTACGTCGACAACGTCGATGACACGGTGATCGAGACCAACGCCAATGCGCTGCCGGGCGGGATCGACAGCGTCCACAGCAACCTGACGGCGTATACCCTGGGCAGCAATGTCGAGAACCTGTATATCGACAGCGCCGATGCGGCCAACGGCACGGGCAACGCGCTGGACAACATCCTGTTCGCCGGTGCCGGCAACAACGTGCTGGACGGGCGCGACGGCAACGATACCGTGTCCTTCGAACGGGCGCTGTCTGGTGTCACTGCCAATCTGTCGACGTCCGCACAACAGAACACCGTGGGTTCCGGGCTCGACACCTTGAAGTTCATCGAGAACCTGACCGGCAGTGCCTATGCCGATACCTTGTTGGGCAACAGCGCGGCGAACATCCTGAACGGTGGCGCGGGCAACGATACGCTGGTAGGCGGTTCGGGGGACGACCGATTGATCGGCGGCGCAGGCACCGACAATCTCACCGGCGGCACGGGCGCAGACACCTATGTGTTCAATTCGTTGTCGGAGATGGGTGTCGGGACCCTGCGCGACGTGATCAACGGCTTCAAGACCACCGAAGGCGACCACCTGGACCTCACCGGTCTGGATGCCAACCCACTGACCGCCACGATCGAGGCCTTCACCTTCATCGGCAGCAACGCCTTCGACCAAACCAACGCCACCGGCCAACTGCGCTTCGCCGACGGCATCCTCTACGGCAGCACCAACGCCGACGCCACCCCCGAGTTCGAATTCGAACTGGTCGGCGTCAAGGAGCTGCACGCCAGCGACTTCACCGCCTGATATACGGGAACGGGCTTGCCCGCGATAGCGCCAGCACATCCAACAACGATGCCCGCTGATCCACCGCCATCGCGAGCAAGCTCGCTCCCACAGGGGTTCGGTGGTGGAAACGAGATCGGTGGAACAACACAGATCCACTGTGGCGAGGGAGCTTGCTCCCGCTCGGCTGCGCAGCAGCCGTGAAGTGATGAACCTGGTCTGTCTGGGGTTTGGGTCCGCTTCGCGGCCCGGCGGGAGCAAGCTCCCTTGCCACGGGGATGGGCGTTATCCAAAGATGATTTGCTGCATCCGCTCTCAAAACAAACGCTGCACCTGCTCCAGCACCGCGCGGTTCATCTGGCCGGTGTGGGTGTGCAGGCTCACATAACTCTGGAGCATGTCGAGCTTGGTGTTGAGCAGGTCTCGACGGGCCTGGAATACCCGCTGTTGGGCATCCAGGATATCCACCGTCGAACGCACGCCACCCTGGAAGCCCTTCTCGGTCGACGTCAGCGCGCGCTGGTTGGACTCCACCGCCCGTTGCATCGCCTTGCTTTTGGCAAACCCGGCGACGACCCCCAGGTAATCGGCTTCGATGTCCTCGGCCAACTGTTGCCGCTGCACGTCGTAGTCAGACTGGGCACCGGCCAGTTGCGCTTCGGCCTTTGCCACCGAGGCCCGTACCGCACCGCCGCGATACAGCGGGATGTCCAACTGCACGCCGACGTAATAGGTGTCCTGACGCGGATCGAGCTCCTGGTACTGACGGGTTTCCCGGCGGGTCAGCTGGGTGGTCAGCGACAGGGTCGGATAATGCCCGGCGCGCTGGCTGTCGGCCTGGGCCTCGGCGACTTTCACCGCTGCCAACCGCGCCGCCAGTTCGGGGCTGGCGTCACGGGCAATCGCCGTCCAGTACGGCAAGTCCTGCTCCGGCGGGATCGGGCTGCCGGCGGCCAGTTCCTCACGCATCGGCAGGATGTCGTCGATCGGTACGCTGGCCCGTCCTGACAACGCTCGCAGCGCCGCCACGCGACGAGCCTGGGCCTCGGCTTCCTGGGCCTCCACCAGATCGAGGCGCGCCTGGGCCTCATCGATATCGGTGATGGCGCCCTGGCCGCCCTGATAGAGTTTCTGACTCTGGATGACCAGCCCATTGATCGCGGCTTTTTGCTGGGCAATCAGCTTGATCTCGTTTTCGGCGCGGGCCACCTCGAAGTAGCCTTTGGCGACCCGATCGTACAACGTCTGCCCCGCCACATCGAACACCTGGATGCCCAGTTGCCCCCGTGCCTTGCCCTCCTGATACGCCGCCCAGCGCCCCTTGTCATACAGCGGTTGCTGCGCCGCCAACGTGACGCTGTTGGCTTGGTAGTCATTGCTGTTGACGTAGCTCTGGTCGTCGCCGCCATCGGTACGCCCGCCATAACCGTAACGGGACGTCAGTGACACCTGAGGATAAAGTCCACCCCGGCCTATGGCCTCTTCCTGCTTCGACGCATCAAACGCATGGGCAGCGGTTTGCACGGTCGGGTCGTTGAGACGCGAGGCGTCGTACGCCTCGGTCAGGCTCAAACCGCCGTCCCCGGCCCACACTGGGCTGATCGCCACCCAACCGGTGTACAAGCCCAGCAGCATTCGCCCACGGTAACGATTACGGTCAGTCATGCTCACTCCTCCTTGAAGGCCGCCAGCAAGCGTTCGCGCAAGGGTTTCATCAGGTAATTCATCAAGGTCCGCTCACCCGTCACCACTGTCACGTCCGCGAGCATGCCTGGGCGTACCCACAGCCCGGCGCTCTGCAACGAAGCAACGGTCTCGACAGGAATCTCGACCTTGGCCGAGAAGTACGGCTGGTGGGTCTGCTCGTTGATCAGTTGGTCCGCCGAGACCGTGGTCACGGTGCCGGTGACCGTCGGCGTATCCACCCGTTGCAGGGCGGTGAAATGCACGTGGACCGGCAGTCCCGGCCGCAATTTGTTTGCCATCAACGGCTCGAAACGCGCGGTGATCGCCATCGGTGCATCCAGCGGCACCACTTGCATCAGGGTCTGGCCGGCCTGTACCACGCCGCCGACGGTGTGAATGCTTACATCCATGACCTGCCCGGACGCTGGAGCGCGGATGGCGCCATTGTCCACCTCGAACTGCAAGGCGCGAATCTGATCGGCGTAGCCTGCCGCCTCGGCGGAGACTTCGCTGAGTTGGGTCTCGGCATCGCGGCGAAACTCCTGCTGCGCCTGCAACGCCTTGAGCCGACTTTCGTTGATGGCTTGGCGGGTCCGGCCGACATCGCCGACACCCGAAGCGATCTGCCCCGCCAGTTGCGCCGCGTTGCGTTCGGCCTCGAACAGTTTGTTGCGCGGAACATAACCTTCGCGAGCCAGGTCCCGCAGGCCCTCGAGCTCCTGCTGCTGGAAACGCATCTGCGCATCGTAGTTGCGCTTGACGCCTTCATAGCCTTGCAACTGCTGCTGCAACGCTGCGACCTCATGCTCGATGATCTGCAAACGACTGCCCAATTCCGCCCGGCGCGATAGAAACAACTGGCTTTGCAAGGCCATGGCCGCCTTCACCCGCGGCTCGTCGGCACGCTCCAGCAATTCAGCGGGCCATTGAATTTCGTCACTGCCCAGGCGCTCGGCGATCAACCGCGCTTCAATGGCGCGATCATTGAGCAGCTTGCCCAGGGTCACATCCAGTTGTGACTGCGCCTGCACGGTATTGAGCTGCACCAGCAACTGGCCCTGGGTGACCCGGTCGCCATCGCTGACCAACAGTTTTTCCACCACCCCGCCGACCAGCGATTGCACCGCCTTGCGCTCACCCGCCACCACCACCGTGCCGCTGCCGACGACGCCCTGGTCGAGCGGCGCAAGGCAGGCCCAAAGCAGGAAACCGCCCAAGGCGAGCACCAGAAAACCCACGCCATAACGGGCCGCCCCACTGGCGTCGGTACTGGCGCCGGGCAGCATCGTGGTATTGCGTACACTCAACCCTTGCTCGGTGTAGGCCTGGGTTCCGGGCGTCAGATCACGCATCTTTGCTGGCCTCCCTGACCGCCGTCGGTCTCGGCCCCGGCATCAAGGCCTTGAGCACTCGGTCGCGAGGACCGAAGGCTTGCTGCGTTCCGTCCTTGAGCACCAGGATGTGATCGACCACCGCCAGCACACTGGGCCGATGGGTGATCAGCACTACGGTGCTGCCAGCGGCCTTGAGCGCGTTGATCGCCTGGACCAGCGCCAGCTCGCCCGCTTCATCGAGGTTGGAGTTGGGCTCATCGAGCACGACCAGCGACGGGCATCCGTAAAGTGCGCGGGCCAGGCCGAGGCGCTGCTTCTGTCCGCCGGACAGCCCCAGCCCGCCAGGGCCCAGCGGCGTGTCGTAGCCTTTGGGAAAACGCAGGATCATTTCGTGGATGCCGGCCTGGCGCCCGGCGGCGATGATCTTGTCGGCGTCCTGTTCCCCGAATCGGGCGATATTGTCGGCGACGCTACCGTCGAACAGTTCGATGTCCTGCGGCAGGTAGCCCAGGTGCGGCCCCAAGGCATCGTGGGACCATTGGCTGATCTCGGCGTCATCCAGACGCACCGACCCGCCCATGGCCGGCCATATACCGACCAGCGCACGGGCCAATGTCGACTTGCCGCTGGCGCTGGGGCCGACCACCGCCAGTACATCGCCTTTGGCGAGGCTGAAGTTGATTGCGCGCAGAATCGGTTGTGTGGCGCCGGGCGGGCCGACGTACAGCTGTTCCAGACGCACCGCGCCGGTAGGCGGCGGCAACGGCATGCGCAGCCGGTCACGTGGGTGCTGGGCAAGCAACTGGCTCAAGCGTTGATAGCTCTGGCGGCCGGAATTGAATTGCTTCCATGAGCCGATAGCAATTTCCACCGGCGCCAGGGCCCGTCCCAGCAGCAGCGACATCGCGATCATCATGCCCGCCGACAACTGCCCCTCCAGCACCAGCAACGCCCCCAGGCCCAGGGACAACGATTGCCCGGAGATGCGCACGAACCGGGTGGCCGACGAGATTCGCGCACCGCGATCGCTGGCGTGCGCCTGGGCGGCGATGATGCGCTGCTGCAACAGGCTCCAGCGCTGGCGCAACGGTCCCAGCATGCCCAGGGCCTGGATCACTTCAGCGTTTTGCAAGGTGCTGTTGACATAGGTTGCCGACTGCACGCCCAGCCGATTGGCTTCCCCCAGGCGCGTGCGCGTCGCCAGCTCGCCCCACAGCGCCAGGCCGACCAGCACCAGGGCCAGGACCAGCGTCAGCACGCCGAACCACGGGTGAAAGATGAACGCCACCAACAGGAAGATCGGCAGCCACGGTGCGTCGAGCAAGGCAATCAGACCCTGGCCGGTGATCAACTGTCGCAGCGTCGCCAGGTCGGTAAGAACCTGTGCCGGGTTGGCGTTGTGCTCGCGCAGGCTGCGGGCAAATGCTGCGTCGAAAATCCGCTCGCCCAGGGCCTCGTCCAACCCGGCGCTCATGCGGATCATCACCTCGCCACGCACCCACTCGATCAGTGCGCTGAACATGAACAGTCCCAGGGCGATCAACGTGAGCATGAACAAGGTGGTTTCGTTGCGACTGGTCAGCACGCGGTCGTACACCTGCATCATGTACAACGACGGCACCAGTACCAGCAAATTGATCACACCGCTGAACAGCGCCAGCGACCAGAACACCCGGCGATAACTCAATAAAGCGGCATCGATATCGTGACGCGGATCAAGTAGCAAACCCATGAAATGTCGCCCGCAAAAATAGGAATAGTCGGTCCAAGACGCAATCCATCGCGAGCTTTTTGCCTTGAGGCATCGGAGGTAACTTTGAACGTAGCCTGACGTGCCGCTATCAGAGACGATCCTCGTCGCTACAGGCGCCCATTAAGACCACGTGACTGCGCGATAGTGCCGGTTCGACGGGTTGGGTTTGCGGATGGGTGACAAATGGAAGCGCCGCGCTTGAGGCGCGGCGTTTTTTCCACCTGGAATGGGCCTGTCCGTTGAGTTGTTGGCGCCAGCAAGATGACGCCAACCCGTTGAGAATGGGGATGGTTATCCGAGGGAAACCGCACTCTTGGCCTGCGGCGGATGACGCGACGTCACCAGGCCGATGAACGAAATCGCCAGGGCCAGGCCAAGGGTCGAACTGACTTCGCTACGGTGTTCTGGCGTGACCATCATCACCGCCAGCGCCGCGGATATGAACACGATCACCAGCCAGGTGAGCCAGGGGAACAACCACATGCGAAAGGTCAGTTCGATGTTCTGGCGCTTCAGCATCCGGCGCATGCGCAGTTGGGAGATCGCAATCACCAGGTACACCAACAGCGCGATGGCGCCGGAGCTGGCAAGCAGGAACTGGAACAACCCCGCCGGCATGAAGTAGCTGAACAAGGTGATGCCGGCACCCAGCACGGTGCTGGCGACGACTGCGGCCCTTGGAACGCCCACCGCCGAAGTCGCTTTCAATGCTTTCGGCGCATCACCACGGCGGCCTAACGAATAGAGCATGCGCGAAGCGATGTAGATCGAAGAGTTCATGCAACTGGCGACGGCGATCAGCACCACCACATCCACCATGAACTTGGCGTGGGGAATGTTCATCAACTCCAGCGCGCGCTGATAGGAGCCCACCGAAGCCAGGAGCGGATCGTTCCAGGGCACCACCGAGATGACGACAAAGATCGACAGCAGGTAGAACACGCCGATTCGCCAGATCACCGAGCGCGTCGCCTTGGCGATGTTCTGCGCAGGATTATCCGACTCGGCCGCCGCGATCGTCACCGCCTCGGTGCCAATGAAACTGAACATGATAGTGATGAAGGCACCGACGACTGCCGACAGGCCATTGGGCGCGAACCCGCCGTATTGCTCCATCAGCCGGCTCAGACCGCTGGCTTCGCGTTCGGGAATCCAGCCCATCAATACGGCGAAGCCCAGGCCGATGAAACCGATGATCGCCACGACCTTGGCCATCGCGAACCAGAACTCGAACTCACCGTATTTGGAGACGCTGAACAGGTTGGTCACGGCCAGCAGGACGATGGAAGCCGAGGCAAATATCCAGGCATCGACCGAGGGAAACCACTGGTTCAATACATGGCCGGCGGCCAGGGCCTCGATGGGGATGACCAGCACCCAGAACCACCAGTAGAGCCAGCCGATGGTGAAGCCTGCCCAGCGTCCGATGGCCTGGTCGGCGTAAGTGGAAAATGAGCCGGTGTCCGGGTTGGCGACGGCCATTTCCCCGAGCATCCGCATGACCAGGACCACCAGCAGGCCTGAGAACAGGTAGGCCAGCAAGACCGCGGGGCCGGCGGCCGCAATGGCATGTCCGGAGCCGACGAACAGACCGGCGCCGATGATCCCGGCGATGGACAGCATGGTCACATGACGAGGCTTGAAGCCCTGTGCCAGATGGCCGTTCGAATCCTTGAAGGTCGGGCTTGTCATTGTTCTTATTCTCTTGTGGTGACAGTAAGGCACGCCGAGGGACAGTGGCTGCTGTATCAATGCCCCGCTTCTCCTGAAAGCGGTCTTTGGCGGTGGTTCGATTCCCTCGGGAACACGCGTACGGCGGAAAAAGTTGCGTCACGTTACCTGCCTTCGCGGCAAAAGCAGTTACCTGAAAACGCCACCTCGATGCCTGATCTCGCCGATTGGGCTATGGGATGGGTTTGATGGAACAACAACGATCGGCTGAGGAAGCGAGCCTGCTCGCGATGGCGTCAGGCCAGCTAGCGTCGAAGGTGACTGACCCACCGTGATCGCGAGCAAGCTCGCTCCCACAGGGATCTGGGGTGGGTGTGAGAGGGATGGGTGGCTGGCTTAAAGCCCCTGCACCGCTCCTAGCGCCTGCGCCATTCGCACCAGGTCGGCGAAGGATCTGGCCTGCATTTTCTTCATGGCATGGGCACGATGGATCTTCACAGTGATTTCGCTCAGGTTCATCTGCCCGGCAATCTGTTTGTTCATCAGGCCTGCCGCGGCCAAGGCCATCACCTCTTTTTCCCGGACCGTCAGGGCCTGGTAACGGGCGTGCAGGTCGGAAGATCGCTGCGCGACCTCCCGGCGCCTGACATCGGCCTGGAGCGCCGCCGTCACGGCGTCGAGCAGGTCCTGTTCGCGGAATGGCTTGGCCAGGAAATCCACGGCCCCGGCTTTCATCGCCTTGACCGACATCTCGATGTCGCCATGCCCGGTGATGAAAATGATCGGAATGTTGGAATCGGACTCCGCCAGCTGGCTCTGAAAGTCCAGGCCGCTGACGCCTTGAAGCCTTACATCGAGGACCAGACAACTGGCGCAATCGCTCTTCGGTTGCCGGAGAAACTCCGTGGTGGACCCGAACGTCTCGACGCGGATCCCGACCGAGCGCAGCAGATTACTCAACGCATCGCGCATGGACGCATCGTCATCCACCACAAACACCACAGGCCCCTTGCTGCCCGGCTCATGGGAGGAGGAATTGCTGTTCATGCACGGTCCTTATTCGGCAAATCATGGAAGGAAAAAAGTGTAACACAGCGCTTCGTTTTGCCAGCCGACAGCGCTACCCGTGTCTGCATACGACAACTGCGCAATCAGCCAAGGCTCCAGCCGTTGCCATAGGCAATGCAGGCAAAACCCGGAAGCTGTAGCTCAGGCAGTAACGCTGGCGGCTGGCCCGGCTCTAGCGCGAGCAGGCTCGCCCCCACAGGTCCGGCGGTGGGCCTATGGAATGGCACGCGCCACAGTTCAATCCCCAACAACAGGCAAGGTGAACTGCACCGTCGCGCCACGCGGTTGGTTGGGGGCAGCCCGCAGAATTCCGCCGTGGGCCTCGATGATCGAGCGGCAGATCGACAGGCCCAGCCCCAGGCCGGTGGGTTTGGTGGTATAGAACGAGGTAAACACCAGGTCGGTGCTTTGCGAGGCGAAGCCCGGGCCTGAATCACTCACACTCACCATCACGCAACCTGTGGGATCGAGCGCCGCGCAGACCAGCAATTGCCGTTCACCTTCGCTGACGGCGGTCATGGCCTCCAATGCGTTCATGATCAGATTGAGCAGCACCTGTTGCAGCTCCACCCGGTCACCGACGACGAGGGGCAAGCCGTGGGCGAGCCGGGTCTGTATCGCGGCGCCGCTCTTGATGATCTGGCCACGGGTGAATTCGATCATTTCGTCAATGGCGGCGTTGATGTCCACCGGCCCCTTTTGCGGCGGCGCCTTGCGAATGTGCCCCCGGATCCGCCCGAGCACATCCGCCGCACGATTGGCATCGACGATAAGCCGCCCCAGCACCTGCCGCACCTCATCGATTTCGGGCGGCTGCGCATTCAACCAGCGCAGCGCGGCATTCGCATTGAGGATGGACGCGGCAATCGGCTGGTTGACTTCATGGGCAATCGAAGCCACCAGCTGGCCCATGGTCGCGACCCGATTGGCATGGGCCAGTTCGGCCTGTACCTCGCGGTAACGCTGTTCGCTTTCGCGGATTTTTTCTTCAGCCTGCCTGCGCTCGGTCAGGTCCAGCACGAAAGCCACCCCTTCCGGGGCACCGGCTTCGAACGTCGCCAAGCCCACGATCACCGGCAAGCGACTGCCATCTTTCTTGAAATACTCCTTCTCGTATGGACGCGCTCGACCGGTCAACAGCGCCTGGCCCAGTGAGCGCTCGCTGAGCTCCAGATACGCCGGTACGGTCAGGTCCCGCCAGCGCAGGCCGCCGCGAGCGAGATCAGCGCGTTCGTAGCCCAGCATCCGCAAAAACGCATCGTTGGCCTCGATGATTTGCCCGTCGGCATTCCACACCATGATCCCGATGATGTTGGCATCCACGAGACGGCGAATCTTCGCTTCACGCTCCGCCACCTCCCGGTATAAACGGGCATTTTCCAGGGAAATGGCGGCTTGCGAGGCCACCAGCTTCAACACCGAGATCCGACCGGGACTGAACACATGGGCCGCGAGATTGTTCTCCAGGTACAGCGCACCAACCCACTTGGCCTGGTTCATCAGCGGCAGGCACAAAATCGACCGGGCGCGCTGGCGATGGATGTAAGGGTCGGTGGCGAACGGCGTCTCGGCCAGCGCATCATCGAGCACCACGCTCTCACGGGTCCGCAGCACGTGATAAAGCACCGACTCGGGCAACAGCGCCGAACTCACCGGCGCATCGCGCAGTTGCGCAGCGTTACCCGCGGTGGTCACCTGCGCCGCGATCCGCAGTTCAGAGCCTTGGGCCAGGATCAGCAATCCACGCTCGGCGCCGGCTTGCTCGATCGCCGTGCCCATGACCATGTCGATCAGCTTATCCAGCACGATCTCCCCGGATACCGCTTGGGAGACCTTGAGCACCGTCGCCAGATCGAGATGCTCGACCGCTGTGGCCATGGTGGTCGTCGCGTCGGGCGTCGGTTCTTCGGGTCGCAACAGCGGATGCTGGCTTTCCAGTTGCGCCACCTTGCCGTCCGCGCCCCAGCGTTGATAACCGTAGCGTGCGTCCTGCAAATAGACGCGGGCGATTTTCTTGAACCCGCGCGCCGCGTAGAAACGTGCAGCGAGTTCATTGGCGAGCGCCTCGATATGGACGAAGCCGCTTTGCTGCGCGGCGTCGATGGCTTGCTCATACAGCGTCTCGGCCTCCATGAGGCGGCCTTCGACCCGGGCGATCTCGGCACCGACCAGGGCGGCGCGGCTGGCGAAATTTTCCGGGCACTGTAGTGCCCAGGTCTGTAGCCACTGGTGATCGACGCTCATCGCGATCAGATACTCTGCTTGCTCGTTCATCGAAACGCTTTCGCAACAAGCGGCCCGGGCCAATGCGCCGTAGAAGTGAAACTCGGCCTCCTCGAAAAATGCCTGGGCCACCCAGAGCAGGTCCCGTGCCTTCGCGGCGGCCTCCAGGGCCGCTTCAGGATCGTTGGCCAGGTAACGTGCTTGCAACTTACGAACCCAATACCAACACTCAGCCAGCGCCAATGACGGATTGCTGGATAAGTGACGTTCGACGGCCAGTTCATTGACCGCCCCGTCATTCAGATATCCAAATGAGGATGTCAATCCGCGTAGCATTCGGATCAGCATCATCTGCGTGGCAATGAAATCCACCACCAGGCCGAAACGCACCTTCTTGGCATACACCCATCCCTGTTCAGTTTCGTCCTGCACCTGGGACAACGGCGCGCCGGCGAACAGCGAATCGGACGTCAGGCTGTTTCCGGCATAGGCGCCGTACGGTAGATCGCCAATCCGGTTGGCCGCGGCAAACGAACGACGCAGCAGATCAGCGCACTGCTCGACGGGTTTCATCCAGCGCACCACGAAACACGAGAAGCACAGGTAGGTACTGGCCTCAAACCGGGTCAGACCGCGATGCTCGACCAGATCACAGCCGAGCTGGCCGAACCGGAACCCCATCTGGTAGTCACCGAACCTGCGTCCGGCGACCCTGAAGAAGTTGGCATAGAGCACACAGGACGCGTCGCAGTTGCCCTGCTCCAGGCTCAGGCTGACCGCTTTGCAGATCAACAGGTCCGCCAGGTTCGCGTCACTCTGCAACGCTGGAGCGAACAGTTTGCCCAAGGCATTGAGGGTCACCAGAGCCGTGGGATCCTTCATGAGGGGCAGATCGATCAGGTCTTCGATCGCCCGGTCCCCGAGCAGCATGCCGATGCGGTCGTACTCCTCACGCACCTGGTCGTCACTCGGATGGGCCGACCACTCGATCCCGACGTGCCGCAGGTAATCCAGGCAAACCGCGACCGCGCCATCGCTGCGGTCCAGCAGCAGGTAGACATCCATCAGCAGGCACGCCACGCTGGCTCGCTCCTCCACGGTCACGGCGCGGCTCGACAGCGCCGTCAGGCATTCGGCAGCGGTGCTCAGTCGTCCGGTCAGCAACTCGCACTCGGCCCGGTTCAAGGCCAACGCAAACATCAGCCCATGCCGCCGCGTCCAGTAGTCGTCATCCAGCAACTGCATGCCGGTGATGAGGTAGCTGAGGGCCGACGCATAAGCAGTGGAGGCTTTCGCCCGCCGGCCGGCGATCAGGTTCAACTGCGCCAGTTGCTCGCGCTCGACCGGATCGGTCATCAAGGTTGTACCGCGATTGAGCTGGCCGACGATTTCAAAGATCGCTTCCTCGCGCTCGCGCGCAGACGACTGCGCTGAAAGCAACCGTCCGATACGCAAATGCGCCTCGGCACGCGCCTCCAGAGGGATCAGCGAATAAGCGGCTTCATGGATCCGGTCATGGACAAACCGATACGCGCCGTCCAGGCGCTCGACCAGTTCCTGGCGGATCGCCTCCCACAGCACCGCTCGAACCTGCGACTTGGGAATACCCAGCACCGTAGAAAGCGCCTTGAACCCGGCGACGTTACCCAGGCATGCCAGCTGTTGTAGCGCCTGCTGCGTCTCCATCGGCAGGCGCTCCAGTTTGCCGACCATGAGGTCCACGATGTTGTCGGTGTAGCCCTTGGCATGGATGCGATCCGGATCCCACCACCACTGGCGCGCCTCATGTTCGAAGGCCAGCAGTTGCTCTTCGGCGAGAGCCTGGAGGAACTGGATGACGAAGAACGGGTTGCCGGCGGTCTTCTCCAGTACCAGCTGCGCCAGAGGTTCGATACGTGACAGATCGTCGTGAAGCGCCTCGCTGATCAACTGCTCGATATGGACCTTGGCAAGCGGGTTGAGGGTAATTTCGCTGACCTTCCCACCGGCGTTGCGGATCGCCCGGAGCTTGCCCGTCAGCGGGTGCGACTCATCCACCTCATTGCTGCGGTAGGCTCCGACCAGCATGAGGTGGCGCACGTCGGCGCTCGTCAACAGGTCCTCGAGCAGGTCGAGGGTGGCGGCGTCTAGCCATTGCAAGTCGTCGAGAAACAGCGCAAGCGGATGTTCCTCACGGGCGAACACGCCGATAAAGCGTCGGAACACCAGCAGGAATCGACGCTGCTCCTGCTGCGGATCGAGCGTCGGGACCACCGGCGGCTCGCCAATGATCAGCTTGAGTTCCGGGATCAGATCGGTCATGAGCCGTGCATTGGCGCCCAGCTCCTCCTGCAACGCCTCCCGCCAGCGACCCAGTTCCGCGTCGTTCTTGCCCAGCAGCGTACGGACCAGGCTCTGGAAAGCCTGGACCAGTGTCGAATAAGGAACGTCTCGCCGGTACTGGTCGAACTTGCCGCTGGCAAACAATCCTCGTGACGGCACCAGTGCCTTGTGCAGTTCGTTGACCACCGAGGATTTGCCGATGCCCGAGTATCCAGTGACCAGCACCAGCTCCGGCGCGCTACTGGCGACCATGCGCGAAAACGCCGCGATCAGGGCGGCCACTTCCGCCTCGCGGCCATACAGTTTCTCGGGGATCAGCAGGCGGTCCGACACTCCGTATTCCCCGGGCGTAAAGGGATCGATCCGATGTGCCGCGTGCCACGCCTCCTGGCAGCGCCGCAGGTCGTGCTCGACACTGGCGGCGCTCTGGTAGCGCTCCTCGGCGGTCTTGGCGAGCAACTTCATGACTATCTGCGAAAGCATCACAGGAACGGTGCCGATCCGCTCGCAGGGCGACAGGGTGGTCCGGGCGATATGACAGTGGACCCACTCGATGGGGTCGGACGCCGTGAATGGCAGCGTACCGGTCAACATCTGATAGAGCGTGACGCCGAACGAATAGAGGTCGCTGCGCGAATCGATCGAGCGGTTCATCCGGCCGGTCTGTTCCGGAGCCATATAGGCCAGCGTACCCTCCAAAGTCTCGGGCGCCTGCCGCTCCCGTGGCAGGCGCGAGGCCAGGCCGAAACCGGTGAGCCGTGCCTGTCCATCGGGGCAGTTCACCAGGATATGGCTGGGCTTGATGTCTTTATGAACGAGGCCGCGCTGATGAAACTTGCCCAGTGCCACGGCAATACTGATGGCGAGGCGCAAGAATATCGCGGTGTCCATGGGCGCGATCAGCAACTGCACCAGCGGCACGCCGCCGGGGTCTTCCAGCATCAGTTGCACCTGGGCGCCATCGCGCAGCATCTCGATCGGTCGCACGGACCAGGCGCTGTCCAGCTCATCTTTCAGGCTGAACTCGTGGGCAAGGCGGCCCAGGCAGCCGGGGCGAGGTTGTTCGCCGGCGGGCCGGGCCATGAGAACAGCGATATCCCCACCGGCACCCGGACGCAGGTGCCGGGAAAAGATACGCTCACCGTCGTCCCATAATATTTGCATGTCGTTTCCGCCGTTATTTCATTCCGCGACGCTAGCGCAACCCTTTAGGCTGAGCACGCTATACATACGTATACTTTTGCGCCCTACCGGACCGCGTATGGTGGAGTCACGACAGGCGCTGCCACGAGCGACCCCTATGCCAGACACCCAGATACGCAAGACCAGAACCATTGCTGTTGTCGATGACGATGAATCGGTCCGGGCCGCGCTCAGGAGCCTGCTCCGGTCCAGCGGTTATCAGGTCCGCACCTACTGTGGCGCCCTGGAATTCCTCCAGAGCGAGGCCCTTGCCGTCACCCACTGCCTGATTTCGGATATCCAGATGCCGGGCATGACCGGCATCGAGCTGCACGAGCAACTCGGTGCGATGGGCCTTTGCATCCCGACCATCTTCATCACTGCTTACCCCGACCTGGGCACCCACACGCCCAGACTCGTTGCCTGCCTGCCCAAGCCCTGCGACGCCGACCGGTTGCTCGGTTGCATCGAAGTCGCCTTGTGCCAGTAACAACGCTGTTATTGAACAACCACCGAACCCGTGGCGCAGGGATCTTGCTTGCGCTGGATCGCGCTCCAATGATGGGGAGTGGGAACGCTCAGGCCTCTTTGCTTGCTCACGATGGCGCCTGAGCACCAGCGTCGTCGCCGACTGACCCACGCAATCGCGAGCAGGCTCGCTCCCACAGAGTCCCGCGGGTGCCAACAAATCCTGCATGCGCCTTGCCCGTTGGGATCTGGCGGTGTTGTTTGCGCTGTTTTCCTCAAGCACACTCTGCCAGCGCTATCCATCAACCCGGCATTCCAGGCCCCGGCAGCATACAAACGAGTCACCATGAACGAATGCCAGAGCATCATCAAAGCCAGAATCGAAGCGGCCGTGGCGACGACCCATTGCGACACCATCGACTATCAATCGGAATGGCTGGGCTACATTCCATTCGGGGTCTATCACTGGGTTGAATGCCAGGGCGAAGACATCTCCACGGACTTTCCCTTCGGCTGGTCCCTCGAAGACCTGACTGCCCTTGAGCAGGCCGGATATCTGCATGTACTGGAAAGCTACGAGAACCCCGAAGACCACTTCGACCGCCATATCCGCTATCGCGTCAGTCGCACAGCCCTCTTCACCGCCTGACCCGAGGCGAGGTAACGGTTATGCGGTGACTTGCGCCAAAGGCTGCTCGCCGAGTTGGGGGTAATGCATGGTCAGCACCGCCCACCTCAACCCGTCGACGCCAGGCACGACCCCGGACGCCTTGGATGACTGTTCGACGTAGCCGGCGTATTCCTCAACCCGTTGCAGGTGTTCTTCCCAGCGCGTCTCTTCGAAGCTCACGCCCAGGATGATTACGCTGCCGGTCGCGACCTTTTCCGCCTGGGCCTTGAGCCGGGTCATGTACCAATAGTCCCTGGCCGCGCTTTCGAACAGCTTGCCCTGGTTGCCATTGGCAAAAGGTGCCTTGAGTTCGATGAAGTGAAAGCGTTGCTCATCCTGGTCGCGAATCCAAAGATCGCATTGCTTGGTGACGATGTCCATCTGCGACCAGCGCTGGTCCAGCGCCACCTTGTATTCGACGCCGACATCGCCCATCCAACCATCGTGGGGGCCGCGCAGACCGCGGGCGCGGATCAGCCAGAAGTAAAACTCGAACTTCAACCATCCCTCGAAGCCATTGCCGAGCACACTGATGGATGACGGCAGGTAGTGACGCTCCTGCTGCCACGATTGCATGAACTCACTGAACGCGGCTGCGACATCCTGGATACCGGCCATGATAAACATCCTTGTATTGACCCATGAGGTATTGGCAGTGTGCCATCATCCTGTCATGCACCGCAACGCCAAGGATCAGATCAGCCGGACGCTGACGAGACGTTCGCGTCTTGGTACGCTGCATGCTCCATGGACCTGGACCACCCGGCAATGAAAACTCATGCAGCGCTCGCCCTGACGCTCACCGCACTGTGCTCCCCCGTATACGCCGCGAGCTGGCAGATCTGCCGGTTGGACGTACAGATCGCCGAGGTCTTGAAACAACCGTACCCGCAGTTACAGGGGCGAATCCTCAAAGTCACCCCGAAATCCCCTGCCACGCAATGTCCGCAGCAAGGCTCGACGATCACTTTCACCCCGGAAACCAGCGACTACCAGAACACCCTCCCGCGTCGACAATGGCCTCGAAAAGGCCAATCGGTGCGGATCGACTATCGGTATCTGGATGGGATTTGCAAGGGCGATGGACACGAGCATCCGTGTCGTATCGAGCACTACCCGATAGCGGGACGTTGACGTTGGCGCTATTCCAATAACTCGGTGATCCATCGCATCTGCCGGGCGACTTCCTGGACCTTCTGTTCGGCAACCCCCTGCCGCGCCCGAGTGAAACCGGCCAGGGTCTTTTGCTTCTGGCTCAGCAGGCGTTGCCATTTGGCCAGGAACGTCGGGCTGCGTGTCTGCATTTGCGACGGGCCGAAGTACAGCTCCCGATCGCTGTACGTCACCGGCCCGGTACGTTCGGCGACGATGATCTCGTAGTAGAAGCGGTTTTCCCGCAGCACCTCTTCGCCGAGGATGCGGTAGCCGTTGTCCATCAGCCATTGGCGCAACGGCTGCTCGCCACCGTTGGGTTGCAGGATCAGGCGCTCGGCGCCGCTCAGGCGCGCCTTGCCGCTGTCGAGGATGTCACGGATCGTCTCGCCGCCCATGCCACAAAGGCTGATAGCGGTGATCCGGTCACCCGGTTCTATCGCCTCCAAGCCATTGGCCAGGCGCACATCGATCCGTTGGTTCAGGCCGCTTTCGCGCACGGTACGCTCGGCGGCCTGGAATGGCGTCAAGGCCACCTCAACGGCCACCGCCGAAGCGATGGCGCCACGGCGCAGCAGTGCCACCGGCAGATAGGCGTGATCCGAACCGATATCAGCCAGTCGCGCGCCCGCCGGCATGTGCGCCGCCACGCGCTCCAGGCGCATGGACAATGTCTCATCGTTCAATAGCGGTTCCTATGACTCAATCGTAAAACGGCTCGACCAGCGCCCGGCTGCCGACAAAGAAACTGTCCGCGACCAACCGCAACGGTTGCAGGTCCAGGTCGCTGGCCTTGTCGGAAATCAGTTGCTGGAAGTGGCGGTATACAGCGGCATATTCGCCCTCCTGGGAAACCGCCTGGCGCTCGCCGTCGATGCTCAACAGTGCGCCACCGTTGTCCAGGCGCAAGGTGCCTTCGGTGCAGCGAATCTCGATGCTCCACAGTTCATCATGACCGTGGTCGAAATCGAACTCCGCGCGCACATCCAGGTGATGGGCGTCGGACATCTTGATGCTGGCGGCAATCGGCGACTGGCAGTTGCTGGGGACGCGCAATTCAGCGGCCTCGACAAACAGCGGCAGCGCCAACAAATGAGTGGCGATCGACAAAGCATTGATGCCGGGATCGAACACCCCCAGGCCGCCGGGTTGCCAGATCCACGCCTGGCCGGGATGCCACTTGCGCACATCTTCTTTCCATTCGATCTTCACGCTCTGCAAAGTGCGGCCAGACAGCCAGTCGCGGGCGGCTTCAATGCCTGGGGCGTAACGCGAATGCCAGGCGAACAGGCCACTGACGCCCTGTTCGCGCACCTGATCGACGAGGGCCTGCGCTTCGCCCAGGGTGGCGCACGGTGGTTTTTCCACCAACACGTGTTTGCCGGCGGCCAGGGCCTGCTGCACCAATGCGTATCGGCCCTGGGGTGGCGTGCAAAAGGCAATCGCATCGACCTGCGGGCCGTTTTCCAGCAGCTCGCCCAGGGACTTGAAGTTCTCGACCCCGGCGCAAGGCTGGCCTTGCGTGGCGACGGCCACCAGTTGGAACGCGGGGTTGGCCTGGATCGCGGGAACATGTTGATCCTGGGCGATCTTGCCGTAGCCCACCAGACCGAGACGAATCGGTTGCATCGCTGACTCCTGATTGCTTTTGTACTTATGTGGGGCAGCAAACTAGACGGAAATCGCCTGGCGGACAATGGGGTTGTCTGACATCTGCCGGATTATTCTCAGCGCAGCCCCTGCCCTTCAAGCCGGTTGCGACGCGGTGACGACGCTGGCAATCCGGCCCAGGAAAGGTTCCAGCCGTTCCCGTGGCGCATCGTGTTCCACCACCAGGGCGGTGACGTCCTCACACGAAGCGACCTGGTAGTGAGCCACGCTGGAGAGCTTTTCGTTGGTCACCGCTGTTACCACTTGCCCACTGGCCGCGACCACCGCGCGCTTGAACTCGGCGTCTTCCAGGCCGAAGGCGGTAACCCCATTGTCTGGGTCGATGGCACAGGTGCCCAGGTAGCACAGATCGACATTGAACTGGCGCAGCTGCTGGACGGCCGTCAGCCCGATCACCCCGCCGGAGGTCGCGTTCAAGCGTCCGCCCAGCAAAATCACCTCGGCAGCGGGCAGCTTCATCAACTCCACCGCAATCAACGGCGCATTGGTGATGAGGGTCAGTTTCAGTTGCGGGTCAATGGCGCGGGCGATCGCCAAATTGGTCGAGCCGGCATCGATGAACACCCGTTGGCCCGCTCGCAGCAATGAAGCGGCCACTTGCCCGAGGCTGCTCTTGCGAACCGGGTCCTGGCGTACCCGAACGTCTATCGGCCTCTCGGCCGCCGGCAACAGGATCGCGCCGCCGTAGACACGCTTGCACACCCCCGCCGCCGCCAAAGCGCCGAGGTCGCGCCGGATCGAGTGCTCAGACACCTTGAACTCGCTGGCAAGGTCAGCGGCAATCACCCGGCCATACCGGGCGAGACGCTCGCTGATCAGTTGCTGGCGTTCACCGGGAAACGCTTCGTGGACTGAAGTCATACACTATAAACCTGCATAAACGAGCATCAATGATCACAATCGAGCAAATATGCCGTTTCGACCATTCAGCGTCAAATCCCCTTGGCAAAAAAAAACCCCGCGACCGGATACGGTGCGGGGCAAGGGAATTGGTTGGTTGCGGCCAACCAAAGGAGCACGGCAAAACGGTTACGAGCCGGTCAGATACAGTCCTGTGCGGCGCGCTCGAAACTCGACGGCAGCAGGTTGGAAGCCAGCAGGTGTCGCTCGTAGACGAACACCTTGCCGCCATTACCAACCTTGTAGGCTTCCAGCACGTTGTCGGCTGAGACCTTGCTGGGCACCACGATCCGATAGCTGCGCTGGGTCTGGGAAACGGTCGGTTTCAAGGCGCTGCCCTGCAGTTTCGGCACTACGCACTCGGCGTATTCGGCGGGCGTCTTGCTGGTTTGCAGCGTCAGGGTCGGGTCGTTCGGGGCTGACGCGCAGCCGGCAAGCAGCAACGAAGCAGAGGCCATGAACAGTGAAAATAAAGCGCGCATCGGTGTAATCCTGAAAATAAAGGGGTCGGCTCATCCGTCAACGGACTGGAGCGGCCTGTTCGATGGAGGCGATTGTCCCTTCAATCGCGACAAAGCAGAACTTGCCTTTCGTGATGGTGACTATTACTTCTAGCAATAGTTGAACGCCGCCGAGGCGAATACCCATAAGGACAAGAGGCTTGCCATGAGAACGTTTGACCTGATCCGCGATGCAGTACTGCCCGATTTCCGGGAGCGGGTGGCCGATTACCTGCTCCAGTACGAGGCCGTGCTCCTGGCAAAGGACGCGATTGACCCGGAGCTCAAGCGCGCCACTGCCCATCAGTTGCGCGGTTATTTGCGCGGGTTGAACACTACGCGGGTGTTAGGCATGGCCGAGTGGGAGGAGTTGGATCGGCGGGTGGTGAATACTTGGCTCGGTGAATAAGGCTGCTTCGCAGCCATCGCGAGCAGGCTCGCTCCCACAGGGGCTTTGTGGCGAGCACGGGATATGGGAACGCCGCGATCAAAACTGTGGGAGCGAGCCTGCTCGCGAGTCGGCCTGGGCTCTTTGCACCAGTCTTTCTACCCACTCGGCATCCCCTTCATTGATCAGCGCATAACGGTCCGGCGGAAAAAACATCCAGTGATGGGCAACCTTTGCCAACTGTCTGAGCTCTTCGGGGGACAGCCAATACGCCGTACCCTGCACGGGAATCGGTGCTCCATCGAACCGGCGCCCCAGCGAAAGGTTTGTGCCAGGGGCAAAGGCAATCGCCAGTTGTTCGCGAGGCTGGAACTGTCTGTCCAGCGCCGGCATCTGCCCCTCCCGAGCATAGGTAAAGCTGCCTGGAAATTGCTCCTTGAGCACCAGCCACTGCCCCGCCGCTGTCCTGGCCAGGACCCATTGCGCTACGCCACTGTCTTGCAGGCGCTCAAGCTTACCGTCGGCCCAGTGCATCAGGGTATTGCAATCCGGGTCGTAGTCGTTGGACCACATGCTGAAACCCGAGACCAGAGTATGGCGTTCAAGCTCGACGAGCCCTTGCTCCGGCATCGATTGCCAATAGCGCTTGGTGGGGTCGCGTTTGTCCCGCAGGAAGTTACGCAGCGCCCAAGCCGTGGTGAACAGCAACATTGCAACCACAAGCCAGCCAAGGGCATCACCGACGAGGCGGTCCACGTCCAGGCTGGGAGCGAACAGCGCCCGATAGAGCAACAGCCCCACCAGCCATACGATGGGCGGCAGCATGGGACCGAAGCACAACGGCGGGACCAACACCTGCAGCCAGTTGAAGCGGTGCATCGCCGCATGCTCCCGGGCCCAGGCCTGTTCCTGAGGGAGCATGGGCGCCTGTTCACGCGCACCGATGGCTGGATCGGGGGTCTGGAACCGCATGTACATTGCGTAGGCGTCGTTGCTCATGGATCGAAACAGGCTCTTGAATGGACGATCGAGGCGCTCTCTGCGCCAGAACCGGCGTATTATCCGGATAACCAGGCGTCCTGTAGAGCCACGTTATGCCAACTTCTCAAATTCGCCCGACACCCGCACCATTGCTCAGGCCAGGCGAGACCGTCGTACTGTTCGACGGCGTCTGCAAGCTGTGCAACGGCTGGGCGCGGTTCCTGATTCGCCATGACCATGACCAAAGCATACGACTGGCCGCCGTACAGTCACCCGAGGGACAGGCGCTATTGGCTTGGGCAGGTTTGCCACAGGATCATTTCGACACGATGGCGGTGATTCGCGACCACCACTTCTGGGTGCGTTCGGATGCAGTTTTCGAAGTTGTTGTCCTGCTGCCCCGCCGCTGGCGCCCGGTAAGGCTGCTGCGCTACGTGCCTCGCAGGCTGCGAGACTGGGCTTACGATCGCATAGCGCTAAATCGTTATTGGCTCTTTGGCAAATACGACATCTGCCTGCTGCCCCATCCTGATCACGAACGCCGCTTCCTTAAGTCACCGATGTGAATAACAAACGGGCTGATCGCTACTAGCCCAGCACCAGATCGGCCCACTGCCACGGGGTCATTTTCGTCACCATGATCATTACGATCACGAACATCCCCGAGAACCCGCAAACGCCCATCCAGAACCATTTGCGGTAAACCGCCAGATAGCGTTCATCGAGCTCCGTCTCCGCCTCGGCCGCCATTGAGGCCAGCCTATGCAGATGCTTCTGCAACACCAGGACCGGGAGCCAGAGCAAACCCACACAAAAGAAAATGATCAGCGCGGTCATGACCCAGGCCGTGGTCAGGGCGAGCCCGCTCAGTTGCAGCAACAGGTAGCCCGTCATGATCTGGACGAAGCCGGCTGGCGTGGTGATCCAGGTGTCATAGCGGACCACCATCCGCGCCACGTACGCAATCACCTGAGGATTGCGTGTGCGGCTGGCGGCGATCAGGTACAGGTACGAGCCCATGCCGAAGCCGAACAGGAAGATGGCGGCGATGACGTGCAAGTACTTCAGGCCAAGATAAAGCATGCTCAGCCCTGCTCGTCGCAGAAGCGCACAGACAGGCTCAGGTTCTGCGGATCATTGATGGCAGCCAGGTATTCGTCGACGCTGATTTCGCCCACGCACGCCCGGGCACCGGGTTCGGGCAAGTAGCCTCGGGCCATTTTCGCGGCCAGCGCCACAGCGGCGCAGCTGGGGATCTCCGGGCCTTTGTCGTTCAGCGCTGTGAGCTGCGCACACATGGACAATGGTCTGGCGTCGGTGCCGATGCCGTGGACATCGATGTACATCGCGCTCTTGCCATCGCCGAATCGTTCGAACCAGAGGCCCCAGCGATGGAGCCTGGCGGCCCACGGCAGATGATCAGTGATCATGCCCATGCGCATGGCCTGGGCCAGCAGATAGTTGGCAACGCCGCCCAGCTTCAGCCCGGCGCCGGCCTGGAAGCGTAATGTATGGGCACCGTAACGGCCGGCGAAGATATCCAGGTCCGGTACGTCGACATTGGCTAGCACGCGGGTGCCGAGGCCTGGCATTTTGCGCAGCGTCAGGTCCTGCCAACCCAGCACCTCATGCACCCGGCCATCCTTGAGTTGCTTGATCGGCTTGCCGGCGTAGGCCAGGACGCCTTCGACGGTGGACAGCCCCGGCATCTTCGCCGACGAGGTAATGCCATGTTCGATCGAGTCGATGCGCTGGAAGCGATGCCGCTGCTGATCGATGATTGCCGCCGACAGCGTCGGCACCGAACTGCAACCGCTGAGGATCGCCACGCCTGCCTGTCTGGCCTGGGCATCGAGGACGCCGATGCCGGTGACGAAGGCCCTGCTGTCCGACAGATCGCAGTAGTGCACGCCGGCAGCGATGCAGCTCTCGGCCACGGTATAGGACTGGCCCTGGAACGGGCCGCCAGTGTGAACGACCAGTTGGATGTTCATCGCCCCCAGGACCGATTCGAACCCCGGCCCCATGGCGTCGCCGCACCAACCTTCGCAGGTCGCGCCGGATTGGCTTTTCAACTCTTCGACCTTGCGTTGCAACTTGGCGGGATCGCGGCCTGAGATCACCAGTTCTACGTCTGGCATCATCGCCAGATGACGGCTGACGATGCTGCCGAAATTGCCGTAGCCGCCTATTACCAACACCCTGAAAGCCATTCAACTCTTCCCTAAAACACCTGAATTAACGCGGCTCGCGCAAGGCTTGCCTTAATCACCGTGGCGAGGGAGCTTGCTCCCGCTGGGATGCGCAGCAGCCCCTTTTTTGTGGGCGCTTCGCACCCAAGCGGGAGCAAGCTCCCTCGCCACAGAAGCAATCAATGCTGCATCGTCCCCTGCTGATACTCCCTGGGCGTACACCCAAACTCGCGGCGAAACACCGTGTGCAGGTACTGCGCCGATTTGAAGCCGCAATTCTGGGCGATGTCGGCAATCGGTGCAGCGGTATTTTCCAGGCCGCTGGCGGCAGCGGCGAGTTTGAAGCGCAGGATTTCGTCGTGGACACTGCAGCCGCGCTCCTTGCGAAAGTGCGACTCCAACGAGGATCGCGACACCCCGACATACGCCGCGACCTGGGCGGTCTTGATGCCCTGGCACGCGTATTGGCGAATGAACAGCAGCGCCTGCATCACGTAGGGGTTGCCCAACGGTTGATGCAGGCTGGAGACCTGCACATTGATCGCATCCGGCGGCACCAGAATCTGCGTGCCGGTGGACGGCATGCCATGGAGCATCTGATGGAGCAGCCGTGCCGCAGTGCGGCCCATGGTCTCGGTGCCCTGGATCACCGAACTCAGCGGCACTCGGGTCAGGCTGCGGGTCAGTGGATCGTTATCGATGCCGATCAGCGCCACCTCTTCCGGCACGGCGATTCCGGCGGTCAGGCAGGCTTGCAGCAGTTGCCGGGCACGAGCGTCGCTGACGGCGATGATGCCGATGGGCTTGGGCAGGCTCTGCAACCAGGCAATTTGTTGTTCGACAGCGCTGTCCCACAGCGGCGCGCTGGTGCCCATGCCCCGATAGATCTCGGCGGGCAGACCATCGCGTTGCACCAATCGGCGGAAGGCTTTCTCCCGCTCTTGCGCCCAGCGATTGGCTTGCGCTTCAGGCAGGCTGAAGCAGGCAAAGCGGGTCAATCCGGCCTCGATCAGATGCTCGTAGGCCAGCCGTATCAATGCGTCATTATCGGTGGCGACATAGGGAATGCCCTTGGGGTAGGCGCGCGGATCCTGATACGAGCCGCCCACCGCCACCACCGGCATGTTGATCCCCGCCAGCGCCTCGCCAATCAATGGGTCGTCGAAATCAGCGATGATCCCGTCCCCCTGCCAGCGCTCGATGCCTTTCAAGCGACAGAGAAAATCCTCCTCAAGGAATAAATCCCAGGACGCCCGCGTGCTGCTCAGGTAGTTGCCGATGCCGCTGATGATGCCGCGGTCGTAGATCTTGCTGCCATTGAACAACAGCGCGATGCGGTGGACAGGAGGTACGGTTTTCATGATGTTGACCCTGGGCCGATGGACACAGACTAGGCGCCCACGCGCCGAAGCTCAATACAAAATCGAACGCCCGGTTGGTGATTTTCATAATCAGCAGCCCTGGGACCGGCGCTAGTATCGAGGCACCGCCAAGAATAAAAAGGAAACCGCCCATGCCGTACTTTCCCGGTGTCGACAAGATTCGCTACGAAGGCCCCACCAGCCAATCACCCCTCGCCTTCCGCCACTACGATGCCGATAAGTTGGTGCTCGGTAAACCGATGCGCGAGCACCTGCGCATGGCGGTCTGTTACTGGCACACCTTCGTCTGGCCGGGCTCCGATGTGTTCGGCGCCGGCACCTTCAAGCGCCCGTGGCAACGCGTCGCAGACCCGATGGAACTGGCCATCGGCAAGGCTGAAGCAGCGTTCGAATTCTTCTCCAAACTGGGCATCGACTACTACTGCTTCCACGACACCGACGTCGCCCCGGAAGGCAGTTCGCTTAAGGAGTACCGCAACCACTTCGCGCAGATGGTCGACCACCTGGAACGTCATCAGGAGCGGACCGGGATCAAGCTGCTGTGGGGCACCGCCAACTGCTTCAGCAACCCGCGCTTTGCCGCCGGTGCTGCCAGCAATCCCGACCCGGAGGTTTTTGCCTGCGCGGCCGCCCAGGTGTTCAGCGCCATGAACGCCACGCAGCGCCTCAAAGGCAGCAACTACGTGCTGTGGGGCGGCCGCGAGGGTTACGAAACCCTGCTCAACACCGACCTCAAGCACGAGCGCCAACAACTGGGCCGCTTCATGCAGATGGTGGTCGAGCACAAGCACAAGATCGGCTTCAAGGGCGACCTGCTGATCGAGCCCAAACCCCAGGAGCCGACCAAGCACCAATACGATTACGACAGTGCCACGGTGTTCGGCTTCCTGCAGCAGTTCGGCCTGGAAAACGAAATCAAGGTCAACATCGAGGCGAACCACGCGACTCTGGCCGGGCACAGTTTCCATCATGAGATCGCCACCGCCGCGTCCCTCGGGATCTTCGGCAGCATCGACGCCAACCGGGGCGATCCGCAGAACGGCTGGGACACCGACCAGTTCCCCAACAGTGTCGAAGAGATGACCCTGGCCACTTACGAAATCCTCAAGGCCGGGGGCTTCGGCAATGGTGGTTTCAACTTCGATTCCAAGGTCCGCCGCCAGAGCGTGGACGAGCTCGATCTGTTCCACGGCCATGTCGCGGCCATGGATGTGCTGGCGCTGTCACTGGAACGCGCCGCCGCGATGGTGCAGAACGATCAGCTCCAGCAGTTCAAGGACCAACGCTACGCCGGCTGGCAGAAACCGTTCGGCCAGGCCGTGCTGGCCGGCGAGTTCAGCCTCGCGTCACTGGCCGAACACGCCTTTGCCAACGAGCTGAATCCGCAGGCCGTCAGCGGTCGCCAGGAGATGCTCGAAAACGTGGTCAACCGGTTTATCTACACCTGACAACCTGTGGCGAGGGAGCATGCTCCCGCTGGGCTGCGAAGCAGCCCCCGGAACAGGATGCTTGCCGAAGGCTTGTGACATTCGCGCGACAAATCTCTGCCCACGGCGCCACTCAGCACTCTACAGTTCTACCGGCACCACGCTCATCGTCAGGAAGTGTCTTTCAAACAACAATAAAAGGACGCACCACATGAAAAAGTTCCAACGCACGTTAATCGCCGGCGCCCTGGCCCTGCTCTCGCTCCCGGTCATGGCCGACGCCGCTCACCCGAAAATCGGTTTTTCCATCGATGACCTGCGGCTGGAACGCTGGTCGCGGGACCGTGACTACTTCGTCGCGGCGGCGGAAAAACTCGATGCCAAGGTCTTCGTCCAGTCCGCCGACGCCAACGAGCAGAAACAGATCTCCCAGATCGAAAACCTCATCTCCCGTGGCGTCGACGTGATTGTCATCGTGCCGTTCAACGCCACCGTGCTGACCAACGCCGTCGCCGAAGCCAAGAAGGCCGGGATCAAAGTCGTGTCCTATGACCGGCTGATTCTCAACGCCGACATCGACGCCTACATTTCCTTCGATAACGAAAAAGTCGGCGAGATGCAGGCCAGCGGCGTGCTCAAGGCCGCGCCCAAGGGCAACTACTTCCTGCTTGGCGGCGCGCCGACGGACAACAACGCCAAGGTGCTGCGCGAAGGCCAGATGAAAGTGCTGCAACCGGCCATCGACAAGGGCGACATCAAGATTGTCGGCCAGCAATGGGTCAAGGAATGGAACCCCACCGAAGCCCTGAGCATCGTCGAGAACGCGCTGACCCGGAACAACAACAAGATCGACGGCATCGTCGCCTCCAACGACGCCACGGCCGGCGGCGCCATCCAGGCCCTGGCCGCGCAGCAACTGGCCGGCAAGGTACCGATCTCGGGCCAGGACGCCGACCTTGCGGCGGTCAAGCGCGTGATCGATGGCACCCAGACCATGACCGTCTACAAGCCGCTGAAACTGATCGCCTCCGAAGCGGCCAAGCTCTCGGTGCAACTGGCGCGCAACGAGAAGCCTGCCTTCAGCTCGCAGTACGACAATGGCAGCAAGAAAGTCGACACCATCCTGCTCACGCCGACCCCGCTGACCAAAGACAACATCGACCTGTTGGAAAAGGATGGGTTCTATACCAAGGCGCAGATTGCCGGGCAGTGATCTGAACGAATCTGGTCAATCAAGCAAAATCCCTGTGGGAGCGAGCTTGCTCGCGATAGCGGCAGCACATTCAACATTGATGCAAGCTGAACCACCGCCATCGCGAGCAAGCTCGCTCCCACAGGGGATTGACCAGCATGACGCTCACACTTGGCAGCTCGCTTATGTGTAAGTCCTTCTCCAAGAGTCCTTGCCATGTCCGATTACCTATTGCAAATGAACGGCATCGTCAAAACCTTCGACGGTGTCAAAGCCCTGAACGGCATCGACATCAAGGTCAGGCCGGGCGAATGCGTCGGCCTGTGCGGCGAGAACGGTGCCGGTAAATCCACGCTGATGAAAGTCTTGTCGGCGGTCTATCCCCACGGCACCTGGGACGGTGAAATCCTCTGGGACGGCCAGCCGCTCAAGGCGCAATCCATCAGCGAAACAGAAGCCGCCGGGATCGTCATCATTCACCAGGAACTGACCCTGGTCCCCGACCTGTCGGTGGCTGAGAACATCTTCATGGGCCACGAGCTGACGTTGCCCGGCGGGCGCATGAACTACCCGGCGATGATCCACCGCGCCGAAGCACTGATGCGCGAACTCAAGGTGCCGGACATGAACGTGTCGCTGCCGGTGTCCCAGTACGGCGGTGGCTACCAGCAACTGGTGGAAATCGCCAAGGCCTTGAACAAACAGGCGCGCCTGCTGATCCTCGACGAGCCTTCTTCCGCCCTGACCCGCTCGGAAATCGAAGTGCTGCTGGACATCATCCGCGATCTCAAGGCCAAGGGCGTGGCCTGCGTGTACATCTCCCATAAGCTTGATGAGGTGGCTGCGGTGTGCGACACCATTTCGGTGATCCGCGACGGCAAGCACATCGCGACCACTGCCATGGCCGACATGGACATCCCCAGGATCATCACGCAGATGGTCGGCCGGGAAATGAGCAATCTCTACCCCACCGAACCCCATGAGATCGGCGAGGTGATATTCGAGGCGCGCCACGTCACTTGCTACGACGTCGACAATCCCCGACGCAAACGGGTCGACGATATTTCATTCATGCTCAAGCGCGGGGAAATCCTCGGCATCGCCGGGCTGGTCGGCGCCGGCCGCACCGAACTGGTGTCGGCACTGTTCGGCGCCTATCCAGGGCGCTACGAGGGCGAAGTCTGGATGGACGGCCAACTGGTCGACACGCGCACGCCACTCAAATCGATCCGCGCCGGACTGTGCATGGTCCCCGAGGACCGCAAGCGCCAGGGCATCATTCCCGACCTGGGGGTGGGCCAGAACATCACCCTGGCGGTATTGGAAAACTACTCGAAAATGACCCGCATCGATGCCGAGGCCGAACTGGGCAGTATCGACAGGGAAATCTCGCGCATGCATCTCAAGACCGCGAGCCCGTTCCTGCCCATCACCAGCCTTTCCGGCGGCAACCAGCAAAAAGCCGTGCTGGCGAAAATGCTGCTGACCCGACCGAAAGTGCTGATCCTCGATGAGCCGACCCGTGGCGTGGATGTCGGCGCCAAGTACGAGATCTACAAGTTGATGGGCGCGCTGGCGGCCGAAGGTGTGTCGATCATCATGGTCTCTTCGGAACTGGCCGAAGTGCTGGGGGTTTCCGACCGCGTTCTGGTGATCGGTGAAGGCCAGTTGCGCGGAGATTTCATCAACCAGGGCCTGACCCAGGAACAGGTACTCGCTGCGGCGCTCAGCCAGCCCGATGGCCATAACAATAATGATCGGAAGTCCGCGTAAATGAATCAGGTCAAACAACTCTTTTCCCGCTACAAAATGCTCGCCCTGGTGATCGCCGTGGCGCTCATCTGGCTGTTCTTCAGTTGGCAGACCGACGGCGGGTTCCTGACCCCGCGCAATCTCTCCAACCTGCTGCGGCAGATGTCCATCACCGGGATCCTGGCCTGCGGCATGGTGCTGGTGATCATCAGCGGTGAGATCGACCTGTCGGTGGGCTCGTTGCTTGGATTGTTGGGGGGGCTGGCGGCGATCCTCGATGTGGTCTATCACATCCCGCTGCTGGCGAACCTGAGCCTGGTTGCGTTGTGCGGCCTGGTGATCGGCCTGGGCAATGGCTACATGACCGCGTACCTGCGCATCCCTTCGTTCATCGTCGGTCTGGGCGGCATGCTGGCGTTTCGCGGGATCCTGCTGGGTGTGACCGGCGGCACCACTATCGCCCCGGTGTCACCGGAACTGGTCTACGTCGGCCAGGGTTATTTGCCTCACGCGGTAGGGACCGGGCTGGGCGTGGTGCTATTTGTCCTGACCCTGTTCCTGACCTGGAAGCAGCGGCGCAATCGTGCTTTGCATGGCCTTGCGGCGCACTCGTTGGTACGCGATGTGCTGCGGGTGGTGCTGATCGGCGCGGTGCTTGCCGGGTTCGTCTACACCCTCAACAGCTACGACGGGATCCCGGTGCCGGTGCTGCTCCTGCTGGTGTTGCTGGGAGTGTTCAGCTATGTCACCAGCCAGACCGTGTTCGGACGGCGGGTCTATTCGGTGGGCAGCAACATGGAAGCCACACGCCTGTCGGGCATCAACGTGCAGGCGGTGAAATTGTGGATCTTCGGCATCATGGGCGTGATGTGCGCCCTCGCCGGTATGGTCAACACCGCACGACTGGCCGCAGGCTCGCCCTCGGCCGGCAACATGGGCGAACTCGACGCCATCGCCGCCTGCTTCATCGGCGGCACCTCCATGCGCGGCGGCTCGGGCACTGTCTACGGCGCCCTGCTCGGCGCGCTGGTCATCACCAGCCTGGACAACGGCATGTCGATGCTCGATGTCGACAGCTACTGGCAGATGATCGTCAAAGGCAGCATTCTGGTGCTGGCGGTGTGGGTGGATGTGAGTACCCGGACTGGGCGGCGGTGAACGGAGTGAAAGCACCCATGCACATCGAACCGTTCTCCATCGATATCCCCGAAAGCGCACTGGAGGACCTGCGGCGTCGCCTGTTGAACGCACGACCGCCCGAGCCTTTGGCCGGGCAAGGCTGGAGCGAAGGCATCGACATGGATGTGCTACGCGACCTGCTCGCCTATTGGTCGACAGCATTCGACTGGCGCGTCCAGGAAGCGGCGCTCAATCGCCTGCCGCAGTTTGTCGCCGATGTCGGCGGCCAACGGGTTCACTTCATTCATCAACGCGGTGTCGGCCCGGCACCAATGCCGTTGATCCTGACTCACGGCTGGCCCGGTTCCTTCATCGAGATGCAGCAGATCATCCCGCTGCTGACCGACCCGGCCAGTCACGGCGGTGATCCGGCGGATGCCTTCGATGTGGTAGTGCCGTCCCTGCCCGGCTACACCTTTTCTGCGCCATTCCAGCAGCCCGGCAACGGACCTTATGAAGTGGCCGGCTTGTGGGGCGAGTTGATGAGCGGCTTGGGTTATGAGCGATTCGGCGCCCAGGGCGGGGACATCGGCGCGGGGGTTTCGACCTGGCTCGGCGTGCGGTTTCCCGAGCGGGTGACAGGCATCCATCTCAATTACATCCCAGGCTCCTATCGCCCTCCCCTTGGCGAAACCGAACCACCGCAGACCGCAGCCGAAACCGCCTTCCTGCATCACGCCGCTGCGTTTGCCGATGCCGAAGGCGCCTATGGACACATCCAACGCACCAAACCGCAAAGCCTAGCGGTGGGCCTGAATGACTCACCGGCCGGTTTGCTGGCCTGGATGGGCGAGAAGATCCTGTCCTGGTGCGACACCCGCCCGGCCATTGACCGCGACTGGCTGCTGACCAACGTCACGCTGTACTGGCTGACGAACTGCATCGGCTCTTCGTTCCGGCAGTACGTTGAAGGCAGCAAGCGACCGATTGCGTTCAGCCATGGGGAACGGGTGAAGCCTGCGGTCGGCGTGGCGGTGTTTCCCAAGGAATTGCCTATGCCGCCGCGCAGTTGGGTGGAGCGTTGCTGCGATGTAAAACGCTGGAGCGTGATGCCCAAGGGTGGGCATTTTGCGGCATTGGAACAGCCGCAGTTATTGGCGGAGGAAATCAGGGCGTTTTATCGGGATTTGCGGTAGTGCAGATTGGACGATGGCATAACCTGCCGCCCCAGAACTCAAGCCCTAGTACAACCCGTGGCGAGGGAGCTTGCTCCCGCTGGGGTGCGTAGCAGCCCCAAACCGGCCGCCTTGTTTCCCCAGGCACACCGCGGGCCCCGGTTTTGCGGTGACTGCGTCACCGCGCGGGAGCAAGCTCCCTCGCCACGGGGATCGGGGGCGTCCTACAGGGCGGTTGTTGTGGCGGGAATCGACTTCTATAGTTGGTTCGCCGCTGGCTTTGGTCGGTGGCAGGGTTTCGCAGCCCTACAGATACGCTAGCAACCAAGCATCATAAAAGTAACAATGTGCGCCGTTGGCGTTCGACGTCATTTTTATGGTGGCTGTGCGTGGGAGGCCTTCGGGTCTGCCGGGTTCCTTCGTATCCTCGGTCTGCGAACCCGCGTGCAGCTACCACCCATTCGTTTCGCAGCGGATCGTAGTAGCTTTTCTTTGATACGAAGACGAGTAACTAAAGCCATGAAACATGACGATCAACGCTTCACCCCAATCACCCAGACCGCCACCGCCTACCCCGTCCTGCTGATCAACACCCAAGCCCCACTCCCCGAGCTCCATGCCTGCGTCAGCGAACGCCTGCATGCCACTCTCGATTACCTGACCCTGATGGCCTGCACCACCCTGCGGGACTCCGCCAGCACCGACCTCAACACCGTCACCAACGTCGCCCGGATCCTGGTCCAGGACGTGACCGACATGTTTGCCGTCATCGAACGCCGCGGCCTCGAAGACTAGCCCCTCGCCACAAATGCTCATACTTACGCCGACCCACATCGGCCCGAATCAACATATGGAGAGATTCACATGGAAGTCCGTAACCCGCTGCAACCTTCGCAATGCACCAACATGGAGGACATTCGTGGCGAAATCGATGCTTTGGATAAAGCCGTTATCAAACTTCTGGGCAAACGCTTTCAGTACGTGCTGGCGGCCTCGAAGTTCAAGACCTCGGCCACTTCAGTGCGTGCGCCGGAACGTTTCAAGGCAATGCTGGCGACGCGCCGTGAGTGGGCCGAGGCCGAGGGCCTGAATCCGGATGCGGTCGAGAAGATGTACAGCGATCTGGTGAATCATTTCATTGCCGAGGAGATGAAGCACTGGGCTGCGCGTCAGCCCTGAAACAGGCGCACTCCCATTCTGGACCCCTACGTCACCGTCAATAACCAATAACTGAAACCACAAAGCCCCGACCAGAGTCCTCGTCGAAACGAGGGACGACGGCCGGGGCTTTATGCATCGATTGTGATGACTAGGAGGTTTCACCACCCTCCGTCAACGCCGCCAGCAACAGCGGATGCAACACCGCCTCTGGATGCTTCTGCTGCCAGGCCGACAATTCCCTGCGCATGCCCGGCGTCCAGAAGCTCTGGATGTGCTGGCGCACGCCCTTCACCGCCAGGGTGTTGTCCGGTTCGCTGGAGAAATACTGGGCGATCTGGTTGGCCATCTTGATCAGGCTTTCAGAACTCATCGGCGCACCTCGGCTTTCTCCGCATGACGGCGTTCACGCAGCAGGCGCACTTGTTCATCACTGAATGCCTGATAGCGCTTCTGCCATTCGGAAGGCTGGCTGACCCGCACGATTTCCACCGCCGTTACCTTGTATTCCGGGCAGTTGGTGGCCCAGTCGGAGTTGTCGGTAGTGATCACGTTGGCCCCTGATTCGGGGAAGTGGAAGGTGGTGTACACCACCCCCGGCGCGACCCGCTCGGTGACTTTCGCCCGCAGTACGGTCTGCCCGGCGCGGCTGCCGATGCCGACCCAATCGCCATCGACGATGCCACGGTTCTCGGCGTCGGTCGGGTGGATTTCCAGGCGGTCTTCCTCATGCCAGGCCACGTTCTCGGTGCGCCGGGTCTGGGCGCCGACGTTGTACTGGCTGAGGATCCGGCCAGTGGTGAGCAACAGCGGATAGCGGTTGTTGACCTTCTCTTCGGTGGGCACGTAGCCGGTGAGCATGAAGCGTCCCTTGCCGCGTACGAATTGCTCGATGTGCATGGTCGGCGTGCCGTCCGGTGCGGCATCGTTGCATGGCCATTGCAGGCTGCCGTGGCGCTCCAGTTCGGCGTAGCTGACACGGGTGAAGGTCGGCGTCAGGCGGGCGATCTCGTCCATGATCTGTGATGGATGGCTGTAGTCCATCTTGTAACCCAAGGCGTCGGCCAGGGCGATGGTGGCTTCCCAGTCGGCCTTGCCGGCCAGGGGCTCCATCACCTTGCGTACCCGGGAGATCCGGCGCTCGGCGTTGGTAAAGGTGCCGTCTTTTTCCAGGAACGAGCTGCCCGGCAGAAACACGTGGGCGAACTTGGCCGTCTCGTTGAGGAAGATGTCCTGCACGATCACGCACTCCATGGCGCTCAGGGCTGCGGTCACGTGCTGGGTGTTGGGGTCGCTCTGGGCGATGTCCTCACCCTGGCAGTAAAGCGCCTTGAAGGTGCCGTCCAGGGCGGCCTCGAACATGTTCGGAATACGCAAGCCCGGGTCGGGCTGCAGGGTCACGTTCCAGGCCTGTTCGAACTGGGCGCGTACGGTTTCGTTGGAGATGTGCCGATAGCCAGGCAGTTCGTGGGGGAACGAGCCCATGTCGCACGAGCCCTGGACATTGTTCTGCCCGCGCAACGGGTTCACGCCGACACCTTCGCGACCGATGTTGCCGGTGGCCATGGCGAGGTTGGCAATGCCCATGACCGAGGTACTGCCCTGGCTGTGCTCGGTGACGCCGAGGCCGTAATAGATGGCTGCGTTACCGCCGGTGGCGTAGAGCCGGGCAGCAGCGCGGATCTGTTCGGCAGGCACGCCGCACACCGGGCCCAAGACCTCCGGTGAGTTTTCCGGCAGGCTGACGAAATCGCTCCAGCGGGCGAAATCCGCCGGTTCGCAGCGTTCGTCGACGAAGTCCTGCTTGACCAGTCCTTCAGTGACAATCACGTGGGCCAATGCGTTGAGCATCGCCACGTTCGTGCCGGGACGCAGTTGCAAGTGGAGCTCAGCGCGGGCATGCGGCGAATCCACCAGGTCGATGCGCCGTGGGTCGATGACAATCAGTCGCGCACCCTGACGCAAGCGGCGCTTGAGCTGCGAGCCGAACACCGGGTGAGCGTCGGTGGGGTTGGCGCCCATCACCAGGATCACGTCGGCCTTCATCACCGAGTCGAAGTTCTGGGTCCCGGCGGATTCGCCCAGGGTTTGCTTCAGGCCATAGCCGGTGGGCGAATGGCAGACGCGGGCGCAGGTGTCGACGTTGTTGTTGCCGAACGCGGTACGCACCAATTTCTGCACCAGGTAGGTTTCTTCGTTGGTGCAGCGGCTAGAGGTAATGCCGCCGATGGAGTCGCGCCCGTACTTGAGCTGGATGCGCCGTAACTCGCTGGCCGCATAGGTGACTGCCTCGTCCCAACTGACCTCCTGCCACGGGTCGTTGATATGCTTGCGGATCATCGGTTTGGTGATGCGATCCGGGTGCGTGGCATAGCCCCAGGCGAAGCGACCCTTGACGCAAGAGTGGCCGTGGTTGGCTTGGCCGTTCTTGTCCGGAACCATGCGCACCAGTTGCTCGCCCTTCATTTCAGCACGGAACGAGCAGCCGACACCGCAGTAGGCGCAGGTGGTGATGACACTGCGTTCCGGCTGGCCGATCTCCACTACGCTCTTGTCGATCAGCGTAGCGGTCGGGCAGGCCTGGACGCAGGCGCCGCAGGACACGCATTCGGAGTCGAGGAAATTGTCACCGCCGGCTGCTTCCACACGGGAATCAAAACCACGCCCGGTGATGGTCAGGGCGAAGGTGCCTTGGATCTCTTCACAGGCACGCACGCAACGGCTACACACGATGCATTTGCTCGGGTCGTAGTCGAAATAGGGGTTGGAAATGTCCTTGGTCTCGGCCAGGTGATTGGCGCCGTCGTAGCCGTAGCGCACCTCGCGCAGGCCGACCTGCCCCGCCACCGTCTGCAATTCGCAATTGCCGTTGGCCGGACAGGTCAGGCAGTCCAGTGGGTGGTCGGAGATGTACAGTTCGATCACATTGCGCCGCAGCGTGGCGAGCTTGGAGGTCTGGGTGCGGACCACCATGCCCTCGGTCACCGGCGTGGTGCAGGAGGCCGGGTAACCGCGCATGCCGTCGATCTCCACCAGGCACATGCGGCAGGAACCGAAGGCTTCCAGGCTGTCGGTGGCGCAGAGCTTGGGAATGGTGGTGCCGAGCAACGCGGCGGCACGCATCACCGAAGTGCCGGACGGGACCCTGATCTCCCGGCCGTCGATGGTCAGGTTGACCTGCACTTCGCTTTCGCGAGCGGGTGTGCCAAGGTCGATGTCAGTGCTGGGGTCGAAGATGTTGATCATTGGTCGGCCTCCGTGGTCGCCAGACCGAAATCGGCGGGAAAGTGCTTGAGGGCGCTGGCGACGGGGTATGAAGTCATCCCACCGAGGGCACAGAGCGAACCGTATTGCAGGGTGTCGCACAGGTCTTGCAGCAGCAGCGCCTGTTCCTGGCGAGCACTGGCATCGGTGCTGGCGATCAGACGATCCACCACTTCCACCCCACGGGTGGAACCGATCCGGCACGGCGTGCACTTGCCGCAGGATTCCTCGGCGCAGAACTGCAAGGCGAACCGGGCCATGTGGGCCATGTCCAGGCTGTCATCTGCCACCACCACACCGCCGTGACCGAGCATCGCGCCCATGGCGGCGAACGCTTCGTAGTCCAGCGGTGTGTCGAACTGCGAGGGTGGCACCCAGGCGCCCAACGGCCCACCCACCTGCGCGGCCTTCAAGGGCCGACCGCTGGCGGTGCCTGCGCCGTAACCTTCCACCAATTCGCGCAGGCTCAGGCCGAAAGCACGCTCCACGAGGCCAGCCTGACGGACATTGCCGGCCAGCTGGAACGGCATCGTCCCCAAGGAACGGCCCATGCCGAAATCACGATAGAATTGCGCGCCTTTTTCCAGGATCACCGGGACCGAGGCCAGGGTCACCACGTTGTGCACCAGGGTCGGCAAGCCAAACAGACCTTGCAACGCTGGCAGCGGTGGTTTGGCGCGGACCTCGCCGCGCTTGCCCTCCAACGATTGCAGCAGCGAGGTTTCCTCGCCACAGATGTAGGCACCCGCCCCCACCCGCACTTCCAGCTCGAAGCGGCGACCGCTGCCGCCCACGTCCGCGCCCAGGTAACCGGCGCTACGGGCGATGCCCAGGGCTTGGTTCAGGGTGCTGACGGCGGCCGGGTATTCCGAGCGCACGTAGATGTAGCCCATCGTCGCACCGACCGCGATGCCGGCGATGATCATGCCTTCGATCAGCAGGAACGGGTCGCCTTCCATCAACATCCGGTCGGCAAAGGTGCCGGAGTCGCCTTCATCGGCGTTGCACACCACATACTTCTGCGTCGCCACCGCGTCGCGCACGGTGCGCCACTTGATGCCCGCCGGAAACGCCGCGCCACCCCGACCGCGCAAGCCGGAATCGAGCACGCTGGTGACCACGTCCAGGCCATCCATCTGGATCGCCCGGGCCAGGCCCAGGAAGCCGCCCTTGGCCCGGTACTCATCCAACGACAGCGGCTGGGTGATGCCGGCGCGGGCGAACAGCAGGCGCTGTTGGCTCTTGAGATACGGGATTTCTTCCACCGGGCCCAAGGCCAGCGGATGGCTGCCGGGATCGCCCGCCAGAGCATCGAGCAGGCTCGGTACGTCTTGCGGCGTGACGGGACCGAAACCCAGGCGTACGCCGGCACTTTCAAACTCCAGCAGCGGTTCCAGCCAATAAAGGCCACGGGAACTGGTGCGACGCAACTCCAGCGGCACTTGTCGACGTTCAGCTTCACTGACCAGTGCCGCCGCCACCTTGTCTGCGCCCACGGCGCAGGCCACCGAATCACGAGGGATGCAGAGCGTCAGCATGAGCCCTCCTCCAGGCAACCGTTCACCAGCTGGCGCAGGCGCTCCGGGGTCAGACGTGCATGCAGCTCACCGTCCAGTTCAAGGGCCGGCGAACACACGCAGGCACCCAGGCAATACACCGGCCGCAGGCTGATGCTGCCATCGGCGCTGGTGCCGTGATCGTCCAGGGACAAGTGTTCGCGCAATTGCGCCGCCAACCCTTCCGCGCCCTTGCTCTGGCAGGACTCGGCCCGACACAGACGCAAGGTATGCCGCGCCGGCGGCGTGGTGCGGAAGTCGTGGTAGAAACTGATCACCCCGCGTACTTCAGCCTCGCTGAGGTTAAGGGCATGGGCGATTTCAGGGACGGCGGTGTCGGGCACATACCCGCAACCTTCCTGGATGGCATGCAGGATCGGCAACAAGGCACCCGGGGTGGCCTTTTCGCGTTCCAGCACGCTGTGAATCAGAGGCAGGTGAAGCGTCTCATCGAGCATAAGTGACCTCGGCATCTCGAACGCCACCGCCGCATAGCGGCAGCCGTCCGGAGTCTTGGCTGCGGCGCCCGGCCCACGTCACGGTAGCGTGGTTGATCCAGACGCCATTCCTGCTCTCCAGCCAGGCGTCTTGGCGCGCCTGGTCCGGGGCATCCTTACAGCTTGCCACTCCCCAAGGGTGGCGATTGCACGTGGACGACAGAACGTGTTCTGAAAGCGACTCGGGGTGAAATGTGAGCTTAGTTCAAATGATGCACCCACCTCATTTATCAGGATTACCAAGGTTCCCGGTGCTATGGACCCCGTACGGGCACGTATCGACCACAGCCGCTCCCAGTACTACTTCAACTCCACCAACCGAATCGACTGCGACCCATCCAGCGACAAGTGAATCGTCGCCGCTTTGCTAGGAAAATTCGGCGCATCGCTGTCGGTATTTTCCAGTACCGGAATATCGATCAAGGTCTGCTCGCCGGATGGATCGCTGACCAGCCTGGCGTCCAGCTTGTCGATCGAACGCCAGCTGTCACCGCCGATGCGAATCACGTCGAGCAAGCTGAAATGCTGCACGCCCTCTTCGTTCTCTTCGGGGGTAAAAGCCGCCAGGTATTGGCTGTAATTATTGCCCATGCCGAAGCCTTCGATGGTGAATACGGCGAGCGTTACTTCGCTGTCCTCGCCGGTGTTCAGCGTCTGCACCAGTGTTGCTTCTGGGTAGCCGGTGGCGTAGCTGTCTTTCAGTAGCGCCACCAGATGCCCGACCTGTTCTTCCAGGGGTTTCGCAACGGGCGGTTCGGCGGCTTGGGTCAGGGTACAGGCGAGGAACAGGCTGGCGGTCAGCAGGTGCAATTTCATGAAGGGAAAGTCCGAGGTACGGGAGGTCGGCGCGGATATTAGCGCATGAGCAGCATGGTTGATTAGCCTGTCGTTGCCTGTAGCAGCCTGCTCGCTAAGGAACGCAATGCTGTTCACTTGAGGTTTATCACATGTCGTGGCGAGGGAGCTTGTTCCCTCGCCACGGGGCGGTGTCGTCCTTAAGTAAAGAGTATTGCGGCGGTATCGGCATTTTCTACATCGCGCAATCTACTTTGATAGAAAAGAAAATTGAGCAAACGCGGCTAGGCACATTTATACCGTTATAGCCGACTCTATTGCGACCGTACTTCCAAGAGCCTTTCCCTGATGCCCGACATGCCGACCCACCTCGCTTACACCCAACGTTTCAATGCAGTGCTCGCCTACATCGAGGCTAACCTCGAAGGCGACCTGTCAGTGAAGACGCTTGGCGAGGTGGTGAATTTTTCGGCGTTTCACTTTCATCGGCAGTTCACGGCGTTCGTCGGCGTACCGGTTTCACGTTATGTGCAACTGATGCGATTGCGACGCGCAGCCCATCGCCTCGCGGCCGCGACTGATTACTCGGTACTGGATGCCGCAACCGATGCCGGCTTTGAAAGTCCCGAGGCATTCAGTCGGGCATTCCGGCGGGCATTCGGCATGACACCGAGTGCCTTTCGCAAGGCGCCGAACTGGCAGGTCTGGAACGCGGTGTTCACCATCCCTCACTTTTCCAGGACTATCACCATGCAACTACGAATCGTGGATTTCGCTGAAGTCCGGTTGGCAGCGCTTGAGCATTGCGGCCCGCCCGGCCTCGTCAATGAAAGTGTGCGCAGGTTCATTGAGTGGCGCACGCAGAGCGGGCAATCGCCAGTGGCGTCGAGCCGCAGCTTTGGTATTCCCTATGGCAACCCCGATACGACGCCGCCGGAGCATTTCCGCTTCGCCATCTGCGGCGAGATTCACGAGGCCGTGGCGCCGAATGAATTCGGCGTGCACGAGCGCGTCATTCCTGCCGGTCGTTGCGCTGTGGTGCGGCACACAGGGTCACCGGATCACATCGGCGAAACGATTTACCCGGTCTACCGCGACTGGCTGCCTGCCAGTGGAGAAGAACTGCGTGATCATCCACTGTTCTTCCATTACCTGAGCGTCTATCCCGAAACGCCACAGGATCAGTGGCAAACCGAGGTGTATATTCCGTTGCAGTAGCGGCAGAGCAGCCTGGGCTCGGGTCTGACGAGGCTCTACCCTGGATAGGCTACTCCACCACCACCTGCAACCATCGCAGCCCTGCGCTCCACCCGCTCCCGACAAGCCTCACCAAACGCCTGGAAAATCCTCAGATAGTCCGGATTGGCCGTCACCTGCCACTCCGGATGCCACTGCACGCCCAAGGCGAATGCCTTGCTGCCCTCCACAGAAAGCCCCTCCACCAACCCGTCTTCGGCCACGGCCTCGACACGCAAGCCATCGCCCACCCGAGCGATGCCCTGGCCGTGAACAGAGTTGACTTGAATAACGCCTGACAAGCCCAGTCGAGACAGTGCGCCACCCGGTTGCACGGTCATCGCGTGGGTGCGGGCATACTGGTCTTCGACCGGTTCGTTACTGGGCGGCTCGTGCTCCGCGCCTGGGCCGTCGAGTTGCTGGTGGAGAGAGCCGCCAAAGGCGACGTTCATTTCCTGGAAGCCGCGGCAGATCCCGAGCACCGGCACGCCCGCCGCCACCGCAGCACGCCAGAGCGGCAACGCCAGGTGGTCGCGGGCCGGATCGTGTGACGTTCCCGGCGGGCTGGGAGGACCGTCGTAGTGATGGGGTTCGATATTCGAAGGAGAGCCGGTGAACAGCAGCCCGTCCAGGCTCTCCATGATCTCGGACAGGTCGAGCAATTCCGGGAACACTGGCAAAATGAGTGGCAGCCCCTTGGCCGCGCAAGCCACCGCACGGGCATATTTGTCGTTACTGATTTGCACGGTGTGCGGACCGATCTGCCATGAACAGGCGATGATCCCGATCCTGGGCAGCCGTGACGCGCTGCAGGTTTTATCAACATCTATGTTGTTGGAATGCATGGCAGGCCCTTGGTGGCGTCGACAATTACCGTATGGATTGCGACGCGGGCCGGGTTGTTCATTCGGGATGATGGGCGTTCAGCCTAATACCTGACAGTTGAACCAGACTTCTGTGGGAGCGAGCCTGCTCGCGATCGCGGTGGGTCAGCTTGAAAGTGATGTTGACTGTGCCGCCGCTATGGCGGGCAGGCTCGTTCCCACAGGGGGGCTCTGTCACACGGCGTCGGTAACGGGTCCTTTCAGCGCCAAGCCGATCTTGTGCTGCAACTCGCCTTCGGAGAACGGCTTGTGCAATACCGGGTACCCCGCAAACTCCGCTGGTACGCCGCTGGCGCCGTACCCAGTGCTGAAGAGAAAGGCAATGCCACGACTGCGCAGGATCTGCGCCACAGGAAAAACCCGTTCGCCAGCCAGGTTGACGTCGAGGATGGCGAGGTCGATCTGCGCCGTGCTGGCTCGATCCTGCGCGGCGGCGAGTCGAGCAACCGAGGCGACGATTTCGCAGCCCAGATCCTCCAGCATTTCCTCGATCAGCATGGCAATCGCTCCTTCGTCCTCGACGACGAGCACCTGGACCCCGGCAAACGGCGTCATGCCTAGGCTCCGATCAGGAATGAGAGGTGGCAGCGAACGCCTTCCGGGGCAAAGAAGAGTTCAAAACTGCCGTCCAGGTCGCGCTCGATGCAACGTTTCATCAGGCGGGAACCCAGCCCTTCCCGCTCCGGTTGCAATACCAGTGGCCCGCCGCGCTCCCGCCAATCCAGGGCGAACAGCGTACCGTCGGGCTGCGCGTTCAACTGCCAGGTGACGGACAGCGTACCCGTCTCCACGGACATCGCGCCGTACTTGAGCGCGTTGATCGCCAGTTCGTTGAGGGTCATCGTGAGGTTGAGCGCAACCCGGGTACCGATGTCGATGGACGGGCCCTCAACGACGATCCGCTGTGGATCACTGCCGAATACCGGCATCAGGACTTCCTGGGCCAGGGAATCCAGCGGCGTGTTGCCCCAGTGCCGGCGGGTCAACAGATCATGGGCGCGGGACAGCGCCAGGAGCCTGGCTTCGAAACGTTTGTAGCCGTCCTTTGCATCCTCTGCGTCGCGTGACGTCTGGACCGCCAAGGACTGTACGGTGGCGAGGGTGTTCTTGACCCGATGATTGAGTTCATCGATCAGGGTTTTCTGACGATTTTCAGCTTGCCTGCGCTCAGTGATGTCTACCAGCATGTTGATCGCCCCCACCAGATTTCCCTCGGCGTCATGCAAGGGCGTGGGATACGGAGCGAAAGGTACGCGGGTGCCGTCCGGGCGCTCGGCAATGGCTTCGACACCACGTATCGGCCGGTTTTCCCTCAAGGCCACCGCCATCGGACACTGATCGTGGGGCAGTGGTGTCTCGTCGGTGTTGAAGAGTTTCCAGGTCACGCACCACATGTCGCCCAGCGCCGGGGTACGGCCGGACAGTTCCACCGCTGCGCGGTTGTAGAACGTGATGCGGCCTTGCGCATCGGTCGTATACACCGCGGCGGGCAGCGCTTCGAGGAGGTTACGCATGTGCCGTTCGCTCTCGCGGACCTGCATTTCCATGCGCCGCGCCGCGGTCACATCCTGGATGACTCGCACGCCATAGCTAAACTGGCCGGCCGCATTCCTTACCGAGGAGCTGTGTACGTCCAGATAGAGGACTTGGCCATCGGGCTTCACGGCGCGCTTACGGAACACGTAGCTGTCCATTTCGCCGGCGACCTGCCGAGCGTATGAAGCCGCGTCCTCACTGACGGATTCCGGATGGGTGTAGTCGAGGAAAGACATCGCCAGCAGTTCTTCCCGCGAGCGGCCGAGCATGTGGCACAGCGCATCGTTCACCCGCAGCAGATGACCGTTGGCATCGGCCTCGGCGATGCCAATGGTGGCGGCTTCATAGGTGGCCGCCAGGCGGTTATCGCTCTCCTGGCGGGCTGCCTCGGCGGCATGCATGCAAGTCACGTCAATGGTGAAGCAGCGCGTGTTGAACAGCTTGCCGGCTTCGAAACGGCCGTTGGAGGTGATGGTGACATGCTTGATCGAACCGTTCTTGGCCTTCAGGCGCGCCGGATAGCTTTCCAGGCAATCGCCGCTGCTCAACTTGTTGAGGATGTCACCGATCACCGGTTCGTCGGCATGGAATTCAGCGATGTGTCGGCCGATGTATTCGTCAGCCGAGTAGCCCAGCAGTGCCAGCTCGGCCTTGTTGGCGCGCAGGATGACGCCGTCGCCGCTGACAATGTGCAAGCCGACCGCGCTGTTTTCGAAAAAGTCTTCGAGGTCGGCGGTTTTGCGCCGCAGTTCCTCGGCCACGGCATGGTGTGCCGAGACGTCCTGGAAGCAGTTGATCGCGCCCTGGATAACACCGTGCCGATCCCTGAGGGCACGGATGTTCATCAGCGCGACGAACCGCGAACCGTCCGCGCGCTGGATGATGACTTCCTGGTTTCGCGCCGTGACACCGGTGCTGAGAGCCTGGGCGGTCGGGCACTGATCAAAAGCCAGGGGCGTGCCGTCCATCATGAACAGGCGATGGGAGCCGCAGAAGCGGTCGCCGTTTTCGCCGAGCACCGGTGTGCGTCCCCACAACCCGGCCGCCTCGCTGTTGTACCTGACAAGCCAGCCGTCGCGATCGCACAGGTACACCGCACCGGGAATGGCTTCGAGCGCGTTTTCGCCGATGGAAAACAGACTTTCGTATTCGCTCGGTGCCAGATTTTCCCTGGGCAGCTCTTCAATGTTCGACATTGTCATCCTCAATCTTTCACGGCGCCGCAATGGAGTCTAGAGTCCATTTGCCTCCAGGAGTTCAGGAGGAACCCGGCGCCAGATCCCTTGGGCCTCAAAACCGGACAGGAATTGAGGCACGTCCACCATTAACGCACGCAGTAGCGGCTTCGGACACCGCGACGCGCGCAGCTGCTCTATCACTGTATCAAATCCGATGGTCTGTCATGCAGGATGTGTGGCCAGCTTACGTCGCTTGACGGAGGATAACCTTCTACTATCCTCAGTATCAGCCCTGACTCCAGCGTCCTAAGGGCATAAACGACGATAATGAGAGCAGTTGAGAGCAGCAAGTGCGCTACTGCTGTGGGATAGGAAGTCGGGCTGAAGCTGAACATACCCAGCCTTGGTTGTAGTTTTCACAACAGCACTTCTCAGGATAGCTCCATTCAGGATAGCTTCATGGAGAGTGCATGATGAACAAAACCTATAATTTGCTTGTGAAGTTCACCCCAAATAGTATTTCCAAGGTAGCAAATGGAAAGATTTTTTTTAATGAATCAGAAAAAACATCAAAGAATGCGAGCGTTTTATCTAATTTAGAATATCGCCATGCCATTCCGGATCTAGCAAAGACAGGTGAAATAAAGAACGAAGAAAATAGCATTGACTTCTCTCAATACAAGGGGCTTGTTTATATTGAAAACGCACCCACCATGCCATTTGAAGAATTGCAGCGCCTCGCAACGGCGTTGAGAGACATGGCAATTGTAGAATACGTCGAGCTCGAGCCAGTCGAGCCTGAGCTTGATCCCGCCGGGCCTGCTCCGACGTCGTCAGACGAAGGCATGTCAGCGGGCCCAGCAAGTACGACTCCGAATTTTGTTGATCGGCAGGATTACCTCCAGGGCGATTCGGGATCAAATGTTATTGGTATCGATGCCATGAATGCTTGGCGATTATTTGAGGCTACAGGACAAGGAATTAGATGTGCAGATATCGAAAACGGCCATTTTGCCTACGACCATGAAGATCTGGAAGGCGCTAATTTTATAGAGCTCGTTCCACTGCCCGGTGGGAATGTTGATGACCACGGGACGGGAGTTGCTGGTATCGTGTTTGCTAGAAACAATGAATTTGGCATGCTGGGCATTGCCTATGACATTGATACATTTTACGGTATTTCACAGGGACCTCTTGGCCGTGTTGGCGGCATTGCCGAGGGCTTGAAACATTTAAGAGCCGGTGACGTTTTCATATATGAAATGCAAACTGGCGGCCTTAATAGCGAATTGGTACCCGCTGATTTTAACAGAGGTGTCTGGGACATAACGAAACAGGCCACCGATGCTGGAATTATCGTTGTCGCCGCCGCCGGTAATGGCGGTGAGGACTTAGACCATCCGTTTTATGACGAATATAAAAGTCGCGGGGACAATGGGAGCATTCGCGTCGGTGCAGGAACACGAACCGGCCGTAATCGCTTCGTTTTTTCTACGTATGGTAGCCCGATACATTTACAAGCGTGGGGTGATGGCTATATAGCTACTTGCGGCAAGGGTGATCTTTTCAATGAAGGGCGTACGAGGACTTATACCTCAATTTTTGCAGGAACTTCTGCGGCCACTGCAGTTGTAGGAGGAGCCGTCATTGCGGTGCAGTCATGGTGTAAAAGAACTGGCAAGGTATTAACCCCAAGACAGATGAGAGAGCTGTTGATTCGGACGGGGACAGCCCAAGGAACAGGTGGGCATATCGGTCCACTTCCCCATATCGTGAATGCCATCGCTTCACTGTCGGCAGCCCAACTACCAGGGCCGGAGATCTGAAGAGCCCAGCGGCAGCCACTCGCTCTGACCATGGCACCTCCTACACACGACACGCCGGCGCGCTTCAAAACCTGAAGAGCGCCTGGGGTGCCTGGACCGTTAACGCATGCATCAACGACGTCGAACATTCCAACGCACGCAGCTGTGCCATCACCGTCTCGAAGCCGACATGTTGTTCATGCTGAGTGTGCGGCCAATCGCTGCCCCACACCAGGCGTTCGGGGCCGAAACTGCGCTCCAGCACCGCCAGCGAGGCGCGGGCGAATTCAAGGTTCTGCGAGGCCGTTGCGCCCAATCGATAGATACCGGACACCTTCATCCACACCTGTCCGCCCTGCCCCAGCGTCATCAATTGGGCAAAGCCAGGTTGATCCAGGCCCAGACGCGCATCCGGGCGACCGAAATGATCGACTACCAACTTGATGCCCAGTGGCAACAGCTGAGCCATCAACCCCGGCAAGTCCACCAGGTTGGCATGCAACTCGACATGCCAATCCAGTTCGGCGATGTGGCCCAAGATGCCGCTCCAGGCGGCGTCCCGAAAATCAGGCAAGGCTTTGCCCATCAGATTCAAGCGCACACCGACCACGCCCAACCGGGCCATGTCGTCCAGCTCAGCTCGGCTGACGTCTCGCTCCACCACCACGACGCCGCGCAACTGCTGCGGTGCTTGCCGTAGGGCGGCCAGCAGGTAGCGGTTATCGGTACCGAGAAAGCTCGGCTGTACCAACACGCCATGGCTCAAGCCATGAGCGTGCAAGTGGCTCAGGTATTGAGCGAGCGTGGCGTCATAGTCGGGTGTGTAGCGCCGGACAGCCGCCAGTTCCAGCTCACGACTGAACACGTGGGCGTGGCAGTCAATGCCGGTCATGGGCTTAGTACAGGTATCAAGCATGGGTTTCATCTATCGACAATAAGGAAATCAGGCTCGGGCGCTCTGGCTGTCACGTTCAACCACCGGCGCCGATGCAGCAGCGGCTTGCAGGCTACGCCCACGGGTTTCCGGCAGGCACAGCGCCGCGAGCACTGCCACGCCATAGGCGATCCCGGCATCGATGCCGATGGCCGAGCCCAGGGACATGGAATCACTCATGTGTCCTACCAGGAACGGGAACACCGCCGACAGCACTCGGCCGAAGTTGTAGCAGAACCCCACGCCGGCGCCGCGCACGTCTGCAGGGTACAACTCGTTGAACAGCGCCCCGAGGCTCGCCGGGATGCCCGCCGCGAAGAAACCCAGCGGGAAACCGAGGAACAGCATCTGGGTATTGGTCAGCGGCAGGAACACGTAACATTGCACGGTCACGACGCAGCATAACGCGAACAACACGATGTTCTTGCGTCGGCCAATGCGGTCGATCAACAGGCCGCTGACCACGCAACCGCACCAGAAGGCGAAGATGATCACCGCCAGGTAACCGCCTGAGTTGAGCACCGACAGGTTGCGTTCGGTCTTGAGGAAAGTCGGCAGCCACGTCATCACCGCGTGGTAGCCACCGTGTGCCCCCAACCCCAGCAATCCGCCGAACAAGGTCACGCGCAGCAGCTCGGGGCGGAAGATACCGCCAAGGGATTTGAAGAAGCTCTTGGGAATCACCTGGTCTTTTTGCAGGCGCTGGTAACTGTCGGGCTCCTCGACGTTGCGACGCACCCAGATAATCAGGAACGACGGCAACAGGCCCACGATGAACATCACGCGCCAAGCCATGTCCTGCGGCACGAATGAATAGATCAGGGTGAAAACTCCGACCGCCATCCCCCAACCCACCGCCCAGGCACTTTGCACCGTACCCATGACTTTGCCACGGTATTTGGGATTGATGGTTTCAGCCATCAGTACCGCGCCGGCGGCCCACTCTCCACCGATCCCGAAACCCTGCAGGGCCTTGACGATCAACAGTTGGTGAAAGCCGGTGACAAAAGCCGACACAAAGGTGAAGAACGAGAACCAGAGAATCATCCATTGCAAGGTGCGCACCCGGCCGTAGCGGTCCGACAGGGTCCCGCCGACCCAGCCGCCCAGCGCCGAGGTGACCAGCGTGACGCCGCTGATCAAGCCCGCATCACCCTTGGACAGGGCGAATGCGGCGATCAAGGCGGGGATCGCCAGGCCGAACATCTGGACTTCCAGCGCGTCGAGCGACCAGCCGCCGAAGCAGGCCCAGAACGTCTTGCGCTCACGCGCGGTGATTTGGCGATACCAGCTGAACATGATTTCTTATCCTTATTCGTCAAACGATAGGCAGCCGAGAGCGAACCGCGCCGCTACAGGGCCAGTGAAGGCAAACAAAACGATCAGGACAGCGGCGAGCAATGCGCCGCTGAACGTGCTGCTAATCCGATCGCGTCAGCGGATTTCCACCTGATAACGGAAGTGTTCGGCGTGCCCGCGGGAACGACGCCACTCCAAGGGATTGCCGGCGTAATCACGGGCCAGGCGCTCGATCACCACCACCGGGCTGTTGACCGGTACCTGAAGCAATCTGGCGTGTATTTCATTCACCGATTCGGCGGTAAGGGTTTCTTCGGCATAGGCCACGACCTGCCCGCAAATCTCTTCGTAAATGGGGTAAAGCAGCGGCCCTTTCTGGTCCAGGTCGATCTCCAGCAACGGCTGGAAGCGACCACGAGGCAACCAGATTTCTTCGGCGAGCACCGGCTCTACTTCCAGCAACCGCAAGCGGACGATGCGTATCACCGGCGCATCGACCGGCAGCCCCAATGCCTGGGCCACCGCTGAAGGCGCGGCCACCGGCTCAATGGACAGAATGCGGCTCTGCGGCACCCGGCGCTCGCCGCAGGCGCTTTGAAAGCGAAAGAAACGGAACAACGATGACTGGAACTGCGGCCGGCGAATGAAGGTGCCGCGCCCCTGCTGACGCTCCAGGATGCCTTCGCTGACCAGCGCATCGACGGCCTTGCGCACCGTGCCGGTGGACAATTGATATTCGGCCGAGAGCGCGGCCTCGGTGGGAATCGCCTCCCCCGGACGCCAGCGGTTATTGGCAATCTGTTCAGCCAACTGATCGCGTAGGCGCTGATAAAGCGGCAGGCGTGCATCACTGGGGAGCGAGTTCATTGACCTTATTCACCTTGTTATCTAGTCATATATATGAATATGGCGAGGAGTATTTGCTTGCATCGGGGCATTGTCAACTAATCGTGCAAACCTGCTTGAGTCAACGGTCGCGACACATCACTGGACCGGAGACAGATAGACCCTTGGCCTGAGGGCGTAGTACAGTGCTCGAAAGCCGATAAATATCCACTTTGTGATGTCCCTGTGACAGGATCTGAATGTCAGGTGTCTTGCGTGGGTCATCCCTCTGCCGCGACGGTAACCGCATGATCGAAATCACCGAAGTCTCCATCGCCCAACTGCGGGCTGCGCTCGAGTCCGGCCAGACGACGGCGGTCGAATTGGTCCAGGCCTACCTTGCCAGGATCGACGCCTACGACGGTCCCGATACACCCACGGCCCTGAACGCGGTGGTGGTGCGCAATCCTGAAGCCTTGAAAGAAGCGCAGGCGTCCGATGCGCGTCGGGCCAGCGGCCAGACCCTGGGCCCGCTCGATGGCATTCCCTATACGGCCAAGGACAGTTATCTGGTCAAGGGCCTCACTGCCGCTTCCGGAAGCCCGGCGTTCAAGGATCTGGTGGCGTACCGCGATGCGTTCACCATCGAGCGTCTGCGCGCCGCCGGCGCCATCTGCCTGGGCAAGACCAACATGCCGCCGATGGCCAATGGCGGCATGCAACGCGGGGTTTATGGCCGGGCGGAGAGCCCGTACAACGGTGACTATCTGACCGCCCCGTTTGCCTCGGGCTCCTCGAACGGTGCCGGCACGGCGACGGCCGCCAGTTTCGCCGCGTTCGGCCTGGCGGAAGAGACCTGGTCGAGCGGGCGCGGTCCGGCTTCGAACAACGGCTTGTGCGCCTACACGCCCTCACGCGGGGTGATTTCGGTGCGCGGCAACTGGCCGCTGACGCCGACCATGGACGTGGTGGTGCCCTACGCCCGGACCATGGCCGACCTGCTCGAAGTGCTGGATGTGGTGGTCGCGCACGATCCGGACACACGCGGCGACCTGTGGCGGATGCAACCTTGGGTGCCGATCCCGAGTGTAGACTCGGTTCGCCCGGCCTCGTATCCGAGCCTCGCTAGCCATCCAGGCGCTCTGGCCGGCATTCGCTTTGGCGTGCCACGGATGTACATCAATGCCGATCCCGAGGCAGGTACCTCTGAAGCTCCCGGCATCGGCGGCCCGACCGGACAGCGAATCGTCACCCGTGCCTCGGTGATCGATCTTTGGGAGCAGGCCCGTAAGACGCTTGAGGCCCACGGCGCCGAGGTGGTCGAGGTGGAATTCCCGTTGGTGTCCAACTGTGAGGGTGATCGACCCGGTGCGCCAACGGTGTTTACCCGGGGCCTGGTGTCCAAAGAGTTCCTGCACCATGAACTGTGGGACCTGTCGGCTTGGGCGTTCGACGACTTCCTGCGGGCCAACGGCGATCCGAAATTGAACCGCCTGGCGGATGTCGACGGACCGCAGATCTTTCCCCACGATCCGGGCACCCTGCCCAACCGCGAGGATGATCTTGCCGCCGGTATGGACGAATACGTGAAGATGGCCCAGCGCGGCATTACTCCTTGGGATCAGATCCCAACCCTGCCGGACGGACTGCGAGGCCTGGAGCAAACGCGTCGGATCGACCTGGAAGACTGGATGGATCGGCTTGGGCTCAACGCGGTGATCTTCCCGACCGTGGCCGATGTCGGACCGGCGGATGCGGATGTCAATCCGGTGTCTGCCGACATCGCCTGGAGCAACGGTATCTGGGTCGCTAATGGCAACCTTGCGATCCGCCACCTGGGCGTGCCCACCGTGACAGTGCCTATGGGCGTCATGGCCGACATTGGCATGCCGGTCGGCCTGACATTTGCCGGCCGAGCCTATGATGATTCGGCATTGCTGCGGCTGGCTTCGGCGTTCGAGGCGACTGGGTCGAAACGCCAGATTCCACCGCGCACGCCACCGTTGTCGGCTGGGTCGGGTCGGTGATCTGATTCGTTCTTGGGGCTGCTTCGCAGCCCAGCGGGAGCAAGCTCCCTCGCCACGAGATCGGCATATTCACAGGCAAAACACCCGAAGCCCATGTGGGAGCGAGCTTGCTCGCGATAGCGTCAGACCGGCCATCCCGGCTGACCCTCGCGGGAGCAAGCTCCCTCGCCACAAGATCGGTACCTGTGCATCACCTCTGTGGCGAGGGGATTTATCCCCGTCGGGCTGCGCAGCGGCCCCAAAAGGCTAAACGCAACCTTCCTGATACACCGAGGTGACTGGATCAAAGGCTGCTGTGCCCCCCCAAGCGTGGATGAGTCCTACCGCCACAGGGGTTTGCCCACCTCTTTGGCTTCGCGCCGAGGCTCAATACCAGTGCCTACACAAAACCCGTGGCGAGGGAGCTTGCTCCCGCTGGGCTGCGCAGCAGACCCAAAAGCTTGAACGCAGACAACCTGACGTCCCCCAGAAACAGAGCCAAGGGCTGAACGCAATTAACAACGTTTAACTCACGCCCTCACCCTCCCGCCTCCAAGAATGACGCCCTCTGCTCAAATCTGTCTTCCACCACGGGAAGCTGCTGACCTCCCGTGGGGATGCAGCATTACCGTCTGACATGGATTTTCTGTCATGGCTCACGCTCGATACAGCCCCGCCACGCTCAGGCCATTCTGGCTCCTGGCCCTGCTCACCGGTAGCGCAACGTCAGCAATGGCGGCGCAACCACCGAAAGAGATTCCCGGTTTTCTCGAAGACGCGAACCTGCAAGTCCTCAGCCGCAACTTCTACCTGAACAATGACTACCGCTCCCCCACGCCATCGGGCAAAAGCTACAAGGCGGAATGGGCCCAGGGCTTCATCGCCTCGTTCGAGTCCGGTTTCACCCCCGGCGCCCTTGGCGTAGGCATCGATGCCCATGGTTTCCTGGGTTTGAAACTGGATGGCGGCAAAGGGCATTCCGGAACGGGACTGCTGCCGCTGGATGACGATGGGCGCGGTGAAAACAGCTACTCCAGCGCTGGCGGTGCGCTGAAGTTCAAGACCTCCAACACCACCCTGGCGGTCGGGGAAATGACTGTGGAGACCCCGGTATTCGACACCGCAGACAAGCGCCTGCAACCGGAGTACGCCAGTGGCCTGCTGCTGTCGAGCAAGGAACTGGCATGGCTCGACCTGCAAGCCGGTCACTTCAGCGCCTTCAAGAATCAGGACGCCTCGACCAGCCGCGGCGACTTTTCCGGCTATGGAGCCACGACACGCAACCACGACATCGATTTCATCGGCGCCGACCTGCTCAGCGACCAGCCAGTCGGGGGTGCCGTCTACGCTTCCGAACTGAGCGACACCTGGCGCCAGTACTACGCCAATCTACACGTTACGGTCAGCAACCTGTTTCTCGACGGCAACCTCTACCACACCCGTGATCAAGGCAAGGCCGCCGCCGGGGCCATCGACACCACCGCCTACAGTCTGTCCGGCAAATACAGGCTCGACGCCCAGGCGTTCACCCTGGCTTATCAAAAAATCAACGGCGACACGCCTTTCGATTTCGTCGGTGGTGACTCGATCTACCTCGCCAACTCGATCAAATACGCCGACTTCAACGGCCCGGGCGAACGCTCCTGGCAAGCGCGCTATGACCTCGACCTGGGTACTTTGGGGATTCCCGGCCTGAGCTTCATGGCCCGCTATGTCACCGGACGCGGCATCGACGGCAGCCACGCCCCACAAGGCGGGGTCTACAACCCGTTCGATAGGGACAGTGGCACCTACCGACCGCAGCAAGGAGACGGCGGACGCCACTGGGAGCGCGACCTGGATCTGCATTACGTGGTGCAGTCCGGACCGGCCAAGGACTTGTCGCTGCAACTGTCCCACGTCACTCACCGAGCCAACGACGCCCAGGCCGGCGATGACATCGACCGGCTGTACGTGGTCATCCAGTACCCGCTCAAGTGGGGCCCGTTCTGAACCGGTCTACAGGCGAAAATATTGCTGCATGGCCTGGGCCAGCAGGTCCACCGCCTGTTCATTGTGTGAGTCTTGCGACCGTTGGAAGACCACCTCGTGTTCCGCGATGAAGGGCAACCCATCGAGGATCTGCATGGCCTCCGTCACCCGCGCACGGTCTATCAGGCTGATCGCCAGGCCCGCTTCGACGCACGCCTTGACCGCCTGGTTGGAAGGGCTTTCCAGGACGATGCGGGTTCGGCGGCCGCTTTGACGCAGCGACTCCATCATCACCTGCCGGTATGGACACTGCGTTGCGTGCACCGCCAACGGCAGCGGATCCATCCCGGCCAGGACAACATGGGCTGGCCCCACCCAGACCGGTCGGGTGGTAACCAACACCTGCGCCTCGGCGCTCGACGCGCTCTTCGGTTGGGTGATGACCGCCGCCTGGAGCTTGCCCCGCTGCACCAGATCACGCAGCGCGTAGCTGGGCGCCGTCTTGAGTTCCAGCACCACGTTTGGCCAGGCGCTCGTGAATATGGGCAGGATGTCGCGAATGACATGGTCGGCGTATTCATCCGGGACGCCCAGGGTCACGCGCCCTGCCAGGCGGGAACCCTGCAGATCGGCCAGCACCCGGTCATGGGTAGCGAGCAGTTCCGTGGTCGAGGCCAGCAGGCGCCTGCCCAGGGTCGTAAGGGAAACCGATTGATTGTCCCGGTTCAGCAGACGGCCCCCGGCAACCCCTTCCAGGCGCTGTATGTGCACGCTCACCGCCGCCGGGCTCTTGTGCAGGAGCTGGGCCGCAGCGCTGAACTTGCCGATGCGTGCCACTGCGTGAAACGTCCGGATCAAGTCGATGTCGAGAATTGCCGTCATGATTCATCCTTTGTGAATGACTGATGCAGGATATTTTGATTTATTAGACTACGCCGGTTTCGTAGCCTGTGGTCATGAACCTGCCCAACTGCACCACCCGGCGCCAATGGCATCAGGCCGTGCCACTGCCGCTACTTGAAGCGGCCTTGCTGCTCACGTGGAGTTCCGGCTTCGTCGGCGCGCGCTTTTCCATCGACTATGCGCCGCCATTGCTGGTGGTGTTCTGGCGCTGCGTGGTAATCACGTTGGTTCTGCTGCCCTTCGTTGCCCGTCAACTGCGGCATACATCTGGGGTCGTGCTGCTGAAAAACGCCGGTATCGGCCTGCTTGCCATGGCCGGCTACCTGGCAGGCATCACCCAAGGGATCGCCCTGGGTGTGCCGGCGGGTGTGGCCGCGCTGGTAGCCGACCTCCTGCCACTGGGCATGGCGTTACTGGCGGCCGGTGTGCTCGGGCAGCGGCTGGCCTGGCAGGTATGGATCGGGCTGTTCATCGGCCTGGGCGGCGTTGCGCTGGTGACCCATGGGGCACTGGCATGGGGGCACGCGCCGTTATGGGCGTATGCCTTGCCACTGCTCGGCATGCTTTCGCTCGCCGTAGCGACGTTGTGGCAAAAGCAGCTAGCGACCACAGAAACCCTGGGCCTGCTGCCCAATCTCTGGCTGCAATGTTGCGTTTCAGGAGTAGCCTTCGCCGTGGTCGAAGGCACCCAGGGCAGCCTGGCGCCGGTCCTGAACACCGGCTTCGCGCTGAGCGTGCTGTGGACCGCCGGGCTGTCAACGATGGGCGGCTACGGACTCTACTGGCTGTGCTTGCGTCGTGCGAGCGCCACCCGGGTCGCCAGCGTCCTTTACCTCAGCCCGCCGATCACCATGCTCTGGGCCTGGGCGATGTTTGGTGAGCCCCTTTCATGGCAGATGGTGGTGGGCATGGCCGTTTCCGGCATGGGCATCTGGCTGGTCGTGCGCATGGAAGCCCGGCAAGCCCAGCGGCAAAAAAACCGGCGGCTGGAGGCAGCCTAAGCGTTCAGGATATTTCGCGATGCTCGAGCTCCCGAGTCAGATGGGTCGTCAGCACTTCCAGTAAAACAGCGACCTTGGGCAACGTTTCACGCTGCTTCTGCCAGAGCAGGTTGATCGCCATACCATCGGTCGCCGAATCAGCAAGTACTTGCACCAGGGTCCCCTCCTCAAGTTGCCGCTGGATCAGCCATGAAGGTAACTGGGCAATCCCGCATCCTGACAGCACGGATATCACCAGGCCTTCTCCATCGCCCACGATCAATGTCGGAGTCATTTGTCTTCTGACGATTTCCCCTGGGCGGCTGCCGGCGAAATTCCACGAGCTGATTCTCCCGTCCGGCCAACCGTAGGCGATGCACTGGTGATGCTCCAGCTCCGACTCGGTGAGGGGGAGCGCCATGCTCGGCGAGGTACAAGGGAGACGCGCAGAGCACATGCCATTCGCGGCCCAGGTGGCGGTGCCCCACCGTGTCCGGCCAGACACCCGTGCCTCCCAACGCAACGACGATGTCTGCGCCCTCCTGGAGCGGATCGACGGAATGATCGGAAAATGAAATATGCGGCACCAACAACGGGTAATCCTGCAGGCAACGCAGAATGATGGGGAGCACCTGGGAACGGCCGAAGGCTCCCGGAAGGTGGAGTCGAACCCGGCCTCGTGGCTCGGTGTGCTCGGCATGCAGGGAAAGCTCGGCCTCTTCAAGGTCAGTCAGCACCCCGGTGCAAGTGCGATAGAAAGCCGTTCCTGCGTCGGACAGCGAAACGCGTCGGGTCGTGCGTTCGAACAATCGAACCCCAAGCCGGCCCTCAAGGCGAGCAACGCTCTTGCTGACCGCAGACGCTGTCAGATTCAGGCGATCTGCGGCGATTCTGAAACTACCGGACTCGGCAACGCAGACGAACACATCGATGCCTTTCAGCCGTTCGGAGTCAAACATAGACGCCCTTCATTCATGAACTCATTTCCCCCAACCAATGAAAAAACATCATAAATCAGAATTTCATTCCTCAGTATGCTGCCGTCTCACATCTTCCGCGACGTCGCGGACCTGTCAAACCACCCGTAAGAGGCACGGATGCTCACCGCTCTTAAAAACTATCCCTCGACAGTCAATGTGTTGCTTTCAGCGTCTCTGGTCCTGACGCTGGCGCGGGCAATCACCCTGCCTTATCTGGTCATCTATTTGTCGGACCGCTTTGGGTTGAGCGTCGCCGACATTGGGCTGGTCATCGGCAGCACGTTGATCATCGGATCGTTGTTGAGCCTGTACGGCGGTTTCCTGGTGGACAACCTGTCCAGCTACCGGCTCATCCTGGTTTTCAGCGGGCTGTTCACAATGGGTTTCCTGGGCACATTCCTGGCCCGCGAAATCTGGCTCTTCTACGGGAGCCTGGTGATGATCAATCTCGCCCATGCCGTCATCGATATTGCCGTCAAGGCGGGATTTGGCGACCTGCTGCCCGTTGCCGAGCGCAGTGAAGCCTTCTCCATCAAGTACACATTGGGCAACATCGGTTATGCCGCTGGGCCATTGATGGGGGCAGGATTGGCCAGGCTGGATAGCAGCCTGCCTTTTCTGATGTCTGGCGCGCTGGGTGCAGCATTCTTTTTCAGCTACCTGCTCTGGGCCAACCGAGACTTGAGGGTTGTAAAAAAGAACAGTGCCCCTCTCCCGTTCCTGGCCGTCGGGAAGCTGCTGTCCCAAGACTACCGACTGGTGTGTTTTACCCTTGCGGGGTTACTCAGCGCGGTAGTCTTCGGCCAATTCACCGCTTATCTCTCACAATATCTGGTGGTCACTACCACGCCCGAATTTACCTACCGGATCATCAGCGCCATCGTCACCACAAATGCGTTGATGGTAATCAGCCTGCAGTACACCATCGGCAGAAAGATTTCCCCGCGTCATCTGAACCTGTGGCTTGGCGCCGGGCTGAGCATGTTTCTCCTGGGCCTGGTCGGCTTCGCCCTTTCAGGTACGGTCATGATATGGATAATCTCGATGGCCGTTTTCACCCTCGGCGAGATCATCGTCATCCCCGCTGAATACATGCTCATCGATAACATCGCCCCCCATCATCTGCGAGGCGTGTATTACGCGACGCAAAACCTCGGTAACCTCGGCGCGGCATCCGGCCCGGTGCTGTGCGGTTTCGTATTGGCGACACAACCGCCACACTACATCTTCTACCTGCTCGCGCTGTTCACTATTGCCGGGGGCGGGTTTTATCTTTTAGGTGCCTGCCTGAGCGATCGTTTCGCCAGACAATGATCCTGGTGCGGGGTAAGCCAACTTCAGTCCAGCCACCTGCGCCGCAGGATTCAACACAGCCCTGTTCGACTTGTCTTTGTCCATGATGTGGATCACCTCTACACCGCGCAGCAACAGGTAGTCGGCAATGATCCGGCGATGACAGCGCCACCAGACCGCCTCGGCGCACATGATCGCGCAGCGCTGGGTCCGGCTCAGCTCCAGCAGCCGATCCAGGCCCTGCTCGAATTCGTCCGAGAGCGCGTAGTCGGCGTAATTGTGGAAGCTGCGATTGTCCCAGAAGGAATTGACTTCATCCGGGATCGTCCTGGACTTCTTGCGCAACCCGCCCAGTTGCGCGATCTGCTCGTGGTGCAGGCCGAACGGCGCCAGGTGCTGGGCAAGCGTATCGAGGTTGTACTGAGGGTTGGTGCGGGACCAGGGAACGGTTCGCACATCGACGATCATCTGGACCCCGAAGCCTTTTACGATCTCGACGAACTGTTCGAGGGTCCGGGTTGAGTGACCTATCGTATAGACAATGAGATTTTCCATGGATAAGTATCCGAACAGAAGCCGCTGGTATAGGCGTTAGGTGATCTGTCCGGACAATGGTTCGACTGTTCTTCAGCGCGCAGCGGTCAGTTTCTCGAAGCCCCGGCACTGAAGGCCGGGGTATCGAGACAGGCTGCGTCAGGCCGGTTGTTTCAGTGTGTCGTAGGCCTCGAGCGAGCGCATCGAGTAGATATAGGCGGCGCCGGCGTTCAGAGAAATCGCAGTGGCCAGGGCCGCAGCCACCTCCTCGCGGCTCGCGCCGGCCTTGATCGCCGCGTCCGTGTGGGTGGCGATACAGCCGTCGCAGCGGGTGGTGACGGCGACCGCCAGCGCAATCAGTTCGCGGGTCTTGGCGTCCAGCACGTTGTTCTCGCTGGCGGCTTCTCCCAGCGCCATGTAGGCCTTGACCATCTTGGGGTTGCTGCGGCCCAGAGCACCGAAGGCTTTCTGGATGGTGGGCAATAATTCGGACCAGTTATGGAACATGGCATTAACTCCTGAGTGGGTTGGGTGTACTGTTTCAACGCCCTCAGTTTTCCACTCCGGCACTGTACGGTTTTGTCCAATCCGCTCAGCTTTTTTTGCGAAACGCTCAAATGCATGCAATCGATAAACTCATCAGCCTGGCCAACGTCCGCGGTAGCCTGGATCTGCGCTGCCAGTTCCAAGGTGACTGGGCGCTGGACCATGAGCAACAGGCCTTGGGCGTTGCGCCCTATCACATCGTGCTCGCGGGAGAGTGCCGGGTGGAGTTTCCCGATGGGCAGCGCCTGCCGATGCGTGCCGGGGATATCCTGTTGCTGCCCCGCGGTGCCCGACATGTCATGCACAGCCCCGGTAAAACAGTCACCCCTGTCGTACCGCAGATCGTGACCGGTGGCGCCCTACCGATCCATCGCATCGGTGGCGCCAGCGTCGAGCTGGACATGCTGTGCGGGGCTTTGCACTTCAACCGTGCCTCGCTGCTGTTTGCGTCGCTGCCCGATTACCTGGTGATCCCCAGCGGCGCATTGCCGGCCAACGGCCCGTTGCCGGCACTGGTGGAGGTGATTCGTGGGGAGGCGGACGATGACAAGGTGGGGGCCCGGTTCTTGCTCGATGCGCTGTCCCAGGCGTTGTTCACGCTGATGCTGCGCGCGCACCTGGCAAGCCATGGCCAGGGCACCGGCTCCCTGGCGTTGCTGGGCGACAAACGCCTGGGCCGCGCCTGGCAGGCGATGCTGGATGACCCCGCCCATGAGTGGACCATCGAGGGCCTGGCGGACATGGCGAGCATGTCACGGGCCAGTTTCATGCGGACATTCGTCAAGGTGGCCGGCGTCTCGCCGTGGGCGTTGCTGACACAACTGCGCATGGAGTTGGCGTTCAGCCTACTGAGCCACTCGCACCTGGGATTGAGCGATATCGCGGTGCAGGTCGGCTATCAATCCCAGGCCGCCTTCAGCAAGAAATTCAAGGAAGTCTATGGGGAGGCGCCGGGGAGAATCCGGCGCCGGATCTAGGCCCTGTATTCAGATGTCCAGCACCAGGGTTTCACTGCCCTCGGCCGGGACCGCACAGCAGATCAACACCTCACCTTCAGCGACAGGCTCGGCCGGTATGTTCAGATAATGCACCTGACCGCGACTCAGGCGGGTCTTGCAGGTGCCGCACGAACCGCCTCGGCAGCTGAACTCCGGGCTCAGTCCACGGGCCTCGGCCAATTCCAGCAGCGAGCCGGCGCCCGGTTCCCAGCGTGCTTCCTTGCCGGAGCTGGCGAACAACACCTTCACCGCTTCGCTCGCAGCCGGTACCTGTTGCGCCGCCGGTACGCTGACCTCGATGTCACGCACAAGGGTCGACGGACCGAAAGTTTCGGCATGGATACGGTCGTCGGCGATGCGCAACTTGCGCAGTCCATCGTAAAGGGCCTGGGTAAAGCTGCCCGGACCACAGAGGTAGAAGTCGTAATCGTTGAGCGGCAGCAGGTTCTTGAGCAGTTCCACGTCGATCCGGCCCGCCAGATCGTACCCATCGCCAATAGCGGTTTTGACCGGCGGCTGGCTGACCACGCGCACCACCCGCAGTTTGTCGCCCGCGCGTGCTACCAGTTCATCGATTTCATCACGAAACGCCAGCTCTTCTACCGTGCGCGCGCTTTGCACCAGCCAGACCGGGCGCATGCGGCTGATGCGTCGCCCTTGGTAAACCACTTCACGCAACATCGACAACAGCGGTGTAATACCCACACCTGCCGCCAGCAGGACCAAGGGCCGACGCTCGGTAGCCTGGACGGTGAAATGGCCTTGGGGCGCTCGGCCCTCGATCTCGTGCATCACCTGAATCCGGTCATGCAAGTGCGACGACACCAGCCCATCACGCTTGACGCTGATGCGCAGGAAATCATCCGACGGCGCGCTCGACACGCTGTAGGTACGAATCGAGGGCGCTTTCTGCCCGTCCAGCGCGACCCGCACCGGCAGGTGTTGCCCGGCGTCGAAGCGGGGCAAACCTGCGCCATCGGTTGCCTGCAAATAGAAAGAGCGAATGCTGGGGCTTTCTTCCACCACTCTCGCGACCTGCAGCGAACGCCAAGTGGTGCGCAGGGCTTCGGCTTGCAGGCGCTCCGTGGCCTGTTCCCAGCTGCCGGTCATCAATGAGTTGGGCGAGTCACCTTCTTGCTGGTCTTTCCAGCGCAGCGTGATGGCCGCCGGGCGGTAGACGATGCGCTGCGGGGTGAACCGCAACAGTCGCTCGGCGCCCTGGAACGCGGCGATCTGCGGGTCGTCCAGGATCACCTGCGCCGAACCGCTCATTTGCAACAGGTCACCGGTTTCGAAATCAATGAACACCAGCCCGGCCCGCGGGTTCAGCAGGATGTTGCCCAGGGTATTGAAGAACAGGTTGCCGGAGAAATCCGGAACGGTCAGCGATCCGTCTTCATCCATGCGCACAAAGCCCGGTTTGCCGCCGCGATGGGAGGCGTCCACCTGCCGCTCGCCGTCGCGCTCCACATAGGTGGCGATGTAGAAGGAATCGGCTGCGGAGACCAGCTTACGCACCAACGGATCGTTCGCTTCCAGTTGACGAGGGGCACCGGCCTGTTCTTCGACAAAGTGGTACTGACGCAAATTGATGTAGCGCGGGCAGTTGCCATAGGCCTGGCGCACCGAAATCTCCAGCCCTGGCTCAAGCTGACGACGGACCACGCCATTCATGCGGTTGCGCCGACGGGTGTGCAGCTCGATGCCGAGCATGCCGATGGCATCCCCTTCGCCCATGCCTTCCTGGGCCGGATCGTTGGGTTGCGGCTCGACGTTGATGTGCAGGATCTGCGGATCAGGCGAGCGCATGAAACCGGGTTGGCCCGTGCGCAAGGTGGCCCACACATCGCCCTGGCGATCCACCGCTCCCAGTACCACGAATGGCAACTGGGCATAGAAGTCGCGATGCTGGTCCGGCATCCAGGTACGCGCCAGTTGCCGCTGGCCGACGCCGGCCATCATCTCGACCGCGCCGACGGTGCGTTGCAAGGCCAGCTCCCCTTCGTGCCAGGGCGAGGTGTTTGCTTCCAGGGATTGGTCCATCAGATGCTCCTCGCGCCAGCAGGACGAGGGCCTGCGTCAGTGCGCCATGGTTAGGGATGTTCCAGCACACCCTGGATCGGGTGTGCGTGTCGGTGGAGACATCTTCTTCCCAAAGCGACTGCGCAGGAATACATGCGCACTGCAATCCGCCCTTTCATTAAATGCAATGATGACGCCATTGGCTGAGTGCTGATCCCCAGTCAGACTCACCCCACCCAGCCAATCGCCGTCTTCGGAATGACCTCGGACTCGTCAAGCTTGGACGCGAACATGCTCACTGCTTCCAGGGCATCGGTGGTCCCGGCCCGGATCTGCACGATGACCGACCCGGCCTGGTCCGCCAGGGTCACGCCACGCAGCGCGCCCTCATGGGTGACGCTCATGCTGGCGACCGCCTCGCGGGTTTCGCTGAGGATCATGCCGATCATTTCGGCGATCTCCGAAGTGGAGCGGCTGGTACGGCCGGCCAGTTGCCGGACCTCATCGGCCACCACGGCGAACCCGCGCCCCTGATCGCCGGCCCGGGCGGCTTCGATGGCGGCGTTGAGGGCCAGCAAGTTGGTCTGGTCGGCAATGCCGCGAATGGTGTTGACGATGGCGGTGATTTCTTCCGAACGCGCGCCCAGTTGCCCGACCAATCGTGACGACGCGCCAATGTTGTCGGCGATCTGGCGCATTTCCCGGGCGGTCTGGTGGATGACCTGAGCGCCCTGCTCCGCGACGCGCTCGGTCTCGGCGGAGATGTGATAGGCCCGCGAGGCGCCGCGGGAGTCTTCCTCGAACTTCTCGACCCGCTCGGTGATGTCACTGGCGAACTTGACGATCTTGCTCAACTTGCCCTCGGCGTCGTACACCGGGTTGTAGCTGGCTTCCAGCCACACCACCTTGCCGTTCTTGCCGATGCGCTTGAACTGTCCGCTGAAAAACTCGCCGGTATTGAGCCGGCGCCAAAAGTCCGCGTACTCGGAACTGTTGACCAGACTCGGCTCGCAGAACATCCGGTGATGCTTGCCCTTGAGTTCGGCCAACGAATAATTCATGACGCTGAGGAAATTGGCGTTGGCGGTGAGGATGTGCCCGCTCAGATCGAACTCGATCACGGCCATGGCACGGTCAAGCGCCGCCAGCCGGCCCCGGGTTTCCGCTTCACTGGCAACCTTGGCCGTGACGTCAAGGGCATACTTGACCACCTTCACCACACGGCCCTGCTCATCGACCACCGGGTTATAGCTGGCTTCAAGCCAGACATACTGGCCCTGCGCGCCGACGCGCTGGAACGTCCCGGAGACAAACTGGCCGGCCCGCAGTTGATTCCAGAATTCGCGATACTCGGCACTGGCCGCCAGCGCCGGGGTACAAAAATCGCGGTGGGACAGACTGGTCAATTGATCAGCCCGATAGCCCATCGTTTTCAGGAAATTATCGTTCGCTCGAAGCAGCTTGCCGTCGGGGCTGAATTCGACGACGGCCATCGACCGATCCAGAGCGCCCAGCAGCCCCTTGTATATTGCCAATTCGGCTGTCCTAGCCGTCAGTTCACTTTTTAGTGTGGAATTAAACATGACGAACCCTCTGCGAATCTGAGAATCACCGGACCTCTTAGGTTATCGGCACGCTGGCGAGGCGCTTAACGAAGCGGCGTAATCATGTTTCGAAGCTAGGATGGGGCGCTTGCGATCAGTCGGTTCTAAGAAACAGAGTGGCGAAGAGTCGTCGTTAACCGTGACGCGGCTAGAAATTGCCAGGCGCGAGCCGGCCGATCTCAGGCCGCGCATAGAGATAGCCCTGCATCAGCTCGATACCCAGCGCCAGAAGTGCAGCGCTTTCTTCGCGGGTTTCGATGCCCTCCGCGATGACCTGGATTCCCAGGCGCTGCGCCACCAGGACAATGCCTTCCACGATTGCCTGCTTTACGGGATCCTGATCGATGCTGCGGGTCAGCGCCATATCGATCTTCAACACCTGGGGCTGGAACATGGCGAGCAGGTTGAGCCCTGAATACCCCGAGCCGAAGTCGTCGATCGCGGTAGTAAAGCCCTGGCGATCGTATTCCACGAAAATCGACTTGAGATGCTCGGGATCGTCCACCCGCTCACCTTCCGTGACCTCGAACATCAATCGCTCGGGTGGAAAATTCGCCATCCGCGCCGCTTCCAGCGTGGCGCGGATGCACGTCTCGGCCCGGTAAACGGCTTTGGGCAGGAAATTAATGCTCAACAGACAATCGGCAATCTCCAGGATGCCCAGCCGGGCCGCTTCCTCGATTGCTTTTACACGACAGGCCTGGTCGAAACGGTAGCGGTTGCTGTCGTTCACCAGCCCCAGGATGTAGCCGGCTGACTCACCATTGAGACCTCTGACCAGAGCCTCGTAGGCAAACGTAGCGCCGGTGCGGACATTGAAGATCGGCTGGAAAGCCATGGTGAAGTCGAATCCCAGTGCCTGATGATCGCGGCACTCGGCGCAACCAATAGGCTGGAAGGTCTGGTGAGGGGAGCGTGCGGTCATGATCATATTCCGTGCGGTAACGGGACGTCCCTGCAGTTGCAAAGAACTTTAGCCAACGCTACTGAATCGGCAAATACCGGACTTTCTGAAGAGACCTGACCGTCGCACCGACCTCCACGGTTTCTAGTTCGGTTTTATCGCCACAGGCAGACTGATGCGGGTGCAGAAATATAGCAGCACGCCTACGAACACCAGGGCCGCACCGCGAAGCCAGGTTTCCAGGCTTTGCTGGCTGAGCAATACCAGGCAAGACACAATTGCAAGCACCGGTACCCAGCTGGGCACCCGGAAATGATCGCCCGCGCCGCTGTCGCGCCTCAATACCAGCACCGCCAGGTTGGTGCTCAGGAACACGAAAAGCAACAGCAAGACGACGGTTTCGGCCAGCGTCGCTAGGGTGCCGGTCAAGGTCAGCGCAATGGAGACCAGCGTGGTGGCGATGATCGCGACCCAAGGCGTGCGCCGCTTGGGCAGCACCTTCGCCAGCGGCTGCGGTAAGAGACCCTGACAAGCCATGCCATAGGCGAGCCGACTGGCCATGATCATGGTGAGCAGCGCGCCGTTAGCCACCGCGATCAGTGCGATGAAGGCAAAGATGCGCGGTGAGATGTTCAGTCCTGATGCTCGGACGACCTCCAGCAGCGGCGCCGAGGTCGCCACCAGTTCTTCCATCGACAACACTGAGGAAGCGGCCACGCCCACGGCCATATAGACCACCCCGGCGGTCAGCAACGCGCCGAATAAAGCCCTCGGATAGACGCGTCGCACATCTCGTATTTCCTCGGCCAGATTGGCCGACGTCTCGAAGCCGACAAACGAATAGAACGCAAGCAGTGCAGCGCCCAGCACCGCCAGCAATGGGCTGACACCCGGCTTGAATTGCAGCGCACTTTGCGGATGGGCATCGCCCGACTGGAAGAACCAGGCGGCGGCAATGATGACCAGCATCAGGCCCGACAGCTCGATGATCGTCATGACCAGATTCGCCCCCAGCGACTCCTTTATGCCGCGGGCATTGAGCAATGCGATGACCAATAGGAAAACCAGCGCCGCCACGTGGGGTGGAACGCTGATGAAGGGCGCGAGATAGTCGCCCGCAAACGCCAGGGAAAGACCGGCGGCGCTGGTAACGGCCGCGGCCAGCATGCAAAACCCGACCAAAAAGGAGATCAGGGGTGACCTGAATGCCTTTTCGGCAAACACCGAGGCCGCACCGGCTTGCGGGTATTTGGTCACCAGTTCTGCATACGAACCGGCAGTCAGCATCGCAAAGAACAGAGCGACCAACAGCGGCACCCAGATCGCACCGCCCACCTGCCCCGCTATCGTTCCGGCCAGCGCATAGACACCCGCCCCGAGCACATCGCCGAGGATGAACAGAAAAAGCATCGGCCCGGTCACGGCTCGTCGCAATGAAGGTCTGGAGGGCGTAGTGGTCGCAGTCATGTTCGGGCTCTGGCAGGGGGACTGATTCGCTGATTGCCATGCAAACGGCTATAGCGCTGAGCAGTGGAAAAAATCACCCGGCGAAAGTTCATAAATGTTACGGCCACCAACCAACCCCTGTGGGAGCGGGCTTGCTCGCGAAGAGGGTCCGCCAGTCGACATCTCATTGCCTGACTACCGCTATCGCGAGCAGGCTCGCTCCCACATGGGGACAGTGTGTTGCCCACAGATCGTGCGTTCACCGCCAATCCCTGTGGGAGCGAGCTTGCTCGCGATGAGGCCTTCCCAGTCGACATCTCATCGCCTGACATACCGCTATCGCGCGCAGGCTTTGCTCCCACGGATTGAGCACTGTCTGGCTGCCTTTTGTTTATCGATCGCCCCCAGCCACGGTTAACCGATCACTGCTGTATACACGGAACGATCCACATTGCCACCGGACAGAATCACCGCCACTCTTTTGCCCTGCATCGCTTCCCGCTCCTGCATCAGTGCGGCCAAGGCCGCTGCGCCGGCGCCTTCTGCGAGGTTATGGGTGTCGGTGTAGTAAACCCGCATGGCCTCGGCGATTTCCTGATCGCTAACCGACACGATCCGTGCCGCGCCGCCTCCATAGATGGCGAACGCCTCGGGAATTGGCCGGCGTACGGCCAGGCCATCAGCGAACGTATCCGCTGACGGGGTCTCGCACAGCGTACCCGCCTCGAACGATAGCTTCGCCGCCGCGGCCTCGGTGGACACCACGCCCACCACCTGCGTCTTGAGGCCCAACGCATCGCGGGCGGCAATGACCGCGCAGATGCCCGAGCCACACCCGATCGGCACATAGACTGTGTGCAGGTCCGGCACCGCTTTGAACAGTTCCAGGGCATACGTCGCCACGCCTTTGACCAATTCAGGGTGGAACGGCGGCACCAGGAACAGGCCGTTGACTTGCGCCAGGCGCGCAGCCTCTTCACGGGCCTCGTCGAAATCTCGCCCGTACTCGATCACTTCGCCGCCAAAACCGCGCATGGCATTATTCTTTTCCGGCGAATTGCCTTTGGGCACGACGATCAGCGCTTTCAAACCCAGGGCACTGGCCGCCAGCGCCAGGCTCTGGCCATGGTTGCCACGGGTCGCCGTGACGATGCCCTGTGCCTGCGGATGCTCGCGCTTGAGCCAATGCATGAAGGTCACGCCGCCGCGGACCTTGAAAGCGCCGGTTGGCGTGTGGTTCTCGTGCTTGACCCACACCGTGCAACCGAGACGTTCGGCGAGCAATGGCCAGGCGTACTGGGCGGTGGCGGGCATGACTTGATATACGTGGCGGGCAGCCTCTTCGATCTCGTGGCGGGTCAGTCGGTGCATGATGGGCCTCCAGGTTTTTGCGCAGAGTCTAGCCAGAGGTCCCAAAGCCAGGCTTTCAGAAAACTGACCTGACTTTCAGCTGGGTTCTTCATTACTATGCCGTTCATGAGCCATCAAAACCGCCAACAGCCGACGCTTCCCGAACCGGTCCGCCGCATTGAGGCTGGTCCCTGGGCGATTGAATTGCTACCCGGCAGCGCCTATGCCACCCGGTACGTAGCGAGCCAGTCGGCGATTGGCTTTGCCTTCGATAGCCAACGCGGCCTGCATGCCATAGGCAGCGATCGGGTGCATCCGTTCGAGGCCATGCCCAACGGCCTGGCGTTCGTTCCCATGGGCTGCGATGTGTTTTCCGAATCCCCCCAGGGCGGCGAGTACTTGCGTGTGATCCGCACCTACGCAACGGCGCTGGCGGGAACCCAGCCCTTCAACAATCGTATCGACCGCCAGGCCATGATCCTCGCACACCGCATGCGCGGCGCGCTGTTACGGGCATCGGTGGTGGACGATTGGGAAACCTGGGCCATTGCACTGGCTGAGCGGGTGACCGGGACGACAGCAAGTCCTCATGGAGCAATCAGCGGCAACCGGATGCGTCTGCTGGATGAGTTCATCGATGCGGGCCTCGACGGCCCTCTCGGTGTATCGGCCATGGCGCAACTGCTCGGATTGTCAGAAGGCTATTTCATGCGGGCCTTCAAGAACGCCACGGGAAAAAGTCCCCACAGCTACCTGATCGACCGCCGTCTCAGCAAGGCTCGCGCGCTGATGCGCGATTCGACCGCAGGATTGAGCGCAATCGCCCTCGCCTGCGGCTTCAGTTCCCAGGCGCATATGACGACAGTTTTCAAGCAGCGCCTGGGGGTCAGTCCGGGGGCGTTGCGCAGCTGCTGAATCAGGCTTTTATGGATTACCAGCCAGCATTCAAAGCGGCTCCGCAGTCTGGATAAGCGAGTTCAACACTAACTTTATTTCCGCCGCTGGATCTTTGTGCCCTTGCAGTATCAAGCCTTCCGACAAGGCAGTGAAAGTTCTGGCAAGCGCAGCGTCGGCCAAGGGCGGTTTCTTGCCGGCATGATTGAAGATGATGGCAATCAACTTGCCTAGGGCCACGCTGTTTTCTTCATGCAAGTCATAGTAATGCGCTGAAAATTCTTCGTCGCGCAGGGCGATCAGCTGAAGTTCGGCGTCAAGAATTGCACAGCTGGTGTTGTTCTTGAGCGTGTCGATATAAGCATTCAAACCTTGGGCCAGTTGCTCGGAGGTATAGCCCGCGTTCAAGGTGGCGCTCAAACGGTCGATTTCGACGCGTTTGAATCGCTGAGTCAATTGCAAAAGCAGGTCGGACTTGCTTTCAAAGTTGGAAAAAAAAGCGCCTTTGGAAAAACCTGCCTCTTCGGAAATGACATTTACGCTGGCGGCATGAAAGCCTTTCTTGATCATCAGATCAGTGGCGGTATCGAACAGTTTATCTCTTGTTAGTTGCTGGCTCTCTTCTCGACCTAGTCTCTTTTTAATCACGCCCTCGGCTCCTTTGGCCAAATAAAAATACGCACTTGCAACTGCTTGCGACACATCGCCTAGTCACCGCACGGCATCGGCGTCGGACATCATATCTTATACTCGCCTCAGCCTAGTATTTACATTTTAAGTTTTAGGAAGTGCCATGTAATGGCCATGTAGCGGGGAGTGCCAGATTGCTCCGCAGCTGCGACGGACGCGCCCAAGCCCGAAAAGCGTGGCGCCAGGCGAGCCTGACGAGACGATGTGAAATACCACTTGATTTTCAGATACCGAATGGTTTTTACTTGCGCCGTTGGTGGAGCCCAACGCCTGGTCAGGGTTGCGAGTCACGGATTCACAACCTGTCGCAATGACCAGTCACCTCACAGGGAGCTGGATTTTGATGGAACATGCCTTCGTCACAGGCGCTACTGGCCTGCTCGGAAACAATGTCGTTCACGCGCTGCTGAAACGAAACATCAAGGTAACGGCGCTGGTTCGATCGGTGGACAAAGCCCGCAAGCAGTTCGGCAACCTGCCGGTCCAGCTGGTCGAAGGCGACATGCTCGACGTCGACGCCTTCAGTCACGCCTTGCATGGCTGTGACGCGCTGTTTCATACGGCGGCCTATTTCCGCGACAGCTACAAGGGCGGCAAACATTGGCAGAAACTCTACGACACCAATGTCATTGGCACCGAGCGCCTGCTCCAGGCTGCCTACGACGCCGGCATCCGGCGCGCCGTCCATACCTCTTCCATTGCCGTCCTCAAGGGCAATAAAAATCAAGTGATCGACGAAACCATGTCCCGCAGTGAAGCAGAGGCTGACGATTACTACTTGAGCAAGATATTGTCCGAACAGAAGGTCCAGGCATTCCTGTCGCAACATCCGGACATGTTTGTCGCCATGGTGTTGCCGGGCTGGATGTTTGGTCCCGGAGATATCGGCCCTACTTCGTCAGGACAGTTCCTGCTGGATTTTGTCGGACAAAAACTGCCTGGCGTGCTGCCGGGGAGCTTTTCTGTCGTTGATGCCCGGGATGTCGCCGAGCATCAACTCGCGGCGATCACACGTGGCAGATCCGGAGAGCGCTACCTGGCGGCCGGTCGACACATGGACATGAAGAGCATTTTCCAAGCGCTGTCCAGCGTCAGTGGCGTAAAGGCACCGGAACGAAAAGTTCCACTGTTCATGCTGCGGATCATCGCCCTGCTCTACGAAGGTTATTACCGAATGACCAGGAAGCCGGTCCTGATCAGTACGTCTACGGTCAAGCTCATAGAACAAGAACAAGGCCGCACTCACTTCAGCCACAATAAAAGTTCGCGAGAACTGGAATGCAAATTCCGCCCGGTAACTGAAACACTCACCGATACGCTTAATTGGTATCGGAACAACAACTACATTGATGCTTGATTGAAACAATTCATATATAGCCTGCCTCTGTAGTACTTTTTTTGACTAGCCATACATCCAAGGATTGAGAGAGGTTGGTAAATGAAAGACCTTTTATATAGAGAAGGTTTTCTGCATCGCTTTGTCCATTTTTCGGAATCTGTTCCCGAACAGATTGCTATCCGTCATCTGGACGCCGAAGAAGAGACCGTCACTTACCGGCAATTGCGAATCAAGGCTGAAGAATACAACGGTGCCCTCGCGGCGCTGGATGTATCGCCAGGCGACAAGGTAGCGCTGGTCCTGCCCAATGGCGTGGCGTTCATCGCCTGTTACCTGGCGCTCATCGGGCGTGGCGCCATTCCGGTCATCCTGAACTACAAGCTGACGCCGTTCGAGATGACCAGCGTCGTGAGCATTGCCAGGCCGACGCTGGTGGTGACAACCGAAACGCTGCTGGAGCAACACGGCGAGACCTTCCAGGCAGCCTACGGTGTTCGTCATGCATTAATCCTGGACGCCGGCAGCGAACGGGCATGCGCCCTGCCCGCCGAGGCGACGGGGTTGTATGCACTGCCCCGTCAGACGGCTGCGTTGGAGCTGCCCGAAGGCAACCCGATCGTGTCGATGCAGTTCACCTATCGCGGCCTCGGCAAACCCCTGGCGGTGTGCCACCGGTACCTCGACCTGACGCAATCGAGCGATGGGCTGCATGAGCACTTCCATCCGCAGGGCGTTGGCTCGGTTCACTTGGTGACATTGCCGCTGTATGCCATCTTCGGGCTCTCGGTGATGATGGTGTTTCCGTTTAGCGTGGGTGCCACCCTGCTCATGACCAACACCCTGCTCAATCGCGACCTGGCAGAGGTCCTGTCGGAACATCAGGTGACCTTTGCCTGCCTGGTGCCCGACGTCATCCGCTACTTCAATACCCGCCTGGCCAAACGCAAAGGCGCGCTGTTGCCGCTGCATCCGCAACTGATGATCTACTCGGGCGGCAGCCACCTGCCGGCCGATGAAGCCGACAAGCTGGGCAAGTTGCTCGGCTGTAACCCGGTGCTGCAAGGCTACGGGCTGACCGAGAGCATGCCGGTGATTGTCCAGAGCTCGATTGCCGACGTGCACCGTGGCGCCATGGGCCTACCGATCAGCGGGGTGGAATTGCGGGTCGTCGACGCCCAGGGGCAGGACGTGGTGCCGGGCCGCATCGGCGAACTGCTGATCCGCGGTTCGATGGTGATCGAAGGCTACAGCGACGCCGAGGATGCCAACGCACGGTTCTTCCATGACGGCTGGTTCCACACCGGTGACCTGGTCTGGCGGGACGACGACGGGCATGTGTTTTTCTACTGCCAGCGCCTGCGGATTTCCAAGATCAAGGCGCAGATGGTCGACCTTACGGAAATCGAGTCCATTGCCCTGAAGCATCCCGATGTGGTCCGCGCCAAGGCTTACATCGTTCCCGATCACAAGGACGTCAACGTCCTGCACCTGTGCGTCGAGAGCCGCGCAAGCCTGACCCCGAACGCTATCGCCACCCTGCTCGCCCGGGACCTGTCGGGCTTCAAGCTGCCCAAGACCATCGAGATCGTCGCGCTCAAGGAAGAGAGTTATGCAAGCTGACCACACAAAACCGATACTGGCCGTGTTCGATTTCGACGGCACCTTGACCGACCGCCATACGTTCTGGCGCTACATGCGCTACATCGCCGGCACGCGCGCTTTCTGGCTCAGGATCATCCCGCTGTTGCCCAAGATGCTCAGCGTGATCATTGGCATCACACCGTTGATGCAAGCCCGGCTGGCGTTCATCGCCTGCTACCTGGGCGGACTATCGGTGGAACAGGAACGCGAACACGCCAAATACTTCATCAGCGAACTGCTGCCGCTCTGGCTCCGGCCCGAGGCCCTGCGTCGTCTGCAATGGCATCAATCCAAGGGCCACATCACGGCATTGGTCAGTAACTCACCGGAGAACTACCTGATCCCCTGGGGCAAGGCCGCCGGCTTCGACTATGTGTGCGGCACCCGCCTGGCCACGGCCAGGAACCGGCTGACCGGCGGCATATCGGGTACCAATTGCGTCGAAAGGGAAAAAGTCACGCGGCTCAAAGGCTGCCTGAGCAACCTCGATGACTTTTACATCTACGCCTACGGCGACTCATCGGGCGATGACGCGCTGCTCGGCATTGCCAACTCCCCGTTCTACAGAAACTGGTACTGACCGATGAACACTATGAGCACGCTGGCTCCCCAGCACTTCAAACGCCCCGGCAACTACCCGACCGTGATGATCGTAGGCGCGGGCCCGATCGGCCTGTCCCTGGCGATCATGTTGAAAAAATGGGGCGTGTCGTTTCGCATCATTGAAAAGAATGCCGGCCCTTCGACCGCGACCAAGGCCATGGCGATTCACTCGCGCACCCTGGAAATCTTTCGCGACCTGGGTGTGGCCGACCAGGCCGTCAGCGACGGCTTCACCATCAACCAGTTTTCGGTGCAGTCCAACGGCAAGCGAGTGTTGAACTACAACTTCTCCTACCTGGACGCCCCCTACCCGCTGCTCCTGAGCCTGCCCCAACCGCAGACCGAGAAGATTCTGCTCGAGCGACTCAATGAGTTGGGCGCAGAGGTGGAGTGGAACACCGAACTGGTCGATCTGGAAAACCAGCCGGGCTCGGTGCGCATGACGCTGCGCCACGTTGACGGCACTGCCGAAAGCTTCACCACACGCTGGGTGGCTGCCTGTGACGGCGCTCGCAGCAACATCCGAAAACGCCTGGACATGACCTTCGAGGGCTCGTCCTACGACCGCTTCTTCATGCTCGCCGACGCCGATATCCAGTGGTCTGGCAGCAAGGATGAGGGCGCGTTCTTCCTCGGGGCGCAGGACGGTTATGTGGCGGTGGCGCCCATCAGCGACCAGTCTCGCTATCGGCTGTTCATCGAGATGCCCTACAACCTGCCGCCCGAAGGTGAACGGCCTTCACTGAGCCTGGAGAATTTCCAGCGACTGTGCGAAGGACGCGGGCAGAAGATGACCTTGTCGAATATTTCCTCCACCACCATCGCCTCTTTCCAGCATCGCCGCGTGCAGACGATGCAGCAGGGATCGGTGTTCCTGGTGGGGGATGCGGCGCATATCGGCAGCCCGATTGGCGGGCAGTGGATGAACCTCGGGGTATCCGAGGCTTATAACCTGGCCTGGAAAATGGCCTACGTCGACCAGGGCCTGGCGGATCCGTCCCTGCTGGAAAGCTACAACGAAGAACGCTACCCGGTGGCGCTCGAAGTGGAGAACACCGCCCATCGTTTGACGGGGTTGATCACCGTCAGGCAGCGCGCCCTGGTCTGGCTGCGGGACAACATTCTGCCCCTGCTGAGCAACCGCAAGAAAGTCCAGCGCAAACTGCCGTCGATGATTTCCGGCCATCAGTATCACTACGGCAAAAGTGACTACATCCAGGAATCGCTGACGAAAAAGCAACGCAGGAATTGGGACAGAAAAGGCCAGAAACCCGAATTTCAATCGCCCGTGCCCCGGGCCGGCCAACTGGCGCCCGATGTCGAACTGTGGCAGCTGCAAGGGCTGCCGCCGAAACGGCTGATCGACTTGTTCCATGGCACTTTCACGCTGTTGATTTTCAGCGCGGCCGACCAGTTCTCGCCCTTGCTGCCAGGCTATTACTCGCTGGCCGAATCGGTGGAAAAGGACTATCCGGCCATCAAGGCGTATTGCGTGATCGATGCCCTGAGCATTGATGGGCTGCCGGGCTGGCACTCGACGCTGCTGGACCCCGACTGGCGCCTGCATAAGCGTTACCACGCGCTACAAGGCACGCTGATGCTGGTCCGTCCCGATGGCTATATCGCCTTCCAGGGTGCAGATGCGATGACGCTCGTCACCTATCTGAATGTCAGGTCCGGACTGCTCAAGGGTGCAATTAAAACAACGTCTGCCGAGATCGACGCAGTGGAACTCCAACTTTAAGTCTCTTTGACGACTGCCCGTTTGAATTGACCCATTACAAGGCCCAGCCCCAGGGCCATGACTTTGATTTTTCCTGTCTTCTGATTTTTCCGTCCATGGAACTTCACTCGACTCTGGTTAGGAGAACCTCATGCGCTTGCAACTCAACGATGTTGTGCAGGAATTCATCGTGTCCAATGGAAAAATAGCCCACAGCTACTTTTCCCTCTCGGAAAAAATCATCGAATCATTGTGCGAATCCAACATCGCCAAGGAATCGATCCTGATGCGTCTGCTGGAGCAGGCCGAATCCGTCACCGCGCACTACTTCAATGCCCATCAACAGGTACTCGAAGGCGTCTACGCCCATGGCACCGAGGCTCCGGTCGACCGCGGCGTTGCGGTGCTGGAACCGGTGCTCACGGATACAGCAGTGCTGGCTGCCGCGCCGATCATTGAACAGACGCCGACGCTCGACTACGCCGGTTGGCTGCGTGCCGAACTCAGTTCGGTCACCGGCTTCAAACCGGAACAGATCGACTTCGACCAGAGCTTCGAAAGCCTGGGAATCGACTCCCTCGGACTGGTGGACCTGTTCGAATCCCTCGGCCAGCACTTCCCGCAGAAAAAAGCCCTGACCTCCCAGTTGTTCGATGCGCCCACGCCCACGGTGCTGCTGGCGCGGCTCGAAGCCGACTCTCAAGCGCCTGCGGTGGACGTCCAAGGCTGGGTACTTGAGCAACTGGCAGCGATCACCGGCTTTACCGCCGAGCAGATCGACCCGAGCCAGAGCTACGAAAGCCTGGGACTCGACTCGCTGGTGCAGTTGGACTTCCTCGAATCGGTTGTCGCAATGTGGCCGCAACTCAAGGCCAACGGCAGCGAACTGGCCAATGCGAAGTTCCCCCAGGCGACCATTGACCTGATCACCATAGCCTTGGCCAATCCCGCCCCGGTGGCGGCTCCGGTCGACGGGCAACAGGGCGCTGCAACGGACGCTCGGGAGCAGGACACCCACCCGCTGATCGGCGCCCTTTCGCCCTTGGTCGCCGACACGGCAGGGTCGATCGACATTCAGATGCCTTTCGCACAGCTGGGCCTCAACGGGTTCGCTCGCGAGACCCTTTGCCAATCCATGGCGCAGCAATGCGCAACCAGCGAGTTCGCCGGCGAAGCGCTGATGTCCCGTCGCACACCGCAGGATGCCATGGCCCTTTTGCAAAGGCTGAGTTGAGCGGGGCGCGGCAGATACAGGAAGGGAATCCGGGTGCTCGAACAGAGCACCCAGCATCAGGCGATCAGGAGACAAGGTATGAGTGGCGCAGTCACAACAGCGGATGATTTCTGCTTCAGCGCAATGGCCGGCGAATTTCCAGGAGCACCGTCTACGGACGCACTCTGGCATTTGTTGTCCCAGGGGCACAGAGCGCCCATCGAATCGATGCCGACGCGTTGGGAATTGGACAAGGCATCCATTTATTCGCCCAAGGCCGGCGAAAAGGACCGCGTGTACCTGGACAGCGCGTTCTGCCTGGCCGATGAACCCTCGATACCCTCACGCCACGAAGGGCGACAGGTGGCCATTGGCAAGAAAGTGCTACGCACGCTGCTTGCCCAGCTCGCCGCCCAGGGCGCTGCGCTGACCACTGGCCGCACCGCGTTGGTGGTCGCGACGTCCTGGAGTGACGAGAGTTATTTCGCAACTGGCGCGAACGGACACGACGACGCGCTGCGCGGCTACACACCGGGCGAACAAGTGGCCGAGCTGGCTGCGGCGTTCGCCTTGGGCGGGCCGGCACTGTCGGTGGATACCGCTTGCAGCTCATTTCCCTACGCCATCGATATGGCCCAGGCGCTGGTCAACAGCGGCCAGGCGGATAACGCGATTGTCATGGCGCTCAACACCGTGCTGCCCCCAGCGCTGTTCCTGGGTTTTTCACAGCTGACAGCTTTTTCCGCCCGGGCCCGGATGGAAGCGTTCGGCCAGGACGCCGACGGCATCGTACCGGGTGAATGCGCGGTGGCGTTCCTGGTGGAGCCCATGGCGCACGCACTGGGCGCCCGGCGCGAGCCGCTGGGTATCGTCCGAGCGTTGGGGCTTTCCGCCGACGGTGCCGAAGGCTCGGTGTTCGCCCCAGGCAAACAGGCGCAGTACTCGGCTTACCAACGTGCCTACGCGGATCTGGACCCAAGCGCTGTGGACTACATCGAGACCCACGGCACCGGCACGCCCTTGGGCGACGCCACCGAGCTGGCCTCGCTCGACAGCTTCTTCGGCCCGCACCGCAACGGCGCCAGCAAAATCACCATCGGTTCGATCAAATCGGTGATCGGCCATCCTTTGGCCGCCGCCGGAGGCGCTTCGCTGGCCAAGGCCTTGATGATTCTGCGACATAAAGGCATCCCGCCCCAACCCGACTACCCTCCCAGCGCGAAAGTCGACGCGACCTGCCTGAAGCTTGCCACTGAACAGGTGCAATCCCTGGCGGATCGGCAGTCAGCGATCCGGATCGGCATCTCCAGTTTCGGCTTCGGCGGCGCCAACGCGCATCTGGTGGTGGATGAATATCTTCCTGGCAACCACCCCGCCGCGCCCAGGGCCACCCCCGGTGTGCTGATGCTGGACCTTGCCGTTGTCGAGGCGGAAGCCGCGTTCGGCGGCCAAAAGGGCCTGGAGGCATTCGCGCAACAGCTCGACGAACCGCCAGAAGCGCCGGTGACCTTCCCTTACGGGCGCTTCGTCGATTACACCGTTGCCGCTACGCGACCTTTGCTGGGCAAATTCCTGGCGCAGGATCAGCTCATCGATATCGACGGTTACGGCATGGGGCCCAAGCCCTTGGCTCATGTCGATCCGTTCAAGCTGTTGATCACCGACCGGGTCAATCATCTGCTGCGACGTCTGCCAGATGTGGCGGGCTCCGCCGGCACGGCGATGGTCATGTGCTGCAACATGGGCGGCGAACGCTTCAGCAATGCCTACAGCAGCGCACAGCACTTCTATTCCCAGGGCCAAGGCAGGGCACCGGGCGTCGAGGTAAGTGACGTGGCGACGATGTTGCCGAATATGCTGTCCGGCTACCCGGCGCAGATTTTTGACTTCAAGGGTTTCCACCAGACCCTGGTCGGCAGCGCAGGCCTGTTCTGGCAAACCCTGCTGGCCTCCCGGCACTGGTTCGAGCAAGGCATCACCACGCTGTTGCTCGGTGCAGGCCGTTTTCTGAGCGCTGAAATCGAGGTCGAACGGGCGCGGCGCTCCACCACGTTGCAAGGGGAAGGCCTGGGCGTGGTTGCCCTGCGTCCTTACCAGGCGGACAGCAACGACCCACCGCTGCTGGTGATCCGTTCGGCGGTGCTCGCCCATGCCGCCAGCTCATTGGAAGAGGCCTGCCGACTGTCGGGTAACGCGCGCAGTCGGTACGCGAACGCCGAAGTCTGCGAGCTCAAACCCCAAGGGGCTCCGGCTAGCGGGTCGCTACGGGAAATCACCGGCTACCTGGCAGAAGCCAGTGGCATCGATACCTTGTTGGCTGTGGCATTGAGGGGGCCGACTCACAGCGTGATCGAAGTGCGGGAAGGCGCCAAGGCAGTGATGTGGTTGTTTACCGAGAAGCTTCGCCAATGGACTCCTGCGGCGAACACCCCCACCTCTATCAAACACCCGTTCATGCTGCGCTTCGCCCATGGCGCGTCCCGAGCGTTGCAATCGGTCGCTACCGCGGTCCGAGAGGTCAGCCGGGCTCCCGAGCCGCGCCATGCCGGCGTTGATGTGCTGCAACTCAGCGACATGTTGACCAGTACGGTGCTTTCCGGGCTGCGTGTCCGGGTTCTCGCCATGGAAAGCCTGTTCGCCCTGCACCGCGGTAGCCAAGCCCAACGCCCGGCGCAGTGGCCGCGCCGAGCCCAAAACCAGGTCATCACCGACATCCAGCGCAGCGCCGGGTCACTGCGGGCGCGGTTACGGGTGGACGAAACGCATCCGTACTTCTTCGATCACCCGCTGGACCATATCCCCGGCATCCTGTTGCTTGAAGGCGTCTTGCAATTGATCGAGCTGGCGACGCCGCCCCTGAGCGGTCGGGTGGCCTATGTCAAAACCCTGAACATCAAGTTCCAGCAGTACGTGCAAAAAGACGCGCCGATCGAGCTGCACCTGCAGCAGGGTGACGACCCGCAGGTGTTCAACGCCAGGGTTACCCAAGGCGCAAAACTGATGTGTACCTGTGTGCTCGGCATGGCCTACAGCTCGGCATTCGAGACACAGCCGGCCGGTGACTTCCCGGCCACTCGCTGCCATGACAAAGCCTTGCTGCACAAGCATCGGGAAGAGAACGTGATCGTCAGCGACATCAGCAGCGTCGCCCAGGGCCTGAGCGTGGACACAGTGAGGCTGCCGGACGAGCACTTCTTCCGCGACGGGGATCCCGACCACTGTTCGATGGTGTATTTCCTGGAGGTCGCCCGCCAGTGCTACATGCAGATTGCCCATGGTCATTTGCGCATTCCCCTCGACACGCCCATGAACCTGCTGGCGCTGACGTTCACCCTGGAGCGTCCGATCCCGCGCAACAGTCCGTTGTCATTGGCCCCGCAAGCCGGCTTTGAAGCGCAACTGCAGTCATTCAAAACCAATCGTATCTATATCGACCTGTTCAACCGGGGCGAGAAGATTGGTCAAGCCACCATTACCGCCCAGGTGCTGAGCCAGTCAGCGCCAGCCGCCTGAGGCGACGAATGTGCCCCCTCACCTCAAACCAGGTGTCGCCATGAACGACGTAAAAGTGCAAGTCATAGTCAAGTCCCCGCCTTCGGAAATCTGGAAGATCTGGAGCGATTTTGCCCAGGCGCCCTTATGGGACACCGATGTGCGCCATTGCGAACTCGACGGCCCATTCATCGCCGGAACCCGCGGCAAGTGTGTGCTGCGCAATGGCCTGACCATGCCGTTGAAACTCCAGGCCGTGAACCTGCATGAGAGCTATCGCAACAGCGCGAGACTGCTGTGGATCGACCTTGAGTTCGATCACCGGATGCGCCGGCTTTCCGCCGATGAAACCCAGGTCATCCACACTGCGCGGATCTGCGGCCCATTGAGTTTTTTGTACCGCGCACTGCTGCGCAAAGCACTGAGCGCAGCAATGACCAAGGCGCTGGACAACCTGTGCAGCCTGGCTGAGCAGCGCACCCATGCACAGGGCGCGACGAGCCCGGAGAAAAATCCTTCGCACCTGCACCTGGTGTGAACGCACCGCGCTCGCTGCGCAAATCTTTTGCTGACTTATCAATAACCGCCTTACATGGACCTAGCATGAACTTACAGAAAAGCACCCAGTACCTCGCGATGGGCATCGTCGGCCTGGGTGTCCTCGCACCAGCGATCAGCGTCGCCGACACGCTCGGCCCCTATGTCAGTGCCATGGGTGGCGTGAACTGGGTCGCCAGACAGGACTTGACCCAGAACGACCTCGACTTCGTCGAAATGCAGTACAACCAGCCGCTGCATTCGGGCTACGCCACCGGGCTGGCCGTGGGCTGGGGTTTCCCGGTCGGGCTGAGGCCGGAAGTGGAAGTCGCCTATCGCCGGAACACCCTGGACCAGTTCAATCACCGCGTCTACGAGGGCGGCGGCAGTATCCAGGGCAAAGGCGAGGAGGAAGCCAGCAGCATCATGGCCAACCTCTGGTATGACGTCACCAACCTGCCCGCTCCATTGAGCCGGCTCACCCCGTATGTGGGCGGTGGCCTGGGTTATGCGGTGCTGACGATAAGTGGCCTGGAAGCTGGCGGCGTCCAGTTCGGCGGGACCCATCGCGACACCGTCCCGGCCTATCAACTCGGTGCGGGGCTGGGCTATGAACTCTCCGAGCACTGGTCCATGTCCCTTGATTACCGGTATTTCAAGACCCGCGAAGCCCACTACGGCAACATTTCGGGCCTGCCCGAGGGTGATGTGAGTACCGAGTACAACGCGCAGTCCTTGATGCTTGGCCTGCGTTATTGGCTGTAATTACCACGACAGGTCGGCGCCTTGCCCTGCGGGGCGCCTGCCCTGGCTCGCCGACATAACCTCGGAGCGGTTGATTCGTTCCAATGCCCAGTACCCTAGACAGACAAATTCTGCGACCATAAACAAAAAAAACGCCAGGGAACTCAGGCCTTTCGATTACACCCTGGAACACCGTTATGTATTCCCTCCTCTTTCAAAGCCTACGGGCACGCTTTGCCATCGTCGTCGCGCTGGTCGTGCTGCTGCTCAGTTGCATCTTCGGCGCCGTGATCGGCGAATCCTCCATCTCCAGGCTCAAGGAACAGACCGGACGTCAGCTGAGCGAGTACGCCTATTCAATGGTGGATCGTCTAGACCGCGACATGAGCAGCCGCGCCAAGGGACTGACCGTGCTGAGTCAGCTGGAGGCGTTGCGCAACACTGCCGATATCGATCAGGCACGGGCGCTGCTCGATCACCTCAGCGAGCAGTTTCCGAGCTATTCATGGATCGGCCTGACCGATGCCCAGGGCAAGGTGCTCGCTTCGACCGACGGCCTGCTGCTGGGCGCGGACATCTCGAAAAGGCCGGTGTTCAGCAACGCCCGCGAACAGACTTTCATCGGTGACGTGCACGAGGCGGTAATGCTCGCCAAGCTACTGCCCAACCCGTCCGGGGAAGCGATGAAGTTTGTCGACATCAGCATGCCGATCAACAATGACGCCGGGCAACTGACCGGCGTCCTCGCCGCGCACCTCTCCTGGGAATGGGCGGCCGAGGTTGGGCGTTCGTTGTTCGAACCGTTGCAAAAGCGCCTGCCGGGCCTGGAGTTTCTGGTCATCAGCAAGGACGGTACCGTGCTGCTTGGCCCCAAGGAGATGATCGGCAAACCCGTCGGAATCGCGTTGCATACCGGTGGCGGGCAGAGTGGGTCGGTAGAGCGCTGGCAGGACGGCCGTCTGTACCTGGCCGGTGCGGCACAAAGCGTCGGGGTCGATGGTTATCCGGGGCTCGGGTGGACCGTGATCACGCGCCAGCCTGCTGAAGCCGCCTTCGCCCAGGCCCATTCGCTACGCAACGAAATACTCCTGTGGGGCGGCATCCTGTCCATCGTGTTTGCGATCATCGGCTGGATTGTCGCAGGCATTCTCACAGGCCCGGTGAACCTCATTGCCGACGCGGCTGCTCGCCTCTCCGAAGGGGCCGATGTGAGCATCCCGCTGCTCAAGGGCGCCCGTGAAGTCGAAACACTGAGTATCGCGATCCGTCATCTGGTCGACAGCCTGACCCGTAAAGGCGGCCAGCTGGCGCTGGTCGAGGGTATCGCCTACCGCGACGTCGTCACCGGCCTGCCCAACCGGGCGGCGCTGGACAAGTACATCGAGGCGCTGGGCAGCGAAGTGCAGGCTCCACCTGAGTTCGGCGTCCTGTGCCTGGACCTCGACGGCTTTAAACCGGTCAATGATCGCTTCGGCCACGCCGTCGGTGATGAACTGCTTCGCGAGGTCGGCACCCGGTTGCTGTCGGCCGTACGCGAAGGCGACATTGCCGTGCGGCACGGCGGCGATGAGTTCGTGCTTCTGCTGCGCCTGCGGACAGGCGAATCCTTGGACAACCTGCAGAGTGCAGCCCAACGGATCATCGCGAAGCTGGCCGAACCGGTGCTGCTGGCGGGAGAACCCATCAAGATCGGCTGCAGCATCGGCGCCACACTGTGGACCAGCGGCGATTTCACTGCCGCGCTGGCCCAGGCCGATGCGGCGCTCTACCGGGCCAAACGCGCCGGTAAGTCCCAAGCGATGTTTCATCAGTCCTCGGGGTCCACGGCCCCAGGTATCGAAGCCGAGGCCTTGGCGCCTTGACACGCCACGCCAGCAGCTGAAGAGAATGAGCAAAGATTTGTCACGGGCTGTCACAACCCAGGATGCGCTGGTAGTTTCAGCCTGGCAACGGCACGCAGACGCCACATGACCGAATCACTGCAACGCTGTGTGGCGAAAGATTTTCACGAATCCGCCGATACAGGCCTGATAAGCTGCGGGCTCGCAGGTGGCGCCTAGCAAAAAGCAACGATAGGGAGATTCAACGGACATGATTGTCGGCATTGACCTGGGGACCACCCACAGCCTGATCGCGGTATGGCGCGACGGCGCGGCACAGCTGGTCCCCAATGCGCTGGGCGAGTGGCTCACCCCCAGCGTGGTGGGCCTGGACGACGAAGGCCGGGTCATGGTCGGTCGTGCGGCGCTGGAGCGGTTACAGACGCATCCGCAGCTGACCGCCTCGCTGTTCAAGCGTTATATGGGTAGCTCGCGTATCACCACCCTCGGCAATCGTGAGTTTCGCGCCGAAGAGCTTTCAGCGATGGTCCTGCGCAGCTTGCGCGAGGACGCCGAACGGCATTTCGGCGAACCGGTGGAAGAAGCCGTGATCAGCGTCCCGGCCTATTTCAGCGACGCCCAGCGCAAGGCCACGCGCATTGCCGGTGAACTGGCGGGGTTCAAGGTCGAGCGGCTGATCAACGAACCCACCGCGGCCGCCCTCGCCTACGGCCTGCATCAGCGCGACAACGCCAGCACCTTCCTGGTTTTCGACCTTGGCGGCGGGACCTTCGACGTCTCCATCCTGGAACTGTTCGAAGGCGTCATGGAAGTGCGCGCCAGTGCCGGCGACAACTACCTGGGCGGGGAAGACTTCGACACGCTGTTGCTCCAGGATTTCGTCGCCGCTCAGGCCGTCAGCTCCGAAGGTCCACTGGCCCTTAGCGACGCGCAGCTTTATGGGCGGCTGCGGCGTGAGGCCGAACGTGTGCGTAAAACCCTGGGCCATGACGCCAGCGCGATCTTCTCGGTACGCCAGGGCGAGCGTGAATGGCGTCGTGAATACACCCAGGCGGCGCTCACCGAGCTTTATGCACCCCTGTTCACTCGGCTTCGGGCTCCCATCGAGACCGCCCTGCGCGACGCAAGGATCCGCGCCAGCGAACTGGACGAAGTGTTGCTGGTGGGCGGCACCACGCGCATGCCGCTGGTGCGAAAGCTGGCGGCCAGTCTGTTCGGACGCTTCCCTTCGATCCAGCTCAACCCCGACGAAGCCGTGGCACTGGGCGCGGCGGTACAGGCCGGCTTGAAGAGTCGTGACGCGGCGCTCGAAGAAGTGGTCATGACCGACGTCTGTCCCTATTCCATGGGCGTCGAGATCGCCGTCGAATATGGCGGCACGCTCGAAGACGGCCACTATCTGCCGATCATCGAACGCAACTGCGTGGTGCCGGTGAGCAAGGTCAAGCGCGTGTACACCCTCAAGGATCAGCAGAAGGTCGTGCTGCTGAAGGTCTACCAGGGCGAAAGCCGGCGGATCAGCGAAAACATTCTTCTGGGCGAACTGGAGATTGCCGTGCCGCCGATGCCCGCCGGAGAAGTCAGCATCGACGTACGTTTCACCTACGACACCAACGGCCTGCTGGAGGCTGACGCGCAGATTGTCCAGACCGGGGAGCGACGCAATCTGGTGATCGCCAATAACGCAGGCGTGCTGGACAGCGCGCAGATCCAGCAGCGTCTCGAGGCTTTGCAAGCGTTGAAGATCCATCCACGGGACGAACAACCCAACACCTTGCTGATCGCCCGGCTCGAGCGCCTGTACCAGGAAAGCCGTGGCGACCTGCGCCAGCAGCTCGATGAGATGGCCACGCGCTTCGCCCGGGTGCTCGAGACCCAGGAGCTGCATGACATTCGCGAGTTACGGCTGCACATCAGCGCGCAACTCGACGCGCTGGAAGAAGGTGTCTGGCGATGAGCTGCTGGGAAGTCCTGGGCCTGCCGGCGGACGCCGACAAACGCAGCATCAAGCGCCAGTATGCGAACCTGCTCAAACAGCATCGGCCAGATGAAGATCCCGAGGGTTTCCAGCGTTTGCGCGAGGCCTACGAGCAAGCCTTGGCCTGGGCCGATTGGCAACAGGAAGTGGTGGTCGAGGCTGAAGAATCGATTCCCGTCGATTGGCTTGAAACGCAGCCCGAGGCCCCGCGCCCGGAACCCAGGCCAGCAGAACCGCAAGGCCCGTCCCCGAGCCAACGCCTGGCGATGCAATGCCTAGAAGCGATCAGTGCGACCAACCTCGCCGACCGCGTGGCCCAAGCGCGCCTCTACGGATGCGAGCGAGACTTCGAACACGGCCTGCTCATGCATTGCCTGGCGCAAGAAGACAGCTACGCGCTGACTGAAGCCGCCATCGGACAGCTGCATTGGCTGACACCGTGGCAGCGCGAGGATCTACCCGTTGGCGCCACCGAGCAGTTGCGCAACAAGCTCATGGGGCTGGCATGGTCGCGCCTGACCGGAGCCAGCCACGACAACCAGCGCTTTCTCGATCTGGCCCGACAACTCGGTGCCAGCCCCTGGCTGCAGACGCTCGATGCGCGACAGTGGCTGAATCGATGCCTGGCCATGGCCTTGTTGCAGGCACCGCATTGGTCTGAAGCGTGGTTCGACGCGATCTGCGCGCAACAGGGCTGGAAGCAGACCGGCCATCACAGCCCCTGCCCCGAACCCTGGTGGAGCCAATTGCTCGCCCGTAGCCATTGCGCAACGTTCCTTGAGCAGCAGACGCGCCTCGCAACCACCGCCGACAGCAGCGACGCCAAGGCCGCACGCATGCTGTTTGGCAGGCTCGACGAAGACGCCCGGATGCGCCTGAGCATGACCTTCGGCGCGCAGGACTGGGCGGCCTGCGAGGCGCTGTACCGTACGGTTGAGAGTCGTCACCCGGAACTGCTTGAAGATCGACCCGAGCTGGCCCCGGACACCTGGCGCCCGCTGCGTCGGCAACCGCCGATCATGGCCGTGCCGCTGGCGATCCTGGGCGCCTCGACCTGGATGAGCTGGCAATTCGAATATCTACTCGGCGGGTCGTTCTTCAGCAGTGTACTCGACATGCTCATGCGTGCGTTGCTGCTGGGTGTGGTCGCCTGGGGGCTCAGCGCCTGCTGCAAGGTCCTGTGTCGGGGCGCCTGGCGCCTGGACCAGTCGCTCCACGCTCGCTTCGGTCACTGGCTGAGTGTGCGCCGGCCCGCGCCATTGCCGATCCGCGAAAGTCTCTGGGTCGGGCTGCTGGGTGGGCTCATTTATCTGGCGGGAGGAACGCCCGCCGCAGGGACGTACTTCGGCATCCTCGGTGCCTTGGCCGTCATGAGCCGGCGAAGGACCTTCGGACGCGGCCCGTCTGTGTTCGCCCGGCTCTATGAACGCATCCCTGGCGACGTGCTCATCGGCTTGTGCCTGGGCCTGCTCGTGCCCCTTGTGCTATTGGGTAACGCCCTGGCCAGCAACGGCGCCCTCGCTGTAAACCAGGGCCTCCAGGCCTGGCCGCAGCGAACCTGCATCGCCCGCCAGCTGACACCCCCGCCCTGCCCTTCGGAACTGTCCACGTTACAGTGGCATAGCACGAGCCAACCATGATCAGCACCCGAGCCTTTTTCACTGCCGTTGTCGTTCTGCTGACAATGAGCTGGATGGTCCTGCGCTTGTCCGCGCCCGACCTTGATCGCGAAACACTGTCGCGCTGGTCCGAAGTCCAGGACATCAACACCTGCCTGATCGACGGTGCCGAGCTTCTTGAAGAGCGTTATGTCAGCTATCGCACCCTGGTTTCCCAACCCAGGGAAAAATGGCCGTTTGGCTGGTTCTTCCCCGGCTTCGGCATGGGTTCAGGCGGTCTCACCCGACCGCAGGACGCCCAACCATCGCCGTGTAAACCCTGGCTTAGCCACCGTGATCCCGGACTCAGTGCCCTGGCCAGGAACTACGTCCAGGCCTATAACCGCCTGCGCCCGGACGCGCTGGCTGTCGAGCAGTGGCTGGCAGAACGGCCGGCCGACCGGGATGATCGGGGCCTGGAAACACTCGACCGGTCCTTTACCACGCATTTGCAGGATGTGCGCGCCCAGGCAGTACCGCTGCGCCAGGCACTGGAACAGCCGCAACTGCAGGTTCGGGAAGAGCAATTGGCAGCCATCGAGAAACGTCTGGGACGCGATCAGCATTGGTACACGCTGCGTTTCATGATCGATGCCCGCCAAACCATCAATGCCCTGGATGCCATGACGGCAGGCACGCCCTTGACCCAAAAACAGTTGCTCGCCATGCAACAAACCCTGGCGGCCACTTGGACGGACGCCGACTCTGCCGTACAGGCGCTACCCCGCCTACGCTCCGCCAACGGCGGCCCGCCCGTATGGAGCAAAATCAGCCTCGCTGCCAAGGAATGGATCGCCACCTTGGAACGCTTGCAGCGACATTGGGCGGCAAGAGCCGATGCCGCGCAGCTGAACCAGGACCTCGCGGCGGCACAAGCTGGATACGATGAGTTGCGCAGGCGCTATAACGCTGCGGTGCAAGGGCAGTATTGATCAGCCGGAAAACCTACTACAGAGATTACTTGCAGGCTTGCGAAGTGCCTCTGAAGAAATACTTCCATGGGCTGCGTCCGTTGTTGTCGGTGCGGGGACTGGAGAAGTTCGGCACACCCGCGCCTGTTGAACGAAAGCTGGGGGTGACCCACCGCAAACCGGCCGGCCATTACAGGTCAGAGCGCAAGCACGAAACGGCATTCGCCTCTGGATGTATTGTCGTTGGCTAGCGGCTCAGGTACGAACCCGCACCGCTCGACAACCTTTCTCGAACCCGCGTTGCCCTGATACACATACGCCACCAACTGCGTCAGACCCCAGCGCTGGCGCGCTTCCTCGATCAGGCGCTTCAAGGCCAGCGTTGCCAACCCCTGCCCGCAGGCGCCTTGATCTATCCGATAGCCCACTTCCCCCGAGCCCTGCGGTGAGTTGATGCTTTTCAGATTTGCCCGACCGACGATCCTTGCGCGGCAATCCTCGATCACAAACGGATGCCAGGTCTGGGCGGCGAAATCAGCCAGATAGCTTTCGATGTGCGCTGTGACGCCTTCAAGCGAATAGAACGAAGGGTCGCGAGGGTCGATGTGAGATTCGAACCAGGTGCGGTTGTCGGCTTCGAATGCCAGTAGTGCCTGGGCATCGGTCATTTTCAGTTCGCGAATATTGATGGATTGCACTGGTGACCTCTCCTTGGGTTCCGATGGCAATCGTAAGGGCGAATGTGGGGCTATGGGAACAGTCGGCATCTCATTGGCTGATCCACCGCCATCGCGAGCAGGCTCGCTCCCACAGGGGTGTTGTGGCGGGTGCGGAATCTGTATGCACACCAGATCCATTGTGGGAGCGAGCCTGCTCGCGATGGCGGTGGGTCAGCCAAGCAGATGTTGAATTGGCTGCCGCTTTCGCGGGTAAACCCGCTCCCACAGGGGTTTTGTGGCGGATGCGAAATCTGTATGTACACCAGGATCACTGTGGGAGCGAGCCTGCTCGCGATGGCGGTGGGTCAGAGTCAGCCATAATGAAAAATGCCCCGTACCTTTCGATACGGGGCATTTCCCGAGGCTTGCCAGGTCTTCATGCTGACGGCAAACCGCTCGGCATCAGTCGCTTATCAGCCGTTCCAGGGGCGATCGCCCTGCTCGTCCTTGATGCGCGTCGGCAGGCCCATTACGTCCAATGCCTCAAGAAACGGCTCGGCCGGCAGTTCCTCGACGTTGACCATGCGTCGCACGTCCCACTCGCCACGGGCTACCAGCAGGGCTGCGGCGACTGGCGGTACGCCGGCGGTGTAGGAGATGCCCTGACTGTCGGTTTCGGCATAGGCCTCTTCGTGGTCGGCCACGTTGTAGATGAACATCTCCCGCGGCTGGCCGTCCTTGACACCCTTGACCAGGTCACCGATGCAGGTCTTGCCGGTGTAACCCGGCGCCAGCGAGCTCGGGTCAGGCAGCACGGCCTTGACCACTTTCAGCGGCACGACTTCCAGGCCTTCGGCGGTCTTGACCGGTTGCTCGGAGAGCAGGCCGAGGTTGCGCAGGACGGTGAACACATTGATGTAGTGTTCGCCAAAGCTCATCCAGAAACGCACGTTGGGCACGTCGAGGTTCTTGGACAGCGAATGCACTTCGTCATGGCCGGTGAGGTACAGGTTCTGCGAGCCCACGACCGGCAGGTCGTCGGTGCGCTTGACTTCGAACATGGTGTTGCTGGTCCACTGGCTGTCCTGCCAGCTCCACACCTGTCCGGTGAATTCACGGAAATTGATTTCCGGATCGAAATTCGTGGCGAAATACTTGCCGTGCGAACCGGCATTGACGTCGAGAATGTCGATCGAATCAATGCGGTCGAAATGCTGTTGCTGGGCCAGTGCCGCATAGGCATTGACCACGCCCGGGTCGAAACCCACGCCGAGGATGGCGGTGATGTTCTTCTCCTGGCACTCCTGCAGATGCTTCCACTCATAGTTGCCGTACCAAGGCGGCGTTTCGCAGACCTTGCCCGGTTCTTCGTGGATGGCGGTGTCCAGGTAGGCCACGCCGGTATCGATGCAGGCACGCAGCACCGACATATTGAGGAAAGCGGAGCCGACGTTGATGACGATCTGCGACTCGGTCTCGCGAATCAGCGCCTTGGTCGCTTCGACATCCAGCGCGTTGAGCGCAAAAGCCTTGATGTCGGCGGGCTGCTTGAGGCTACCCTTGGCCTTGACGCTGTCGATGATGGCCTGGCATTTGGAGATGTTGCGCGACGCGATAGCAATACGACCGAGTTCGTCGTTGTGCTGCGCGCACTTGTGGGCCACCACCTTGGCGACACCTCCTGCACCAATGATAAGTACGTTCTTCTTCAATTTCTTCAAGTCTCCTTCCGCCAGCTCAAGAAAGGCTGGACAGATAGTCGTCGTAAACAAATTCGCGAACCACTTCGACGCTGCCGTCGAGTTGCTTCACTACGATGGACGGCATTTTCAGGCCGTTGAACCAGTTCTTCTTGACCATGGTGTAGCCTGCTGCGTCGATGAACGACAGCCGATCGCCGATGGACAGCGGACGATCGAATGGGTATTCGCCGAAAATATCTCCGGCCAGGCACGACTTGCCGCAAATCATGTAGGTGTGCTCGCCCTCGCTCGGCGCCAGCTTGGCGTTCAGGCGATAGATCAGCAGATCGAGCATGTGCGCCTCGATGGAGCTGTCCACCACGGCCAGGTGCTTGCCGTTGTAGAGCGTATCGAGCACGGTGACTTCCAGCGATGCGCTCTGGGTGATCGCCGCTTCACCCGGCTCCAGGTAGACCTGCACGCCATACTTTTGCGAGAACGCCTTGAGACGTGCGCAGAACGCGTCCAGCGCATAGCCCTCGCCAGTGAAGTGGATGCCGCCACCCAGGCTGACCCACTCGACCTTATGTAACAGGTGACCAAAGCGCTCTTCGATAGTGCCGAGCATTTGGTCGAACAGGCCGAAGTCGCCATTTTCGCAGTTGTTATGGAACATGAAGCCGGAGATCTGCTCGATGACCTGCTCGACCTTCACCGGGTCCCATTCACCCAGGCGGCTGAACGGACGCGCCGGGTCGGCCAGCAGGTAATCCGAACTGCTCACCTGCGGATTGACCCGCAGGCCACGGACCTTGCCGGCGGACGCCTCGGCGTAGCGCTGCAATTGGCCGATGGAGTTGAAGATGATCTTGTCGCAGTTGGCGAGCATCTCCTCGATCTCATCGTCGGCCCAGGCCACGCTGTAGGCGTGGGTCTCGCCGGCGAACTTCTGCCGACCGAGCTTGAGCTCGTAGAGCGACGACGAAGTGGTGCCGTCCATGTACTGCTGCATCAGGTCGAACACCGACCAGGTGGCGAAACACTTGAGTGCCAGCAAGGCCTTGGCCCCGGACTGCTCACGCACATAGGCGATCTTCTGCATGTTCGCCAGCAGTTTCTGTTTATCGATGAGGTAGTACGGCGTTTTGATCATTTTCGCGGCCTCCGGCAAGGCGAGCCAAAAAAGGATGCGCATTGTGCCTTCACTGACTGCATATCGAAAGAGCGAAAAGCCCCGTTGGCGTAATCACCCCGATCCACGCGCAGGCTTCCGATAATCGGTTTACCCATTGTTCTTTAAAGAAAATGATCGAAGCCCGGCGAAGCAGCAAACCCAAGAGGCTTCGACGCGGGCACTTGAGAACCGGCTGACGATACCCTCTAACGACTACGACCAGAGCGCCGGGCAAGCCTGGCATCACTGCGATGACAGACGCATGACACTTTTATGTTCTTCAGAAAGCCGCCGTCTGTTGTGGAAACCGCTTTTGTGTCGAGATAGATCAACATCGAGGCACAGGCAGACATGTGGCGGCATCTTCTGGAATAAAACGTTTTAGTAGTCACAAAACCGTCAGACGCAAGGGTGACCGTCAAGACTGTGTAACAAATTGCAACTAGGGTGAGTCGAGCCTCCACAGCCCAATGAACCGGAGTCTGATCATGACCCACCCGACCCTGGCCCTGGACCCATCGAGTCCAGTCGCCCACCGTTCAAGACCGCAGCTCAATCGCAAGCCTAGCGTGTTCACCCTGGTGGTGTTCTTCGCCGTGCTGGGCAGCGGATTGCTGTTTACTGCCTACAGCCTGATGCACGACATGAACGAATTCGGCACGGTAGTCACCACCTGGACGCCGTTCCTGCTGCTGGGCGTGGCGCTGCTGATCGCCCTAGGCTTCGAGTTCGTCAACGGTTTCCACGACACCGCCAACGCGGTGGCCACGGTGATCTACACCAACTCCATGGCGCCGAACCTTGCAGTGGCCTGGTCGGGGTTCTTCAACTTCCTGGGAGTGCTGCTGTCCAGCGGCGCGGTGGCCTTCGGCATCATCGCCCTGCTGCCGGTGGAGCTGATCCTGCAGGTCGGCTCATCCGCCGGTTTCGCCATGATCTTCGCCCTGCTGATCGCCGCCACCCTGTGGAACCTTGGAACTTGGTGGCTGGGCTTGCCGGCCTCTTCGTCCCACACCCTGATCGGCTCGATCATCGGCGTCGGCGTCGCCAATGCCCTGATGCACGGTCGCGACGGCACCAGCGGCGTGGACTGGGTCCAGGCGAGCAAGATCGGCTACGCCTTGCTGTTATCGCCGCTGGTGGGCTTCGGTTGCGCCGCGCTGCTACTGCTGGCGCTGCGGGCCTTCGTCAAGAATCGCTCGCTGTACAAGGCCCCTGAAGGCAACACCCCGCCGCCATGGTGGATTCGCGGCATGCTGATCCTGACCTGCACCGGCGTGTCGTTCGCCCACGGCTCCAACGACGGTCAGAAAGGCATGGGGCTGATCATGTTGATTCTGGTCGGCACCCTGCCGATGGCCTATGCACTGAACCGCACCATGCCGGCCGACCAGGCGCTGCAATTTGCCGCCGTGGCTGAAGTGACCCAGCAGGCCCTGGTGAAACATTCACCCCAACCGGCACCGGCCAATCCTCGCGCGGTGCTGTCGAGCTTCATCAGCAGCAAGCAGGCCACGCCGCAACTGGTACCGGCCCTGGCCGCGCTGACCGGCAGCATCGGCGCCGAGGTCAAGGGCTACGGCTCGCTCGCCAGGGTGCCCGCCGAGGCCGTGGGCAACGTGCGTAACGACATGTACCTGACCAGCGAAACCATTCGCCTGATGGACAAGAACAAAGTCGGTCGTTTCGACGCCGATACCACCGATAAACTGCAACTGTTCAAGCAACAGATCGACATCTCGACGCGGTTCATTCCGCTGTGGGTGAAGATCGCGGTGGCGATTGCCCTCGGCCTGGGCACCATGGTCGGCTGGAAGCGCATCGTGGTGACGGTGGGTGAAAGGATCGGCAAGAGCCACCTGACCTACGCCCAGGGTGCTTCGGCAGAAACCGTGGCGATGATGACCATTGGCGCTGCCGACGTGTTCGGCTTGCCGGTCTCGACCACGCATGTGCTGTCCTCGGGCGTGGCCGGGACCATGGTCGCCAATGGCTCCGGTTTGCAGATGCGCACGATCCGCAATCTGGTGATGGCCTGGGTCCTGACACTGCCTGCGGCGATTCTGTTGTCCGGGAGTCTGTACTGGTTGTTTACCAAGTTGTTCTGAGTCTGTCGCTGCGAGGCTTCACGTCAGTGGGGGCCTCGTCGCTCACACCTTCGCCATCAACGTTGGCTGCACGTGCGCCACGCCATGCAGCAGTTCGATCAGCCAATCGATAAACACCCGCACCCGCGGCGATAGCTGTCGATGGGGCGGGTACACCGCCGAGATCGGCCAGGACGGCACGCGGTACTCCTCCAGCACGGGTATCAGCCGACCCTGGGCCAGTTGCCGTTGCACGTGATAGCGCGGCACCTGGATCAAGCCCAGACCCGCTTCGGCCGCCGCCACGTAGGCGTCGGCATTGTTGACTGTCAATGCGCCGGGCAGCTGCCACTCGCGCACCTGCCCCGCCACCTCGAATTCGAATGGGAAAAAGCGTCCGCTGCCGGCTGAAAACTGGATCATGCGATGCGCCTTCAGGTCCTCCAACTGCTGCGGGCTGCCCCAGCGCGCAAGGTAATCGGGGCTGGCGCAGGTCAACTGATGCAGTTTCACGATCGGCCGCGCCACCAGTGCCTGATCGACGATGTTGCCGGCACGGATCGCACAATCCACACCCTCGCGTTGCAGGTGAACCTGGCGGTCGTGAAAGCCCAGATCCAATTGCAATGCCGGATAGCGCCGATAGAACTCAGGCAGGCGTGGCACGATCCAGGCGCAACCGAAGGCGATGGGCATGTCCACTTTCAACGTGCCGCGCGGTTGACTGCGCTGCGCAGAAAGAGAGCTTTCCAGGTCATCGAGATCGTCGAGCAATTTCCCGCTGCGCTGGTAATACGCTTCACCATCGAGCGTTGCCCGCACCTGACGCGTGGTGCGTTGCAGCAGTTGCACACCGAGGTGAGCTTCCAGTTGCTGGATCAACAGACTGACAGTCGCCCGCGGCAGGCCCAGGTCATCGGCCGCCTTGCCGAAGCCGCCCAGTTCGACGATGCGCCTGAACACCTGCATGGCCTGTAATCGGTCCATCGACTCGCCCCCAACTATTTAGAAATCACGAATAGTTAAACCAATCATCGCGGCTTTATCCAGAAAAAGGCCTGATAGAGACTGATCGGGTATTCAATCGACTCAGGAGTCACTCGCATGAAGACCCGCCAACTCGGTCATCACGGCCCACACGTTTCCGCCATCGGCCTGGGCTGCATGGGCATGTCGGATTTCTACACCACCGGTGTGGATGAACATGAAGCCATCGCCACGCTCCACCGTGCGCTGGAACTGGGCGTGACACTGTTCGACACGGCCGACATGTACGGCCCACATACCAACGAAGAACTGCTCGGGCGCGCCCTGCGCGGCAAGCGTGACGGTATTTACCTGGCAAGCAAGTTCGGCCTGGTGCGCAGCAGCGATCCCCATGCCCGAGGCGTCAACGGGCGCCCCGAGTACGTCAGACAGGCAATCGACGGCAGCCTCAAGCGTCTGGAGACCGACTACCTGGACCTTTATTACCAGCATCGTATCGACCCTGACGTGCCGGTCGAAGAAACCATCGGCGCCATGGCCGAACTGGTCAAGGCCGGCAAAATCCGTCATATCGGCATTTCCGAAGCCAGCGCCCAGACCATCCAGCGGGCACAGGCCGTGCACCCGCTGGCGGCAGTGCAAAGCGAATATTCGTTGTGGACCCGCGATCCGGAACACAATGGCGTGCTCGATACCTGCCGACGCCTGGGCATCGCGTTCGTCGCGTACAGCCCACTGGGCCGAGGTTTCCTGACCGGCGCACTGAAGTCGGCGCAGGATTTTGCCGCCGATGACTATCGCCGATCCAACCCACGCTTCGAGGGTGACAATTTCAATCGCAACCTGGCACTGGTGGAACGGGTCAAGGCCCTGGCCGCCGCCAAGGGCGTCAGCGCCTCGCAACTGGCTTTGGGCTGGGTCCTGGCCCAAGGCGAACATATCATCCCGATCCCCGGCACCAAGCAGCGCCGATACCTGGAAAGCAACGTGGCGGCCATCGGGGTCGAGTTGAGCATGGGAGAGTTGGCTCAGCTCGATGAAATCTTCGCAGGCGAAGGCGCGGTCGCCGGTGATCGCTACCATGCCCAGACGATGACGCTGCTCGACGGCTGAGCGAACCGTCGGGCGCCGATATCGGTCCAGGCTCAAGCAGCGGGCAGTCCAGCCGATAGCCTTATGAATGACGGCCTCGAGCCTGGCCGGAATACGGTTGCATAGGGTTATTTATCGATGGTTTCGCTGCTTAATCGCCTCCTGACGTGGGGCGCCCTGACGCTCCTCGCCGCCAGCTCCTGCGCGGCGCATGAGCCATTGCGCATCGTGACCGAGGAACTGCCGCCGTTCAACATGACCCAGGACGGCAAAGTGACGGGCATGAGCACCGAAGTCGTGCAGGCCGTCCTCAAGGAGATCGGCGAGCAGGCACCGATCCAGCCCATGCCTTGGGCGCGTGCGTACGAACTGGCGCTCAACGAGAGCAATGTGCTGATTTATTCCATCGTCCGCACACCTGAGCGCGAATCGCTTTTCCACTGGGTCGGGGCCATCGCCTCGACCCAGTGGTATCTCTACTCCCTGGCCGACCGGCCGGTGAAACTCAACTCCCTGGCCGACGCCCACGGTCACCAGATCGCCACGGTCAACCAGGACGTGGGTGAGCAATACCTGGTCTCCAAGGGTTTTCGCATCGGCGAGGAACTGCAGTCGAGCACCCGCTATGAGCACAACTACCGCAAGCTCAAGGTCGACCATGTGGAGATGTGGATTTCCAACGAACTCAATGCACTGTACCTGACCCGCCAGAATGGCGAGGATCCGGACAAAGTGCTGATCCGCTCGTTGCCGCTGCCCGAATTGAGCCGCGCAGACGGCTTCTACATGGCGTTCAGCCGCAAGACGCCGGTCGAGACGGTCGAGAAGTTCCGGGCAGGCTTGGAGGCCATCCGTCACAATGGCGTCTACGATGCCATCGTGCGCAAGTGGTTGTGACATGGACGGACGCTTGCGCGCGAACGCCTCCCAACGAACGCCGACCAGGGCATTCAGCTCCCTGGGGCGCCGCCTGGTCCTTGCAACGCTGTTGTTCTGCCTGATCTTCACCCTGACCATGGTCACATGGCGGACCTGGCTGGCCTGGGAAAGCAACCTGGCGGAAATGAACTCCGAGCTGGCCCTGATCGACCAGGTGTTCCAGAACACCCTCGCCCACGCGATCTGGGAAATGGATCGCGAATCCCTGAACCAGCAGATCACCAGCGTGGCGAGCGCCGCGCCAGTGGGACGCGTGGTGTTGAATATCCTCCGGCCGGGCCAGTTGCCGGAAGTCATCGAACTCAATCGATACCCGGCCGGACAATCGAGCGACGCGCCGGTGCTGCATCGCCAGTTGGTCGCACAGCCCTACGCCGGCGCTCATGAAAAGGTCGGTGAGCTGATCATCGAAGGCGATAATCAACTGCTCTGGGAACGTCTCTGGGGTGAAGCGCGGAGTATTGTCATCACCCAGGTGATCCAGTCGCTGCTATTGGCCGGATTGGTCATGACCATGTTCAACCGGCTGGTGACCGTGCACGTGGTGCACATCGCCCACCACTTGGGGCAACTCGCTCCGCACACGCTCTCTCGCCACCTCAAGCTGCAGCGCGCCGCCTATCGCCAGGATGAACTGAGCCTGCTCGAATCCCAGGTCAACGAACTGCAAGACAACCTCAATGCGCACCTGGCGCGCCAGCATTCGGATGAACTGGCCCTCGCCGCCAGCCGGGATCAGTTGGCTGAACTGGTCGAAGCACGTACTGCCGAACTCAAGGCGGCCAACCAGTCCCTGGAAGCCTTGTCGCGCCACGATGCCTTGACCGGTCTGGCGAACCGGCGCTACTTCGATGAATTGAAGGAAATCGAGTTTCGTCGGGCGATCCGTCACAAGACTCCGCTGGCCGTGCTCATGTGCGACGTCGATTTCTTCAAGATCTACAACGACACCTACGGCCACATTCAGGGTGACGAGTGCTTGAAGCAGATCGCCGAGACCCTGCGCAGCGTTTTCGGCCGCTCCGGCGAAGTCACCGCACGCATCGGGGGTGAGGAGTTCGTCGTAGTGCTGCCCAACGTTGACGCCGAGCAAGCGTACGAAGCGGCCCAGCGGGTCCGCGCGAGCCTGGCCGAGCGGGAGCTGCCTCACAGCGGTTCGCAGATATCGCCTTTTGTCACCCTGAGCATTGGCGTGGCCGAGCTGGACCCGGACGCCATGGACCATTTCGACCAACTGCTGCAACGCGCGGACCAGGCGCTGTACCGGGCCAAACACCAAGGGCGCAACCGCGTTGCCCGATAAACCACCGCATCTTTCGAGGTCTGTATGTACGATCGTCTGAGGCTCTGCTCATGCTTGTTCCTGGCCATGATCTGCCTGAAGAGCCAGGCCGAGACAGTCGAAGTCGTGACTGAAGACTCCTTGTACGCGTTCATGCGCGAGGACAAGGTGGTCGGGCCAGGTACGCGCATCGCCGAGCAAACCTTGAAAAACGCAGGTCTGGCCGATTTCAGTGTGTCGCTCTACCCGTGGGCCCGGGCCTACGACAAAGCGCTGCATGAACCCAACGTGCTGATTTTCCCGCTGGACCGCACGCCGGCCCGGGAATCGTTGTTCAAATGGGTCGGCGAAATCCAACGGGTGGCGAGCAAGCTCTACAAACTGCGCGGGCGCAACGACATCGCCGTTAACAGTCTCGAAGACGCCAAGCAATACAGCATTGGTGTGGTGCGCAACGACGCCAAACAGATCTATCTACAAGATCGCGGCTTTACCCGGCTGGTCATCTCGGCCAACAACCATGACAACTTTCAGAAACTCTTGAATCAGCAGGTGCAACTGGTGCCGATGCCTGAAAATACCGCACGCCTGTTGAGCGCCGATGCGCAGATGGATTTCGCTTCGCTGGAAGAAGTCTACATCCTCGACGAGCAGCCCCACCGGGTCTACCTGGCTTTCAGCCTGAACACGCCGGATGGGGTGGTCGCCAATGCCCGACGCGCCTTCGAACAGCTCAAGGCTGAAGGTGAAGTGGGGCGAATCATGGGCGAAAAGCGTTAAGCTCTGGGGCCCCGTAGTCCGCACCGTGGTTCGGTTTCGCGGTCTACCTGCCCTGACTCGCAAACGACGAGGAACGTCCCATGAGCAAAACGCCGTATGTTCCACCGAAGGTCTGGACACATGACGCCCCGTCTGGCGGCCAGTTCGCCAGCATCAACCGCCCGGTCGCCGGGCCGACCCACGACAAGCCATTGCCCACCGGCAAGCACCCCTTGCAGCTCTATTCGATGGGCACGCCCAATGGCGTCAAGGTCACCATACTGCTGGAAGAACTGCTGGCGCTGGGTCATGAGGGCGCCGAATACGACGCCTGGTTGATCCGCATCAGCGAGGGCGACCAGTTCTCCAGTGGCTTTGTCGAGGTCAACCCCAACTCCAAGATCCCGGCGCTTCTGGATCGCAGTGCCGAACCGCCGGTGCGGGTGTTCGAATCCGGTTCGATCCTGTTGTACCTGGCGGAAAAATTCGGTGCCTTGCTGCCCAGCGACCTGGCGGGTCGCACCGAAACGTTGAACTGGTTGTTCTGGCAGATGGGCTCGGCGCCCTACCTGGGTGGCGGCTTCGGACATTTCTACGCCTACGCGCCAGAAAAACTGGAATACCCCATCAACCGCTTCACCATGGAAACCAAGCGCCAACTCGATGTGTTGGATCGCCGTCTTGGCGAAAGCCGATACCTGGCCGGCAACAGCTACACCATTGCCGACATCGCAGTCTGGCCCTGGTACGGGCAACTGGTGCGCAACAATGTGTACTCAGCCGCCGAGTTCCTGGCAGCGCACGAGTACACCCATGTGCAGCGCTGGGCCGAAGAAATCGCCAAGCGCCCGGCGGTCATCCGTGGACAACGCGTCAATCGGACCTGGGGCGACGAGGCAAGCCAGGTGCCGGAGCGGCATGAGGCCGAGGATCTGGACTGATCCCCGTTCAGCCAACACAACTCCCGTGGCGAGGGAGCTTGCTCCGGCTGGGGTGCGAAGCGCCCCTTGAAAAGCCGCTTGCGGTCCCCTGATACTCCAGGAGCCGGATCCGGGGCTGCTGCGCAGCCCAGCGGGAGCAAGCTCCCTCGCCACGGGATTGTTACTCACTACAAATTACATCACCGCTTCAGGCCACCTTGAAGCGACTCACCAGTTGTTGTTGGTACTCCGCCAGGCGCGCCAGTTCCTGGCTGGTGATTGCGGTCTGCTCGGCGCCGGCGCTCACCTGGATAACCAGGTCGTTGATTTCGTTCACGTTGCGATTGATGTCTTCGGAAACCGCGCTCTGCTCTTCCGCAGCCGAGGCGATCTGGGTGTTGCGGTCGCTGATGCTGGCGACACCCTCGGCGATTTCCACCAACAGCTCGCCGGCCCGCTCGACTCTGCTCGCGCCGTCCTGGGCCTTGCCCAGGGTCTGTTGCATGGAAACGGCCGCCCGGTCCGAGCCCGCTTGCAGGTTGCTGATCATCTGTTGAATGTTGCCCGTGGACTCCTGGGTCTTCTGCGCCAGAGTCCGCACCTCCGAGGCCACTACCGCGAACCCACGGCCATGATCACCAGCCCGCGCTGCTTCAATGGCCGCGTTCAACGCCAACAGATTGGTTTGTTCGGCGATACCACGAATCACATCCAGCACCGAGGAGATGGCGTCGCTTTCCAGCTTGAGATCACCAATGATGAGCGCGGTTTCCTCAGCCTGCCCGGACAGCTGGCGAATCAGGCCGATGGTGCTTTCAATCTCTTCACGGCCCTGCTCAGTACTGCGGTTGACCTGCCGGGACATCTGCGCGGCATCGTTGGTACTGTGCGCCACATCGCGTACGGTCGCGCTCATCTGATTGATTGCGGTGGCGACCAGTTCGGTGCCTTGGCGCTGCTGCTCGACACTCTGGCTGGTCTGGACCGTAACCGTGGAAGACTCCTCCGCCGCGGTTGCCACCTGGGCCGTGGCATTGCCGATCTCCTGCACGACGACGCCGATTTCCTGCGCCATGCGATTGAGGTTGTGGGCGATCTGGCCGAATTCGTCCCGGCCTACATAGCTTGCCCGAGCGGTGAGGTCGCGTTGGGCCAGGCCATCGAGGGCTTGATTCACATCCCGGACCGCCAGATCGATCATGCGGATGATCAGACACGAGAGCACCGCGACAGCCGCCAGCGCCACGATCACTGCCGCGATCGTCAGCCATAACGCACGACTCGCCTCATCCCGCGCTTGCATCGCCAAGTGGCTGACGCTCTGGCCCAGGGCTTCTTCCACCTGGCTCATCAGGTCGATGCGTTGCGTGGAGAGTTCGAACCAGGCTTGCGGCTGGACGTCCAGGGGTTGTCCCAACGGCACCTCGAACGCCAGGCGCTGCAACTTGCCCACTTGGGCCGCAGCCGGCTTCTGCATCTGCTCGTCGAACTGGTGGAGCAAGGCAGGCGGGGCCTTGCGCCGGAACGCGTCGGAGTAAGCGGCAAATTCTCCCAGGTTGCGGCTGAAACGCGATAACAACGCCTCGTCAAAGTGCCCCTGGCTGAATACCAGGCCGAGCACGACCCGCTCCCGTCCGGCGCGCTCTTTCATCTCGATGAACTGATTGAGCGCACCGAGTGCATGAACAATGGAGGCGTTATCGATCGTGGCTTCCAGAGAGTGGGTGTAGCCGACAAGGGCCTGGATAATTTCGGTGTAGCGAACACCGGACTCAGTGCTGCCGATACTCAACTTGTCGACCTGGGCACGGATGGCCGGCAGCTCGTTCAGTGCGCGCAGCACACTGGCCAATTCTTCGTTCCCCGGCTGCGCCAGCCTACGCACCACTTCGACCGAAGCGCTGGAGTCGTCGCGCATCCGAGCCATCCGCTCGCCCATGGCCTTGCCGTTGCTGCCCAGGAACACCCCGCTGGCACCGCGCTCGCGCTGGAGCGTGGTGATCAGTTGGCTCAACTTTTGTGCCTTGGCGCTGGCCGCTACCGTAGCATTCATATCCTGCAGCGTCTTGTAGTTATCGACCACAAAGACGCCAGCCAACGTCAGAAACCCCAGTAAGGGAAGGAGTAGGATCAGTAAAAGTTTCAGACGTAGCGGTGCATTCTTGAGCATCTGCGTTCAAGCCTCATTCCATTTCAATCGAATGTATTGACGCGTGAACTTGTTATGAGGTGATTGTATCCGCGCTGTTCCTGCCGGGATCTTAGCGCAATATCAAACAGCCATCACGACTAATATCGAAGCGCGCTCCGCTTACGCCGGTTGCGGACGGTAAATCCGCAAGTGCCTTGATCTGGATCAATCGCGGACCATTTATTTGCGACGGTCTGCCGGCTCATCGGCCAGGCATTTTCATACCTTTTGCTAAGGATCATCACCCTAAAGCGCATTCGAACCATACCCCCGTATGGTATCGAACGCTCCGCGTCGGCCTGCAAACTGAACGCTCCAGGCCAGCCGCCGCCCTCACGCCGGTACGCGGTGTACGCCTGGAACTCTTGCCCCCACGCACTGGAGAACATCCCATGACAACACCTCAGGATTACCCCACCCAAAAAAGTGGTACACATCAGAACGGAAACAGTCAGCAGCCATTGAACGTGCGCCTGGACGCTCCAGTCGAGCGTGGTGACACGGGATTCGAGGAACTGGTGCCTTCGCGCTATGCGCTACGGATCGGTGAAATCGATGTGCTGGTGGTCAGCGATGGGGTATTGCCGCTGCCGACCACGACAATGTCCACCAACGCCGACCCGGCCGCCCGTGCCGCCTGGTTCAGGGAGATGTTCCTCGGACCGGACGCGTTCGATTGGGCGCTGAACGTATTGGTGGTGCGTAGCGGCGAGCAGACCATCCTGGTCGACGCGGGACTGGGCGGGCAGTTCGCCGGCTTCCCGAGGGCCGGGCAATTTCCCAAGCGCCTGGCCGCCGCCGGGATTGACCTGGCGTCCGTGACCGATGTGGTGATTACTCACATGCATATGGACCATATCGGCGGGCTGCTCGTCGACGAGGTGAAGAACCGGCTGCGTCCGGACCTGCGCATCCATGTGGCCGCGACAGAGGTAGCGTTCTGGAAGTCGCCGGACTTCTCCAGGACCTCCATGCCCTCACCCGTGCCGGACGTCTTGCGCTCCACCGCCGAGCAGTTCATGAAGGCTTATGGCAGCAAGCTGCATACATTCGAGCAAACGTGCGAGGTGGCACCCGGCGTGGTCGCGCGGCTCACCGGCGGCCATACACCAGGGCACTGCGTGGTTCACGTGACATCCGGCAACGAGCGGTTGACGTTCGCCGGCGACGCGCTGTTCCCGGTCGCCTTCGATCATCCCGACTGGCACAACGGATTTGAACATGATCCCGAGGAATCGGTTCGTGTGCGGGTCCGTCTGATGCAGGAAGCGGCGGCGTCCGGCGAATTGCTGGTCGCCACTCACCTGCCCTTCCCGTCGGTGGGCCGTGTGGCGGTCGACGGCGATGCCTTCCGCTGGGTGGCGGCGTTCTGGGATTATTGAAGGCTCGCCAGACCTGGCCCAGCCGACCTTCAGCACGGGGAAAGCGTCTCCCCGCGCTGAAGGGGCGGCCTGGGCAGTTGGAAAACAACCGTCAGTCCCGTGCCCCTGCGATCACGCTGAACTTCCTCCGGCCATGGCCCCTCTGCCCTTTACCATCACGCTATCGAGAGAGGCAGGACGTCATGAGAGCACTTACATATCACGGTGCACACAATGTGAAAGTCGATACGGTCCCTGACCCGATCCTGGTGGACAGCGACGACATCATTCTGCGGGTCACCGCAACGGCGATCTGCGGTTCCGACCTGCACCTTTATCGCGGGAAAATCCCCACCGTCGAACACGGCGACATCTTCGGGCATGAGTTCATGGGCATCGTCGAAGATGCAGGTTCCGCGGTGACCGCCGTGCAACCGGGCGACCGTGTGGTGATTCCGTTCGTGATCGCCTGCGGCAGTTGCTTCTTCTGCCAGATGGACCTGTTCGCCGCCTGTGAAACCACCAACACCGGGCGCGGCGCGATCCTGAACAAGAAGGCGATCCCACCGGGGGCAGCGCTGTTCGGCTTCAGCCATTTGTATGGCGGCGTACCCGGTGGACAAGCCGAATACGTGCGCGTACCCAAAGCCAATACCGGCCCCTTCAAAGTGCCGGGGACACTCTCGGATGAAAAGGTCCTGTTCCTCTCCGACATCTTGCCCACCGCGTTTCAAGCGGTCACCAATACCGGAATAGGCAATGGCTCGAGCATCGCGATCTACGGCGCCGGCCCGGTCGGCTTGTTGAGCGCCGCCTGCGCCAGGATGCTGGGCGCCGAGCAGATTTTCATGGTCGATCATCACCCCTACCGCCTGGCTTACGCGCAGAAAACCTATGGCGTGATCCCGATCAATTTCGATGAGGACGACGACCCTGCCGACACCATCATCCGCCAAACCAAAGGCATGCGCGGGGTGGACGGTGTGGTCGATGCGGTCGGTTTCGAAGCCAAGGGCAGCACCACCGAGACGGTACTGGCAACGCTCAAGCTCGAAGGCAGCAGCGGCAAGGCGCTGCGCCAGTGCATCGCAGCCGTCAGGCGCGGCGGCACCGTGAGCGTGCCTGGCGTCTATGCCGGCTTTATCCACGGTTTCCTGTTCGGTGATGCGTTCGACAAAGGCCTGACCTTCAAGATGGGCCAGACCCACGTACAACGGTACCTGCCCGAATTGCTCGGGCACATCGAGACCGGGCGCCTATCTCCGGAAGTGATCATCAGCCATCGCCTGTCACTGGAGCAGGCAGCCGAGGGCTACAAGATATTCGACAAGAAGCAGGAAGATTGCCGCAAGGTCATCCTGACGCCGGGCAACGATAGCGCCATTGCATTGCCCGAGGATGGCGGCCCGACTCCGGTGCCGGTGACTTGAGTTCGCTGTCTGGGAGCTGAGGGCGAGCGGGAACGTGCCGCCCTCATCGCGAGCAGGCTCGCTCCCACAGAGTTTCGTGGTGCCATACGAAACTGTTACTCGCCTCGGTTCCCTTGTGGGAGCGAGCCTGCTCGCGATAGCGGTGGGTCAGTCACTCAGTGCTTGCTGATCCGACACTTTCGCGAACCTGGCCGCTCCCCCCAATCATTCCCCGGCCATGCGCTGCGGGACGCCGCCGGAGTATTTACTCATGAGTTTGAGCGTCACCCCGTTCGTCCAACCGAAGCCGTCTTGCAACTCATATTCGCCACCGCCCCCGCCATCACCCTGGCCGGACAGGTCATATTTCTCCACCAGCTTGTTCTGCTTGCCGTAGAGGTCCTGGACCTGCTGCAAGAAGCGACTGCCGATCTGTTGCGCCAACGCCGATTGCCCGTAGCGGTCCAGCCCCTCCAGCGCCACCCATTGCAACGGTGCCCAACCATTGGGTTCGTCCCACTGCTGGCCGTTATTGACCTGAGTGGTGGCAATGCCCCCTGGACGCAACAGACCCTCACGCACCGCATCGGCGGTGCGATTGGCGTGCTCGACCGAGGCAAGCCCGGCGTACAGTGGAAACAATGTGGCGGCACTTAACTGCTGGCGTTGCTGGTGCCGTTGCCAATCGTAATCCACATAGAAGCCACCTTCGGCATTCCATAAGTGCTTCTCGATGGCCTGCTGACGGCGCTCGGCACGCTGCCCATAAGCCTGGACGCAAGGCGTGTTCTGCACCGTTTCACAAGCCTTGGCGATGGTGCGTTCCAGGTGATAGACCAGACTGTTCAGGTCCACCGGCACGATGGCCGTGGTGCGGATGGTCGCCAGGTTCTGTCCATCGCCCAACCAACGGGAACTGAAGTCCCAGCCACTCTCGGCGCCCGCACGCAGGTCGCGCCAGACTTCCTCCCTAGGTCGGCCCGGGGCCTGCTCGGCGGTCTTGACATCCTGCATCCAGGATTCCTGGCGCGGCGTCGGGCTGGCGTCCCAGTAGCGATTGAGCACGCTGCCGTCGGCGAGCTTGACGGCATGTCTGGCTGCCTCACCAGGCTTGAGGGTGCTGGCGCCGTCCATCCAGTAGGCGTATTCCTTCTGCAACTGTGGCAAGTAGCGCCCATAGGCCTGATCACCTTCGATATGCGCCTGCAACTCGACCATGTAGGCAAAGAACGGCGGTTGCGACCGGCTCAGGTAATACGTGCGGTTGCCGTTGGGAATGTGGCCGTAGGTATCGATCATGTAGGCAAAGTTGTCGGTCATCTGGCGGACCTGGGCTTTGTCTCCACTTCGTTCAAGCCCCAGCATGGTGAAGTAGGAATCCCAGTAATACATCTCGCGAAAACGCCCGCCGGGGACCACATAGGGCTGCGGCAAAGGCAGCAGGCTGCTGTACTGCGGCACCTCGCGATAGGTGCGGCTCAATACCGGCCAGAGTTTATCGATGTGTTCTTCGATCGGCGCCCCAGGCTTCGGCGCCGGACTTTCGACCTCGCCGGACTCGATGAAATTGTCCTCCACAAAGGCCTTGAGATCGAAGCCCGCGTCGGCCCGCCGGGCCAGGTAGTCGGCGCGGATCTGCGCCGGCTCCCGTTTGGGCAGCGCATCCACGAAGTGCTTCTGGTCGGAGAACACCTGCTGGCGCTGCACCGCTTCAAACAGCTCGGGATAGGCTTGGTCGGGCGGTTGAGGGGTACGGGATCGGGCGTCCTGGTAGCTCCAGGTCGCGGTGGGTTGGCTTGAACAGGCCGCGCAGAACACGGCGGCAAAAGAAAGACTGTTGAGATAGATCTGTCGCATCAGCGGCTCCATGTTGTCGTTCCTGACAGACAGGGGACAGGAGGCGATGGAGCTGGGTTCATTAAATGAGTCGGATTTGGGGTGATCAGGTTATGCGCAGCGAAACCTGCGCTGCTGTCAGCGTACTCATAGCGCTCGCTGCAACGCGGCCACGCCACTACTGTCAGAGCTCACAGTTTTTAAGTGCTTAATGAAATAGCGCGGCGACAGGTTCGGCATAACCAGGTCAGGTCGCTGGTCTCGACTCCAGGCCAGCGACTAGCCGTCGACTACTTCACCCCTTCGCAATTCACCATCCAGGCAATCCCGAAGCGGTCTTCGAACATCGCGAAACGTTCCGCCCAGAAGGTTTTCGCCAACGGCATGTGCACCGAACCGCCGGCGCTCAAGCCTTGAAACAGACGCTCGGCTTCGGCCACGCTGTCGACATTGAGAGAAACGGATACGCCCTGCGGCTTGCGATACGGCTGGCCCGGCGGGCAGTCGGACGCCATCAGGCTGAAGTCGCCGACGGTCAGGCAAGTGTGCATGATCAGGTCGGCGTCCTTGGGCATGCCGACGTCTTCAGGTGCCTCGGCAAAGGTCATGGAAAACAGCTCGCCGCCCAGCACGCTCTGGTACAGCTCAAAGGCTTGCTTGCACTGACCGTCAAAGGTCAGGTAGGGGATGATTCTCATGGTGGGATCTCCTGTTCTCGGGTTTCACGATTGCGCCCATGGCGGTCAGCCGTTCTTCGCTCGGCAATCCTCCGGCGTCCGATTCGGGGGCCGGCTTTGACGACTACCATAAAGCGCAGGGTCTTATCTTCTCAGGGTCGATAAGCCGTCCTGGTTACGGCTGTATGGATAATCGAACGGCCGAGGGGGAAATCGACCGCCTGGAATAATATTTTTCAGCCTGTCGGGGCGAAGTCCGTGTACACGAACAGGTTCAGTCGCCCAGTTCCTTCACCAGACGGTGACGTGCGAGTAGCGGCGGCGGTCGCGGTTTCGTATCGGACTGCGGGTGGCTGCTCACGACTTACGCTTGAACGCTTCCCGGCGGGCGGTACGCTCGCCCAGGAAACGTTGGCTGATCGTGGCCTCCAGGTCCCTGCGCTGCACAGGCACGCCGCAGTGCGGGCAGATACTGGCCAACCCGACGTCATGACCGCAGGCCCGGTGGACAAAATGCATCGCCAGCCCCTCGCCCTCCTCTTTGCACCAACCCTCGCCCCAGGCGCGCAATGCGTAGAGCACCGGGTAGAAGGCCCAGCCCTTTTCTGTCAATTGGTACTCATAGCGCATCGGCTTCTGGTTATAGGGCCGGCGCTCGACCATACCGTCGGCTTCCAGTGCCTTCAGGCGCGAGGCCAACATCTGCGGCGTGGCACCGGTCTGGATCTGTATTTCTTCGAAACGCGTCGAGCCCATGTACAGCTCGCGCAGCACCAGGATCGTCCATTTGTCGCCGACTATGTCCACCGAGCGTGCCACCGGGCACACCGTCTCGCTCGTCTCATTGTGCATCGCAATCACCGGGCTCTCGTCAAGATCACTATTGTTTTCATAGTAGGGCTTCGAAATCCAGCCTGCGTTAAATAATCCTCTGTAGGCTACGTTTTTATTGACACTATGATTTTCATATTTAATATGAAATGTATTAAGAGCGTCACCTCCCCGCGTCATCGGCGAGCAACGCACTTACCTCAAAACTGTCTCGACTGGAGCCTTGAAATGACTGAGCTTGCCTATGATCCGGCGCGCACCGGCCTGTTGCTGGTGGATCCCTACAACGATTTCCTCTCTGACGGCGGAAAGCTGTTCCCCTTGCTGAGCAACGTCGCCCGTGAGGTCAACCTGCTCGACAACCTGCGAAGCTGCGTCGCAACCGCCCGGGCCCAGGGCATCCAGGTATTCTATGTGCCGCATCGCCGCTGGCAGCCGGGGGACTATGACCATTGGGATCATCCGAATCCGACCCAACGTCTCATCCAGCAGCGCCATACCTTCGCCAAAGGCACCTGGGGCGGCGAATGGCATCCCGATTTCGTACCGCAGGACGGCGATGTCATCGTCCACGAACACTGGGGCCAGAGCGGGTTCGCCAATACAGACCTCGACTTTCAGCTCAAGCAGCAACGCGTCAGCCATGTCATCGTCGTCGGGTTGCTGGCCAATACCTGTATCGAATCCACGGCACGCTTCGCCATGGAACTGGGCTACCACGTGACCCTGGTTCGTGATGCGACGGCGGCGTTCAGCCAGGAGATGATGCATGCCGCGCATACGCTCAATGGCCCCACGTACGCACACAATATCCTCGACACCGCCGGGCTCCTCCAGGCCCTGCAACCGCATTGAGGAGTCGGGCCATGACGTTAGCGCCGGGGCTACCTACCCGCCTGGTCACGATGATGGCGGTGGCCTGCGCCCTCGCCGTATCGACGCTCTATTACCATCAGCCGCTCCTGCCGCAGATGGCCGCCTCGTTCGGCCTGGCGCCGAGCCAGGCGGGCCTGATTGCCACGTTGACGCAACTGGGCTACGCACTGGGCCTGGTGCTGATTGTGCCGCTGGCCGATAGCCATCAACCTCGCCGGCTTGCCTCGCTGGTGGTGGTCGCGAATGCCATCGCGCTGCTCGGTTGCGCCGTCACGCCGGGTTTCGTGCTCCTATGCGTGAGCAGTTTGCTGGTCGGCGTGACGGCCATTACCGCACAGATCATTATCCCGGTCTTCGCCGGCCTGGCCGCGCCTGACAAACGCGGCCAGATCGTCGGGACTCTGCTGGGTGGGCTCTCTGCCGGTCTGCTGGTGGCACGCACAGTCGGCGGCCTGCTCGGCGAACAACTGGGTTGGCGGGCCGTCTTCGCAGTGGCCGCACTGATCGATCTGCTGTTGCTGGTGATCATCGTCAGGCGCCTGCCGGTCGCGACACAGACCACCTCGACAGGCTACTGCACACTGTTGCGCTCGCTGGTCGGCCTGCTGAGAGAAGAACAGGTACTGCGCTTTTGCGCGGCGAGCGGCTTCTTCACCTTCGCGGCGTTCAGCGCCCTGTGGGCCACACTCGCGATTCTGCTGACGCAGCCGCCCTACCGCTTCGGCCCGGCCGTCATCGGCCTGTTTGGCCTGGCGACATTGCCGGGCATCGTCGTCTCGTCGCGCATTGGCGCAATGGTTGATCACCTGGGCGCTCGTGCAGTTGCATGCGCTGGCACGATGAGCCTGATCGGGGGTTACGTCTGCATCACTGGGGCCGGGTCGGGCCTGGTCTGGCTGATCCCGGCCATGGTGCTGCTGGACCTCGGGAACCGTGCCAGCCTGATGGCCAACCAGTCCCGGGTGCAGGCGTTACGCGCCGATGCCCGTAGCCGACTCAACACGGTGTTCATGAGTGCTTATTTCCTTGGAGGCGCAGCTGGCGCGGCACTGGCGAACTACGGCGTGCACCGGGCCGGCTGGCTTGGCCTCGCCGCGACAGGTGCCTTGCTCGCGCTCGCGGCCGCGACGATCAATGCCCACTCGCCTCGTGAGTCGAGCGCATCGATTGTTTCGCAACGTTGAATACACATGGCAACCCAACGGCATTTATCTCACAGGTTTGAACAAGAAGAATGGGCTCCCAGGGCACGTCGCCCTTTCCAAGGAGTCATCCCATGCCGTTTGCCAATTACAAATTTCCCGAAGGCACCCTCGATCACGCGCGCAAAGAGGAGATCATCCATCGCACCACGCAAATGTTCGTCGAATACTTCGGCGAGCAGGTCCGCCCGTTCAGCATGGTGCTGGTCGAAGAAGTGGCCGACGGTGGCTGGGGGCGCGCCGATGAAACGCTGACGCTAGAGAAAATGGGCATCGTCAGGGATCGCAAATGATCACCCGGCAAGCGTCGGCGGTGCGCACACGCATCGTTGTCATGGGTGAACGGGCTAATCGGGCAGAGCCTTATCTGTATGCCCTGCTGCGGATCGTCTTCGCGGTCGTTCTACTGACCCACGGCCTGCCAAAGGCGCTCGGCACATCCCACGGGTCGATGGCTGACCCGATGGCCGGATCGATTCACCTGATCGACAGCGTGCTGGGACTGCCCTTTGCACCTCAACTGGCCTTTCTGGTCATGCTGCTGGAAACGGGGGGTGCGCTCCTGCTCGCCATTGGCCTGGGTACCAGGTGCGTCGCGCTGTTGATTGCCATGCAAATGGTTGCAATCAGTTATGCCCTCGGGCCGAACTGGCCTTGGATCGATCGAGGCATCGAATTCGCGGTGCTGATGGGTTTTCTGGCGCTCTATATCGTCGCCCGCGGAGGTGGAGCCTTTTCATTGGACTCGCGTTTGGGTGGACGCCTGGGCTGACCACCCATTTGCTCGCCGTCAGCCGTTCCCGAGCATCTGCCACAACGACGCCCCTACCCCAGTAATGCTCTCCCCGGCGATCAACCCTGCGGCAGCAGTAATGGCAAAGCGCTCGGTCAGGCTTGGCCAGCGACAACTGACCAGCCAGGTGAGCACCGCGCCCAGGGCCATCATCAACGACACTGAGGCTGGCAGGACAAACGCCAGCCCCAGCGCCGCCGTACTGGGCAGGTAGCGTGTGCGGTGGGCAGGCAAGAGGCTGTCGAGCATGCCCAGCAGCAGACCCGCCAGGGCGCCGATGAAAATCGCCCAGCGAATACTCACCGACAGCGAGTCCAGACCGTGGGTCAGGGTTTGCGCAACCGCTTTCCAGGTAGCGACCGCCGGAGCCGGCCACTCTTCGGTGAGCAGCATCGCCTGCGGGTCCGGAATCAGAGCCAGGTAGGCGAACACACCGACGATGCTGCCGATGAAAATCCCCAGGGTCTGCGCGACCAATTGCTTGCGCGGCGTAGCGCCAATGGCCCTGCCCACTTTAAAGTCATTCATCAAGTCCGTGCACTGCCCGGCCGAACCGCCGGCGGTGTTGGCGCTCATCAGGTTGATCGGCACCTGCCCCGGTGCAACGATGCCAAAGCTTAACTGCGACAGCTGGCCAATGGCACCGATGGGCGGGATGCCCGTGGCGCCGACCACCCGGGCGGCCACGGCGGCCAGGCAGATCGCCAACGGGATGGTCAATAACGCCATCCACGGGTTGATGCCGAACAACAGTGCTTGCAGGCTCACCACCAACAGGATCGCCAGCAGGAATCCAGCGGCGGGTCCGAACTTGGGCATCACCCAGATCGCTCCGCCTCCAGCCCGGGTAGACCGGTGCAAGGCCCACAAACGGATCGCCAGCGAGGCCAACGTCGAGCAGACCATCAGGCTCACCCCGGGCCACAACAACCACTCCACCAAGGCCGCAAACTGCGGGCCGTTGCTACCCTCGGGCAACCGCACCAGCCCCTGCGCCAACAGCCACGGCGCCAGCCCGCCCCATGCCAGCACCGCACCAAGGAGCAGGGTCAGGCCGACGCGAATGCCGATGATCGCACCGAACCCCACCAGCAGCAGCGAAGGGTCCGCCGTGAACGTCAGGCGCTCCAGCTGGGCGCTGGGCGACCAGCGCGGCAAGGCCCAGAGAAAACTGTCGATCCACTTGACCAGCGCCGACAGCAATGTGGTGCCGAGCAGCACTTTCAGACGCGTCGCCGCTTCACGACCGTGGTTATAAATGTGCAGCAGCGTCTCCAGGGTCGCCATGCCTTCGGGAAATTTCAGCGCCTCGTCATTGAGCAATGACGGACGTAAATACCAGGCGATCCAGATCCCCAGGAAGCTCACCGAGAACACCCAGGCGACCATCGGCAGCGCATCCAGCTGCTGACCGGTCAGCAAGGTATAGGCCGGAATAGGCGCCACCAGCCCACCGGAAATGATCGAAGCTGCCGCGGAGGCGACGGTCTGGTTGATGTTGCTTTCGTGCAGGGTCCAGGGCAGTCCGGTGCCCGAGCGCCTGGCCAGGCCTTGCCAGAGGCCATAGCCGATCAACAAGGCGATGATCGACATATTGAACGACCAGCCGATCTTCAACCCGGCGTAGACGTTCGAGGGTGTCAGCAAAATACCGAGCACGATTCCGGTACACACCGCACGCGGGCTGAGCTCGCGTTCGACAGGGCCGTGCAGCGGAATCGGTGACGAAGTTGGGGACATGCGAATTCCTTATCGACAGTGACAGCGTTCACTTGTAGCGGCGACTTAACAAGGGAGCGCTGTACTGTCGGAAGGTTCACACGAGGCATCAGCGTCAGAAATCGACCGTGACCGAGAGCTGTAACGCGCGCGGAACATTGCCGACGCCCACTCCACCGCTGGGCTTTTCAATCTGGAACAACGCCAGGGTGGTCATGAATGTGGTATGGCCTCGTCACCCGGTCGGCTCACCTGATCCACCGTCTCTCCCTCGAGGGACGGTAGCCGAAGTACGCGCTGTAGCACTTGCTGAAATGGCTGGGTGAGACAAACCCGCACGCTACCAGGACCTCGGTTTGGGAGAGTTCGGTGTGCTGCAACAGCCGCCGTGCTTCGGTGATCCGTAGTTCCAGGTAGTAACGCTGGGGCGGCGTGCCCAATTGTTCTTTGAACAGCCGCTCCAGCTGACGCCGCGAGCGCCCGACGAAGAGCGCCAGTTCATCGATCTCCAGCGGTTCTTCCAGGTTCGCTTCCATGAGCGAAATGACTTCACGCAATGGCGCGCTGACGCTGACCAATGGCGAAACCTTTATCCGTCGATAGCGCGACTCCTCGAACGACAGAATGTCTTCGATGCCTTCCACCAAGGCCTTGCCATGCAGCCCGCCGATCCAGTTCAGCGCCATCTGGAAAGCGCCTGCCGGGCTCGACGCCGTGAGTCGATCGTTGTCGATGACCTGGGCTTCGCTGGTCACTTGGGTCGCTTTGGCGAGTTCCGCCAGGGCCGGGCGATGCTCGGGATGGATGGCGCACCGGTAGCCGTCGAGCAGCCCGGCAACGCCCAAAAACCACGAACCGTTCCACAAGCCCGCCAGGTTGATACCGCGTGCCGCGGCGCCGCGCAGCCATGCAATCAGGTCATCATCGGCCTTGAGTGCCGTGCGATAACCGCCACAGATCACCAACAGGTCCAGCCCTTCCAGCGCATCCTGGGCCAACACCGCGTCGGGACGAATCACCAGCCCCAGGTCACTGACGATCTCTGCGCCGTCGAGGCCGAAGGTAGTGGTCGAAAACAGACCCGGACGCAGCAGGTTCGCGGTGACGAGGGTGTCCAGGACCTGCGTGAACGCCGGCAGCGAAAAATGCTCAAGCAGCAGAAAGCCTGCGCGTGTTTGCCGCGCAGGCACTGTCCTGTCTTCTTGCAGGAAACGCAGGTTTTTACCTTTCATCACGCCACTGAACTGACGTCGTGTGTTCACACCCTGCTCCGTCTCGCTCAAGCCAACTGGAATCCGTGGGCGAGCGGATCTTTATCGTCGACGAAAATCGTGTTGTGGCCGATGATTTCCGCCCAGCCGCCCACGCTGGGGTGGATGCCCTGGAAACCGGCGACCGGCACCGCCGCCTCGACCTTGCCTTCGAATATCGTGCCGATGAGGCTCTCATGGCGGTAGATCTCGCCGACCCGCAGGCGCCCTTTGCCAAACAACTGGGCCATTCTCGCCGAGGTTCCGGTTCCGCCCGGGGAACGGTCGATGCCCTTGTCGCCGTAGAACACCGCGCAACGACCATGGGCGCTGCTGTTTTTCGGTTTGTCGCACCAGATGACGTGATGCACGCCACTGATCCGATCATTTTCCGGGTGGACCGGATGGCTGACATCCGCCAGAGCCGTGCGTAGTTTCTGGCTCAAGGCGATGATCTCGGCCGTCGTTTGCCCCTCGAGCCCGGCCCAGCAGGCCTGCGGCTCCACCACGGCATAAAAGTTACCGCCAAAGGCGATGTCCAGCGTGAAGGTGCCAACGCCTGGCACCTCGACCTGGACATCGGAGCTGTGCAGGTAACTGGGCACATTGAACAACCGTACGGATTCCACTGACTCGCCCTGCATCGTGTAGTCGACAACCACACGACCGGCCGGCGTTTCGACTGCCAGTCTGCCCGGCTCACGAGGACTGACCAGCCCTTCTTCGATCACCACGGTGCTGAAGCCAAGGGTGCCTGCGCCACACATTGGCAGGCAGCCGCTCACTTCGATAAACAGCGCGCCAACGTCACAGTCCCCGCGGGACGGTGGGTAAAGGATCACGCCGGACATGATGTCGTGCCCCCGTGGCTCGAACATCAGCGCCGTGCGGATCCAGTCATGATCGCGGACGAACATCTCCCGTCGCTCGGCCATGGGCACCGAAGGCAGTAAAGGAGCGCCCCCCGCCACCACCCGGACCGGGTTGCCGCACGCATGGGCATCGATACAGAAAAAACTGCGTCTCATGGCAACTCCCTGTTCAAACCAGTCTACGAGGCGAATGGCGCTGCAACGCACCACGCGACAGCCGATCCAGCAGTAACGCCACCGCAACAATCGCCAGGCCCGCGCGCAAGCCCAGCCCCATTTCCATTCGCGTGAGGCCCCGCGTCACTTCGGCGCCCAATCCACCTGCCCCCACCAGCCCCGCCAGCACCACCATCGCCAGCGACAGCAGGATGCATTGGTTGAGACCCACCAGAAGGGTCGGCGCAGCCGTCGGCAACTCGATCTTGAACAAGATGTCTCGCGGTGACGCGCCTGAAGCCTGGCCGAGTTCCAGCAAGTCCTTGGGCAGTTGCTTGAACGCCAGGGTGGTCAACCTGAGCATCGGCGGGATGCCGTAGACAATCGTCGCGATGATCGCCGGTACGCGCCCCAGACTGAACAACATGACCGCAGGAATCAGGTAAACCCAGGGCGGCACCGTTTGCATGATGTTCAGCACCGGCAGCAGCGCCGCGTCGACGCGCTTGACCCGCGCCGCCAGAACGCCCAACGGGAACGCGATGGCGACCGAGATCAGCACCGCCACCGCCACCAGGGCGATGGTCTGCATCGAGGCGCTCCAGAGCCCGGAAAACAAACAGAAGGCCAGCATCGCTGCGGCATAGGCCGCGACCTTCTTGTTGGCGAATACCACGGCGGCGATCACCACCAGGCCAATCAGCACGTAAGGATGGGGAGCGAGCAGCAGGCTTTCCACAGCACCCAGGACGGTCTCGATGACCTTGCTGATGACCACGAACAATCCGTGGAAGTTGGCATTGAGCCAATCGACGACAGGGGCCAGGAATGCGCCAGGAGAAAAGTTCATGGTTGCTCCCCGTTGGTTGATCGCACGGCGCTTTGCGCCAGTCGGTCGAGAATCATGGTCAGGATCACAATGGCGATGGCCGCGTTGATGGACTTGGCGATATCCAGCGTGCGAACCGCACCGTAGATCGATTCACCCAGCCCGCCGGAGCCGACGATACCGGCGATCACCACCATCCCGAACGCCATCATCAGGCTCTGGTTCACGCCGGCCATGATGCTGGGCAGCGCGAACGGCAGGCGGATCTTGTAGAACATCTGCCAACCGGTCACGCCGCTGGCATCGCCCAGCTCGATGAATGCCTTGGGCGTCATGCGGATACCCAGCGACGTCAGGCGCAGCGCCGGCGGCACCGCGACGATGAACGTCGCCAGCAACGCGGTCGCCGGGCCATACCCCAACAGGGCAATGGCCGGCAGCAGGTAGATATAGGGCGGCATCGTCTGGACCAGGTCCAGGCACGGATCGACGACCCGATCGATCGACGGCGCCAACCCCGCCAGCACGCCCAGGGGGATCGCCACCAGCAAGGCCAGGAACGTCGCGGTCAGGACCAGCGCCAGGGTGCTCACCGTTTCCGTCCACAAGCCGATAAAGGCACAGAACAGCAACGCCAGCCCGGACAACAGTGCGAACTGCCGGCCAACGGCGCGCCAGCCGAGCAATGCGATCAGCAGCGCGATGACATAGGGCGGGGGCGATGCAATGCACCACAGCACGCCTTTATACACGCCGGCCAGCGCCGCATTCACCGCGTTGAATACAAACTCACCGTTGTCTGCAAGCCAGCCCAGCCCGGCGTCTATCGCCGCGTCGAACTGGCTGGAAAAGTCGGGCGTGCTCATGGGGATGTCTCCGCCAATGCGCTGCTCGAACGTTCAGTGAATTCGTTTGGAATACCCTGGACGCCGCGCAGCAGGTCACGCGGCGTGACAACTCCGACCACCGCGCCGGCTTCGACCACGGCCAGCGCATCGCGCTCGGACTTCATCGTCAGACCGATCAACTCGTTGATGTCGGCATTGAGGGTGGTCTTGAGCAACCTGGAAATATCACAGCCGGGATTCGCCGCCCGATATGACTCCACCGGCGTCATCACCGAATGGGCCTTGACCAGGTGCAGGCGCGAGATGCCCGCGACGAACTCCGCGACGTAGTCGTCCGCCGGATTGAGGACGATTTCTTCTGCGGTGCCGACCTGAATGATGACCCCGTCCTTCATGATCGCGATGCGATCACCAATGCGGATCGCTTCATCCAGGTCGTGGGTGATGAATACCGCTGACTTTCCAAGCTCTTTGGTCAACTGGCGGAACTCGTCCTGCAGTTGCCGACGGATCAACGGATCGAGCGCGCTGAACGGCTCGTCCATCAAAATGACTTCGGGATCCGCTGTAATCGCCCGGGCGAGCCCGACGCGTTGCTGCATACCGCCTGACAGCTCGCTCGGGTAACGCGAAGCCCAGTCGGTGAGCCCGACCTTGGCCAGGGCACGCTCGGCGACGTTGTAGCGTTCTGCCTTGCCGACACCCTGGACCTCCAGGCCGAAGGCGGTGTTTTCCAGCACGGTCCGGTTGGGCAACAACGCCACACTCTGGAACACCATACCGATGTTGCGCGCCCGCACATCGCGCAACTGCGCCGGGGTCAACGAGGAAAGGTCCTTGCCTTTGACCAGCACCTTCCCGGCGCTGGGTGTGATCAGCTTGTTGAGCAGCCTGATCAGCGTGGATTTGCCACTGCCGGACAACCCCATGATGCAGAAGATCTCTGCACGACGAACCTGAAGAGTGACGTCAGAGACGCCCACCACGCAGCTGTAGTCTTGCAGGACCCGGGTCTTGCTCAGGCCCCGCTCGACCACGGCCTGCATTGCCGCCGGAGCCCTGGGGCCGAAAATCTTCCAGACTGCCTGGCAATCTATCAGTACTTCGTTGGTGTCGATATGAGCCGTTGTCATTTGGTAACCCATCGAGCCAGTGTTGCTGGCTTCTCTCATTGAACGAAAGGCGGCAGTGGCAAACTACTTACGTCTTAATTCTTGATATTGGCCCAGCGCTTCATCAGCTCGGCATGGCTGTCGGTCCAACCCTTGACCGCTTCGTCCATAGTCTTGCCGTCCTTGACCTCGGTGTTGATCCGGGTGATGTCGGCCAGGGGAACATAGACTCCTGCCATCACCTCACGGGCGTGAGGGAACGCTTCGGAGAAGCCCTTGTGGCCGACCCAGTAGTAACCTTGTGCCGGAGGGAACACACCTTTGGGATCCTTGAGGAACTTGAGGTCATATTTCTCCGCCATCCACGACGGTTCCCAGACGGTGACCGCCACCCACTCCTTGCGGTCCACCGCCGACTTCAGCGCTGCGGTCATCGCTGCGGTGCTGCCTTCGAGCAACTTGAGCTTGAGGCCGTAGCTGCTCACCGCATTGGTGGCATCGCTCATCAGGCCCGAACCCGGCTCGATGCCGATGATCTTGTTGCTGAACTTGTCGGCGTTATCGTTAAGTTGGTCGATGGAATCGATGTTCACGTATTTCGGTACGGCGATGCCCTGGTAGAGACCGAACGAAACCGGCGAGAGTTTTTCAAGACGGTTCTTGTTCTTGTTCCAGTAGTCGTAGGCCGCATAGTCGGTCTGCGACGCCAGCACCTGAATGTCGCCTTTGGTCAGTGCGGCATACGCAATGCCCCACTCCGAGAACTCCACGACCTTCACGGTGTAGCCGGAATTTTCCAGGGCCTTTTTAGTAATGCCTGTGATGGGCGTCAGGTCTTCCCACGACAATGTCCCCATGGTGATCGTCTTTTCTTCCGCCTGGGCGGACATGCTCATCAAGCCCACCATTGCGATGGCGCACAGCGCCTTCCACATTCTTTTCATGGTCTTCCTCATCTACATGTCAACAGAGAGTGATGGCTTGCGGGGACCGAAAGCCGTTGTGGTACAGGGCAGTCAACCTTCTCGACCGGCTCTGAGGGCTTGCCAGCGGATGACCGAGCCGACCCCCAGGTTGGTTATTATTCTGGGCGGGAGCCTGCTGGGCTCGGGGCTGCGGCTGAAGGTCTCGAGAAACCTTGAATCCGTACCGGTTGCCAGCTCAGCGGCCATGACACCGGCCAAGGTACTTTTCACGGTACCCAGGCCGTTTTCACAGCACGCCGAAAACAGGTTCTGCTCCACCTCTCCAAACGCCGGGGCACTGTTGCGGCTCAAGCACAAACGGCCAGCCCAACTGAACTCCAGCGGTGTCGATTTCAATTCAGGGAAACGCGCGTCCAGGGAATGCCGCTGCTCCTGGGCCACTTGGGCGACACGCTTGAGCGAGACCTGGATACTCGGGTCGTAAGTGAATCGGGTGCGGATGACGATACGCGAGAGCCCGTTGGCGCTGATTTTTCGCACGGTGGCCCCCATCGGATCGGCGGGCAACAATGCCCACCGGGCGCGACCGGTGACTTCCCGATCGAACTCAGCATGGCTGTAGGCCGCGGTCATCGAGGCGTAGGTGAACACGTGCAACAGGCGCCCCTGAAAGTGTCCGAAATCCTCGACATGGCCGTTGACCGCCAGGATCACTTTGCCGGCGCTGACCCGACCGCGATGGGACCGGGCCAGCCAACTGCTGCCCTGCCTGGACAACTCGATCACGGGGGAGCGTTCGAACAGGCTGATTTTGTCAGCCAGGCCCTGGGCCAGGTCCCTGATGTACTGCGCCGGTTGAATCATCACCGCGCCCGGCGTATGGAGCCCGCCGTGGTAATAATTCGAGCCGGTGATCTCGCGCATCTGGGCCGCGTCGAGCAGCTCGTACTGTTCGCCAATGCCTTGCAGGGACTTGGCGTAGTTGAGGTTCAGCTTCATGCCCCGTTCGGTGGCCGCCGCATTGATCTTGCCGGACGGATCGAACGTTTCGGCGGTCATGCCGTATTCCTGCGCCGCTTGCGCTGCAAACCCGATGGCGAAACGGTTCTGGGCGATCTCAAGCGCCGTGGCGGACTCTCCGGCCACCGAATACTCCCCCGATGACAGGCTGTGAGGAACGTCGATCATAAAGCCGGAGTTGCGCCCGGCCGGCCCTTTGGCGATCTCCAGGGCGTCTACCACGACGATGGAGTCCTGGGGACGCAACTGAGACAGCCGGCGTGCGGCTGACAGGCCGGCAAAGCCGGCACCGATGATCAACCAGTCCGCCGTGACATCGCCATCAAGCATGCGCACCGGCGTGACACGCGTCGAAATGGCTTCCCACCCGGAAACCCCGGTGTCCACCGGCAGGCGCTTGATGGAATGGCGGCTCATTTTACGGTCTCGTCCACAGAGCGATCGGACACGTCGATCCAGATGGTTTTCAGCTCCGTGTACTGGTCGTGGGCGAAAACAGACTTGTCCCGACCACCGAAACCGGACTCCTTGTAACCACCGAACGGCGTGGAAGCATCGCCTTCGCCGAAGCAATTGACGGTGACGATTCCGGCGCGGATTTCCCGAGACAGCCTGATCGCTTTGCGCAGGCTGGCGGTATAGACCGACGCCGCCAGGCCGTATACCGAGTCGTTCGCCAGCGCCACCGCTTCGGCGATCGAACTGAAAGTCGTGACCGATAGCACGGGACCGAAGATTTCTTCCTGGAACAGCCGGCTCTCGCGATCGACTCCGACGAAAACGGTGGGCTGGACGAAGGCATCGCCCTCGGTTTCACCGCCATAGGCCACTTCCAGTTTTCCGGCGGTGGCGTACTCAAGGTACGACTTCACCTTTTCGAAGTGTTCCGGGCTGACCAGTGCACCAACGCGATTGTGCGGGTCCAGCGGGTCGCCCATCTTCCATTCACGGATGTAAGCGCCCATTCGTTCGAGCAACTCGTCCTTGACCGACTCATGCACCAGCAGGCGTGAAGTCGCCGAGCAGTTCTCGCCCATGTTCCAGAACGCGCCATTGACCACTTGTTCCGCCACCAGGTCGAGGTCTTCGGCATCGTCCATGACCACGGCCGGATTCTTGCCGCCGCATTCGAGCACGATGCGCTTGAGGTTCGAGTCCGCGGCGTAGTGCAGGAAACGCCGGCCGGTGGCTGTCGAGCCGGTGAAGCTGACCATGTCGACATCCTTGTGCAAGCCGATCGGCTCGCCGACTTCCTTCCCGGTGCCGGTGACGATGTTCAGCACACCGGCCGGCACGCCCGCTTCATGGGCCAGTTCGGCGACCCGCAATGTGGTCAGGCTGGTTTGCTCGGCGGGCTTGACGATGACTGAGCAACCGGCGGCCAGCGCCGGGCCGATTTTCCAGGCCAACATCAGCAGCGGGAAATTCCACGGCAGGACGCAACCGACCACGCCGATCGGCTCGCGCACCACCAGGGCCAGCGCGCCACTGCCGACGGGGGCGGTGTTGTCGTAAATCTTGTCGATCAACTCGGCGTGCCAGCGCAACGTATGGACAGTGTCCGGCACATCCACCAACTGGCACTCGCGCACTGGCTTGCCGCTGTCCAGGCTTTCCAGGACCGCCAGTTCATGGCTGTTGATCTCCAACAACTTGGCAAACTTCAACAGCACGGCCTTGCGCTCACCGGGCGGCAGCGACCGCCAGCGACCATCGTCAAAAGCCTCCTTGGCTTTGCTGACGGCGAAGTTCACATCGTCTGCATTGCAGGCGGCGACTTCGGCAAGCGCCTCCCCCGTGGCGGGGTTGAGGGTGGTAAAGGTATTGCCCGAAATCGCGGGTTTGAACGAACCATCGATGAACGCGTTCGACGCAAACGTCATCGATTTGGCAATGGCCGCATATTCGACCGCAGTCAGTAAATCACGCATGGTTGGCTCCCGAGGTGATGTGGGCGACGGTGCGCTTCACATTGGCGATAACGGTCTGAAGGCCGCGCTGGTCGTCTGAATTCAACGGCCGTAGCGGCGCACGTACATCGCCTACTTTGAGTCCATTCAATTCGCAACCGAACTTGATGGATTGAACGAACTTCCCGCCATCCAGCGCATTCATCAAGGGCATCATCGCGGACATGATCTGGCGACCCTTATCGAAGTTCTTTTCAATCACGCAGGCCTCGTATAGCGCGACATGTTCTTTGGGCAGAAAGTTGGAACCCGCGCACACCCAACTTCTTGCGCCCCAGGCAAAGAACTCCAGCGCCTGATCATCCCAGCCGCAGGAAAGTGCAATATGTGGAAACTCACGGGCAAGCAAATGGACACGCCCCATGTCACCGGAACTTTCCTTGATCGCGATAACATTTTTTGATTTGCCGACGCGCGCCAGGTACTCCTCGCTCATTTGTACGCACATCCGTCCCGGATAGTTGTACAACATGATCGGCATATTGGCCGCACGGTCGATGGTCAACGCATGGATCGCGTTTTCCTGGTCGGTCGGAAGTGCATAAGGCGGGGTAGTCACCAAGATGGCGTCGGCCTTGATGGCCTTGGCGTCCTGGGCAAACAACACGGCGTCTTCGGTTCGGATCGCACCAGTACCGATGATCAGCTGCACACGCTCGTTAATGACGTCCTTGGCGTGAGCGGCAAGTTTCAGACGCTCTTCTGCGGTTTGCGCATAATACTCACCCGTAGAGCCGCCAATAATGATTCCATGGACTTTCGCCTCTACCAGATATTCCAGGACTTCTGAAAATACCTTCCAGTCGATGTCACCACCTGGTTTATGCGGCGTGACGGCGGGTGTATAAATGCCTTCGAATCTCAAGACGATTTCTCCGAATATGAGTGACCGGAAGTTTCAACAATCAGTAAGCCCTGCGAACTTTGCGCCAGAGAATCTGGCCCATCATGTCATCGGAACAGATGATTATCCGTTGGCAAGATTCTTTCGATGCAGGCTGGATGGATTCATGCAGCTTTCAATATTTTCAGACCGTATCTATCCCAATTGGCAGTGACGACGGCTTCTTATTTTAAAACCTACGACTATGGCAATCGTAAGTTCCAGATCTTATTTAAACTAACGCCGGTTATTGCTTGCGGCTTGGATCAAGATTACGTCGCGCCCTTGCGCCTCGACAAGAAACCTTTACGCCGATCAATGCATAACAAAATGTTATCAATCGAGCCGTGGTGGCGTGCAACGGGTGCTACTGGCTGAATTGGGATAGCAGCCAGTCTCTGAGACGACAGCAGGCATCATCGCTCTGGCGGTCTTCCCTGAAGGTCAGGTAATGCTGGCTTTCCTTGAGCACCATCTCGTCGGGGACCGGACGCACCAGCGTGCCGTTTTCAATCAGGTGCGCGACCAGGTGATTCCAGCCGAGCGCCACGCCCTGATGAGTCAGCACCATGCTGATGATCAGGTTGTAGTCATTGGCATTGAGTACGTGCGGGCTGTCATGGGGACGCTCGTCCATGACGATACGGTGGAACGCAAGCCAGACGCCCCAGTCGACGTGCTCGGCGACCTGGGCGCGGCCATAGGGGCTCAGGTTCAACAGAACGCCATCGCGCAAGGCCTCCAGGCTCGACAACTCAGGATGGTCGGCCTGGTATCGGGGCGTGCAGACGGGGTAAATGATGTCGTGAAACAACGGATAGCTGCGATAGCCATCCTGGATCCTGGCCATCTTGGTGATGAATATGTCGGGCTTGATCCCAGGCTCCATCGACAGGAAACTCTGGGTGGTGATGAGATTCAGGTCGATGTCGGGATTTTGCGAGAAAAACGTTGGCAACCTCGCTGACAACCACAGTGCGGAGAACGCCGGGGAACAGCAAAGCGTCAGGATCTTCTTGCCGGAGTTTTTCGTGCGGATGCGCTCGGCCGCTTGTGAAATATTGACGAAAGACATCTGGGCCGCGTTGAAGAAAATCACGCCGGCCTCGGTCAACTCCACTGCCCGGCCGACCCGCTTGAAGAGATTGACCCCAAGATAACCCTCCAGCTCACGAATCTGTCGGCTGATCGCGGCCTGGGTGACGCACAGGGCTTCCGCCGCACGGGTAAAGCTCTGGTATTTGGCAGCCGCTACGAACGACTTTACCGCTTTGAGAGACGGCATTTTCAGCAGCGTCATGTCGGGTTCGATGTGCTTGACCATAGCCTGGGGTAGTTGATTCCCGGTTGGAGGCCCGCGGGCCTGCATAGAAGAGGAGTGACCGTCAGTTTGCGGCGCTGGGCCGAGATTAGCGGAAAACACCCGGCTGGCTATAGCCCCATCAGCGATCGGGCGCAGGCAACGACAGCCTTTAACCTGGCTACTCGATGCCGTGAAAGAACCTGCATGAAGGCCGGCTTACCTGATTCGGCATCGCGTGTTTTTGCATGTTGATCAGGCTTTTCTGCCAATACTTATCGAAAAAAAGCCACCCTATACTCGTGCTCAGGCTGGCGTGACCAGCGCCGTTTCCAAGCCAGCAAGCCCCCACAATAACAATCAGGGCGAACCATGAATAACAACAGCCAACCCTTCCTCGCCGCTCGCGATTTCCTGCTGGCCCACCGTACCGATTACGCCACGGCCGTGCGGGATTTCCGCTGGCCGCAGCTGAGCGAGTTCAACTGGGCGCTGGATTACTTCGATGCCATGGCCCAGGGCAATGATGCCAATGCCCTGTGGATCGTCGAAGAAGACGGCAGCGAACAGCGCTACAGCTTCCAGCAATTGGCCACGCGCTCCAACAAAGTGGCAAACCACCTGCGCGCCCTCGGCGTGCGGCGCGGCGAGCGCATCCTGCTGATGCTCGGCAACGACATCGCCCTGTGGGAGACCATGCTGGCCGCGTTCAAGCTCGGCGCCGTGGTCATCCCCGCCACCGCCCTGCTCACCGCCGAAGACCTGGGTGACCGTATCGAACGGGGTCGGGTAAGGCACCTGGTGGTCGGCAGCGCCCATGTCGACAAGTTTGTCGGACTGGGCGACGGCTGCAGCCGCGTCTGCGTCGGTCCATCCTGCACCGGCTGGGTCTCCCACAGTGCTGCCAATGAATACCCGGAGCACTTCGAAGCCGAGGGCAGCACCCTGGCTACCGACCCGATGCTGCTGTACTTCACCTCCGGCACCACTTCCAAACCGAAAATGGTGCTGCACAGTCACCAGAGCTACCCGGTCGGCCATCTGTCGACCATGTACTGGATCGGCCTGAAGCCCGGTGACCTGCACCTGAACATTTCCTCACCCGGCTGGGCCAAGCACGCCTGGAGTTGCCTGTTCGCGCCGTGGAACGCCGGCGCCTGCATCTTCATTCACAACGTCGCGCGCTTCAGCGCCCCGGTGCTGCTTGCCACCCTGGAGCGCTACGGCGTCACCAGCCTGTGCGCCCCGCCCACCGTGTGGCGCATGTTGATCCAGGAGGACCTGACCGGGATCAAGGACCGCCTGCGCCTGCGGGAACTGGTGGGCGCCGGTGAGCCGCTCAACCCGGAAATCATCGAGCAGATCCAGCACGCCTGGGGCCTGCCGCTGCGTGACGGATTCGGTCAGTCAGAGACCACCGCCCTGGTCGGCAACACGCCCGGCCAGGTGCTCAAGCCCGGTTCCATGGGGCGCCCATTGCCGGGCTACCAGGTGACCCTGCTCGACCCCGATGGCCTTCCAGGCGATGAAGGCGAAGTCGCCCTGCCGCTCGACGTGCGTCCCCTTGGCCTGATGCTCTGCTACGAAGACAGTCCGGAAAAAACCGCCGAAGTGATGCGCGACGGTTACTACCGCACCGGCGACACCGCGCAGATTGATGAAGACGGCTATATCACCTTCGTCGGCCGTGCCGACGACGTGTTCAAGGCTTCCGACTATCGCATCAGCCCGTTTGAACTGGAGAGCGCGCTGATCGAGCATCCGGCGGTGATGGAAGTGGCCGTGGTGCCCAGTCCCGACCCTGTGCGCCTTGCCGTGCCCAAGGCGTTCCTGATCCTGGCCCATGGCGAACCCGGCAATGCGGAACTTGCCGGCAACATCCTGGCCTTCGCCCGTGAGCACCTGGCGCCCTACAAGCGGGTGCGCCGCATCGAGTTCGTCACCGAACTGCCCAAGACCATCTCTGGGAAAATCCGCCGGGTGGAACTGCGGCAGATGGAAGTGCAACGCCGCCAGAGCGGGACACGCGGCGCGCAAGAACACTTCGAAGAAGACTTCCCACAGCGGGGGCAATCTCGACATGGAAACCGTTGAGGCGGCCAACGCCCACCGTAGCTATCAGGTGCAGCGGGTATCCGCCGATCAGTTGGGTGAGCAACAGAAGATTGCCGATGCTTTTTTTGCCGCGGGATTGCTGCCCAAGGCGGTGAATACCCAAGATGTGGAGATCTGGGCACCTTGAGACGATGCCCGACCGAACCCCACATCGCTTCCATGCTCACATATGCAACGAGATGAAATCCACGAAGCAGCGCAGCTTAGGGATGATGAACCGGTTTGGCGGCCACAGGACACTGAAGTGGATGGTACGGGTCACTTCCTCGGTCAGTACGGCCTGCAGGTCGCCGGATTCAATGGCCTGCTTGACGGCGAATTCAGGCAGGCAGGCGATGCCACGCCCTTCCATGGCCGCGTTCAAGAGCATGTCGATGTTGTTGCAGACCATCACCGCCTTAAGATCCTGCGTACCATTGGCGGCGTTGTCCGGCAGCGGCCAGCGCTCCAGCTTTCCGGTAGACGGCACGCGATAGAGAAGGCAGTCATGGCGGCTCAGGTCGCCAGCATCCGCAGGGACGCCTTGGGTCTGGAAGTAGGCCGGCGCCCCCACCAGCAAAAAGCGAAAAGCCCCCAGCCGACGCGCCACCAGGCGCGAGTCGTTCAACTCGCCGGTCCTGACCACCGCGTCGAAACCCTCCTCTACCACATCAACCAGGCGATCGCTGAAATCCAGTTCCAGGTGAATGTCCGGGTAGCGCTTGGCAAATCGCGACAGCAAGGTGAACAGGAACTGCCCGGCCAACGGCAGGCTCACGCGCAACTTACCCCGAGGCTCACTGCTGTTGCTCGACAGCTCGAGCTCCGCCGCTTCCAGCTCGTTGAGCACCCGCTGGCACCGGCTCAGGAAAAGCGTGCCTTCTGCCGTCAGGTTGATGCTTCGCGTGCTGCGGTGGAAGAGCCTGACGCCCAGGCGCTGCTCCAGGCGCGCGATGCTTTTACCCACGGCCGAGGACGACACGCCCAGTTGTCGTCCCGCCGCTACAAAGCTGCGGGTTTCGGCCACTTGCACGAAAACCGAGATTCCGCTGAGGTTATCCACGCACTCTCCTTGAGTTCCGCGCGTTGAATTGCGGAACGAAACGTCCGATGTGTCCGGAATTCTAGCCTCTGTTTCCCCTCACGTCTGCGACCTAGCATGACGGCGTCTACTACCAGCAGGGAATCGGGATCATGACCGTCAAAGCGTCCATTGTTTTATCCAGTGCAGTTGCCACCGAACCTATGCAGGCGCGAATCGACGCCGCCTTGAACAGCGCGCTCGAGGACAAACGCCTCGTGGGGGCCGTGGTGATGGTTGCCCGGCGTGGTGAAATCATCTATCGCCAAGCCGCGGGGCTGGCCGACCGGGAGGCTGGCATCCCCATGCGCACCGATGCCTTGTTCCGACTCTCTTCGGTCACCAAACCCATCACCTCGGCAGCCGCCCTGGCCTTGGTTGCCCAAGGCCGTATTGGCCTGGACGACCCCATCGCCCGCTGGCTGCCGGAATTCCAGCCAACCCTGGCGGACGGCACCCGTGTTGCGATCAGCGTACGCCAGTTGCTCAGCCATACCGCGGGCCTGGGTTACGGTTTCCTCGAAGCCCCAGGTGGCGGAGCGTATGCGCGGGCCGGTGTATGCGATGGGCTGGAAAACGCACCGCTGACCCTCGATGAAAATATCCGCCGGCTGGCGAGCGCACCGCTGCTGTATCGTCCAGGCACCGATTGGGGCTATTCGATTGCCACCGACGTGTTGGGTGCGCTGATCGCACGGGTGTGTGAAACCAGCCTGAGCGAGGCTGTCGAGCGCCTGGTCTGCGAGCCGCTGGGGCTGACCGACACCCGCTTCCGCGTTGTGGATCACGCTCGCCTGACGGCCGCCTACCTCAATGACGACCCCGCTCCACGGCGAATGAAAGGGGTTGAGGTGGTAGAGGTTTTCGAAAACACCGCCGGCATCCGGATGGACGCTGATCGAGCGCTGGATGACAGCGCCTATGACTCCGGCGGCTCCGGGATGATCGGCTCCGCTGAAGAGTTTCTCACGCTGCTCGAAACCCTGCGCCAGGGCGGCGGCGCACTGATGCCGGCCAGCCTGGCCAAGGAAATGGGCACCGTGCAGACCGGCAGCCTGGAACTGGCCAACTGGCCAGGCCGTGGCTTCGGCCTGGGGTTCACCGTGTTGACCGATCCGCAAGCGGCACAGGCGCCGGAGTCCGTCGGCACCTGGCGCCTGGGCGGGGCCTTTGGTCATTCGTGGTTCGTCGATCCAGCGCAGCAACTGTCCGTTGTAGCGTTCACCAACACCGCCTTCGAAGGCATGTTCGGCCAATTCACCGTGGATCTGTGCAACGCCGTCTACGGCGTCTGAAGCCTCCAATCCAGTGCTGCGAAAGGAGACATGACGGATAGGACCGGCTCGCAAGCCGGCCTCGATGAGAATGCAGCTTGAGTTGTTCAGCTTTGCCTTGGCTATCTGCCCTCTGGAAACGATCAGGCACGTCGATCCCGACCGTGCCGCGGATCTTTATTGAAAGGTATCGACTCATGACGCATTCACAGCTGTATCACAACCACGCCAACGTGCGCCTGGACTCCCTTACCGGGTTTCGATTCGTCGCCGCTGCATCGGTGTTTTTCTTTCACGCTTCGTTGACGAAAATCATCGGCTTCAACCCATTCGCCGACCAAGATGTCATCGCCGTCTTCCAGCGATTATTCAGCGTGGGAGGCTGGCTCGGCGTGTCGTTCTTCTTCGTGCTCAGTGGTTTTGTCATCACCTGGTCGGCACGCCGGAACGACACCCTGGGCGCGTTCTGGCGGCGGCGCCTGGTCAAGATCTACCCCAACCACCTGGTGACCTTTGTCCTGGCGATGATTCTGTTCGCCGTACCGCTGACGGTCGTCAGCGCCTGGTTGCCCAACCTGCTATTGATTCACGCCTGGGTTCCGGACATGTCGGTTTTCCTGAGTGTCAACGGCCCCTCCTGGTCGCTGTGCTGCGAGCTGGTCTTTTACCTGGCGTTTCCCTTCCTGCTACGCGCACTGTGGAGAATCCCCCAGGACCGGCTTTGGCTGACCGCTGGCCTGGCAGTGGGTGCAATGGCTGCGACCCAGTGGTTGATCGCCCGATTCGTCAACGGTACACCGCAGATCGCCGAGTACCCGATCTCCCTCAATCAGTGGTGGCTGGCTTATTACTTTCCACCGCTGCGACTGTTCGAGTTCGTGCTCGGCATGTTGATGGCGCGGATCCTGATGGCTGGACGCTGGCCGAGCATCCCGGTCGCACCGGCACTGGCCTTGATGGCAATCGCTTACTACGCTGCCGGCGAAGTACCTTTCATCTACAGCCTGTCGCTGACGACCGTCATTCCAATCGCCCTTCTGATCACCAGCCTGGCTGCCACCGATGTCGCGCAACACCGATCCTGGTTCCGCCACCCTGTGATGGTCTGGCTGGGTGAGGTTTCGTTCGGTTTCTACATGATCCATCTGTTGATCATGATGTGCGTGACTTCTTTCATTGATGGGCAGCGGTTCGCCGTCGTCCCGGCCGCGCTGATTCTTGCCGCAACCTTTTGCCTGTCGCTGGTGGGTGGCTGGATGCTGTTCGCGTTCGTGGAGCGACCGGCCATGCGCCGCTGGGGCAAGGCCCATCGCCTCGAACAGCCCGTGGTCGCCTCTCAAATCTGAGCTCTCCATTAAGAAGGGATTCTTACCATGTCATCGTTTATTCAAAGATTGTCCGGCGTACCGGCGTGGGCGCTTGGCGTGATCGCACTGACGGCACTCGCGGGATTCGCAATCAGCGTGCGCTCGCCTGCCGTCCAGGCCAGGACCGAGCCCGCCCCATTGCCCCAGGTGCAAGTCATGCCAGCGCTCAAGCGCGATGTGGTCGACTGGCAAAGCTACACCGGTCGGCTGGTTGCAACCGATACCGTGGTCATCAAGCCTTTGGTGGCGGGCACGCTGATGAGCGTGCATTTCAAGGATGGAGCACTGCTGCGCAAAGGCGACCTGATGTTCCAGATTGACCCGCGTCCTTACGCGGCGACTCTGCAACAAGCCCAGGCCGCGCTGGTGGCCGCCCGATCCATGAGCCTGTTCGCCCAGAAAGAGCTGGAGCGCTATGAGCACCTGATAACCAGCAACGCCATCGCCAAAACCGACCTCGACAAGCGCGTACAGAGCGCCAATGAGGCCCAGGCGCGAGTCAACGAAGCCCAGGCACGGGTCGAGCTGGCCCGGCTCGATCTGGAACACACCCGTATCCTGGCGCCATTCGATGGCCGGGCCTCACGCGTCGAGGTGACGCCGGGAAATATTGTCGATGTCGGAGAGCGCTCGACGGCCCTGACGAATCTGGTATCGATCTCCCCGATCTACGCTGACTTCGATGTGGATGAGCAAACGTTCCTGCGCTATCTGGGAAACCGCCCGGCCGGCGACCCGGTGCAGGTCATGTTGGGCCTGGCCCATGAAGAGGGTTATCCCCGCCAGGGGACCCTGACTTCACTGGACAACCGGCTGGACACCCGATCGGCCACCATTCGGGTCAGGGCCAGTTTTGATAACAGCAACGGGGAATTGCGTCCGGGGCTGTTTGCACGGGTTCTGCTGCAAGGCAGCGCCAGCCGCCCCGCCACGCTGGTGGAAGACAGCGCCATCGGCACCGATCAAGACAAGAAATATGTGCTGGTGGTGGACGCCGAGGGCCGCGTCCAGTATCGGCAAGTCAAGCCTGGCATCCGCCAGGGCGCGTTGCGCGTCATTGACCAGGGGCTCGAGCCCCAGGAACAGGTGGTTATCAGTGGGCTGCACCTGGCAATGCCGGGCACCCAGGTCGCGCCAGTACCGGCGCCGTCACAACCACAGGCGCAACAATGATGAATATTTCCGGATTCTTCATCCAGCGCCCCATTTTCTCGGGCGTCCTGAGCGCCCTGGTATTGCTCGCAGGCCTGCTTTCGCTCGCGCGCCTGCCGGTGTCCGAATACCCGGATGTGGTGCCGCCCCTGATCGTGGTGAATGCACAGTATCCCGGGGCCAATCCCAAGGTCGTGGCTGAAAGCGTCGCTGCTCCGCTGGAGGAGCGCATCAATGGCGTGGAAGGCATGTTGTACATGCAGTCGCAGGCCAACAGCGATGGCACACTGGCGATCAATGTGACATTCGCCTTGGGCACCGATCCGGACAAAGCCCAGCAGCTGGTGCAGAATCGCGTCTCGGAAGCGCTGCCGCGACTGCCGGCCGATGTGCTGAGCCTGGGGGTCACCACCAGCAAATCCTCCTCGACCCAGACCCTGGCGATCCACCTCGTATCGCCCAATAACGAATACGACGCCAATTACCTGCGCAACTACGGCATCCTCAACATCAAAAGCCAGCTCGAACGCATCCCCGGCGTGGGCGAGGTGCGGATCTGGGGTGGTGGCGACTATGCCATGCGTGTCTGGATCGACCCCGACAAAGTGGTCCAGCGTGGGCTCACCGCCGGTGAAGTGGTCGAGGCGATCCGTGAGCAGAACATCCAGGTTGCAGCGGGTGTCATCGGCGCATCGCCCATGCAGGCCGGGGTCTCGCTGCAGCTTTCGGTCAATGCCCAGGGCCGGCTGAAGACCGAGCAGGAGTTCGGCGATATTGTCATCAAGACGGTGCCTGATGGGGGCGTGACGTACCTGCGCGATGTCGCCCGCATCGAACTGGCAGCCTCGACCTATGCCCTTCGCTCGCTGGTGGACGGACAGCCTGCGGTGGGCTTCGGGGTGTTCCAGATGGCCGGTGGCAATGCGCTGGATATTTCCAGGCAAGCCCGTGAAATCATGGCCCAGGCCAAGGTCGATATGCCGACCGGGGTCGACTACAAGATCGTTTTCGATCCGACCCAATTCGTTCGCTCAAGCATCCAGGCCGTCATCAGCACCCTGTTCGAAGCCATCGTGCTGGTCGTGCTGGTGGTCATCGTGTTCCTGCAAACCTGGCGGGCCTCGGTGATTCCGCTGCTGGCGGTGCCGATATCGATCGTGGGGACACTCGCGTTCCTGCTGGCGTTCGGTTTCTCCATCAATGCCTTGTCGTTGTTCGGGCTGGTGCTGGCAATCGGCATCGTGGTCGACGATGCCATCGTGGTGGTGGAGAACGTTGAACGTAACATCGCCCAGGGACTGTCACCGCAACAGGCGACCCACAAGGCAATGGCCGAGGTCAGCAAGCCGATCATCGCCATCACCCTCACGCTGGTCTGCGTGTTCATCCCGTTGGCGTTCATGCCCGGTCTCTCCGGCGGCTTCTATCGCCAGTTCGCCCTGACCATTGCCATCTCCACGGTGATTTCGGCGTTCAATTCACTGACCTTGTCGCCGGCGCTCTGCGCCCTGCTGCTCAAACCACGCGGTGCGCCCAAGGATGTACTGGAGCGTGGGATCGACAAGGTGCTGGGAAGATTTTTCAACGGGTTCAACCGCCGCTCACGCCAGGCCGAGGAGCGCTATGGCGCTGGCGTGCAGAGCGTCCTGGCCCACAAAGGCAGGACACTCGTGCTGTTTGGCGTACTGCTTGGCGCATGCGCCTGGCTCAGCCATAGCCTGCCGACCGGGTTCGTGCCGGCCCAGGACAAGGAGTTTCTGGTCGGTTTCGCTCAACTGCCTGCGGGGGCCTCGCTGGATCGCACCGAGCAGATCATCCAGCAGATGAACGACATCGCCCTCAAGCATCCAGGTGTCGCCCATACCCTCGAGTTTCCGGGAATGTCAGTCAACGGCCTGATGAACTCCTCCAGCTCAGGCATCATCTTCGTGATTCTCAAGCCGTTCGACGAGCGCCCTGGCAAAGCCCTCGGGGCCAATCAGATTGCCGCCGACCTCAACACGCAATTCCGTGGCATCAGCCAATCCTTCACGGCGGTATTCCCTCCTCCGCCGGTCCTGGGGCTGGGGACGCTTGGTGGTTTCAAACTGCAGATCGAGGACCGCGCAAGCGTCGGCTATGTGGCCCTCGATACGGCGGTCAAGGCGTTCATGGCCGAAGCCGCCAAGGCACCGGAACTGGGGCCGCTGTTCTCCAGTTATCAAATCAACGTGCCGCAGCTGGACGTCGATCTGGACCGGGTCAAAGCCAAGCGACTCGGTGTCTCGGTGACGGAAATCTTCGAGACTCTGCAGATCTACCTGGGCTCCCTGTACGTCAACGACTTCAATCTGTTCGGTCGTGTCTACCAGGTCCGCGCGCAGGCCGACGCACAGTTCAGGGCCAACTCCGAAGACATCATGCGCTTCAAGGTCCGCAATACCTACGGTGACATGGTCCCACTCTCCACGCTGCTGTCGGTGAACCCGAGCTACGGGCCGGAGATGGTGGTGCATTACAACGCGTTCACTGCGGCAGACGTCAACGGTGCCCCCGCCCCTGGCTATTCCTCAGGCCAGGCAGAGGCCGCCATCGAGCGCATCGCCCGGCAGACCCTGCCCCAGGGTGTGCGCATGGAGTGGACTGAGCTGACCTACCAACAGCGCCTGGCAGGTGACGCGACCGTCTGGGTATTGGCCGTGAGTACCTTGCTGGTGTTTCTGGTACTGGCGGCGTTGTATGAAAGCCTTTTACTGCCTCTGGCGGTGATTCTGATCGTGCCGATGGGTGTGCTCTCGGCGTTGGCAGGCGTCTGGCTGACAGGCGGCGACAACAATATCTTCACCCAGATCGGCCTGATGGTGCTGGTGGGCCTGGCGTCGAAGAATGCGATTCTGATCGTCGAGTTCGCCAGGGATCTCGAACATCAGGGTCATGACCCACTGACAGCCGCCTGGGAGGCCAGCAAGCTGCGGTTGCGTCCGATCCTGATGACCTCGATCGCGTTCGTCATGGGCGTGGTTCCCCTGGTGGTCTCCACCGGAGCGGGGGCTGAGATGCGCCAGGCGATGGGCGTGGCGGTGTTTTTCGGGATGCTGGGGGTGACCTTGTTCGGACTGCTCTTCACCCCGCTCTTCTACATGCTCGTACGCAGCCTCGGTCGCCGGCTGACTCTGCGGCATGCGCTGCCCATTGCGGACACATATATCCGTTAACACCGGAACTACAGCGCGTTTTTCTACATTGAGCGCGCCTCTAGACTGCGGTCTTACCTACCCTTTTTGTGAGAAATGCCATGACACGCGTCGTTCGCTTCTATGAATATGGGGATCCGGCGGTTCTACGGATCGAAGATCTACCTGCGGCTCAACCAGGACCTGACGAAGTGCGCATCCGCGTGCGGGCCATCGGGCTCAATCGTGCCGAATCGATGTTCCGTCGCGGTCAATACCTGGAACAGGCCATCTTCCCGAGCCGGTTGGGTTATGAAGCAGCCGGGGTGATTGAAGTGGTGGGTGAGGCGGTACGCGACTTTCAGGTCGGCGATCAAGTCAGTCTCGTACCGCCTTCGAGCATCGCCCAGTGGGGTACCTACGCCGAACAGGCCGTCGTGCCGGCGGCCATGCTGGTCAGGCATCCCGACAGCCTCAGCATGGAACAGGCCGCAGGCGTCTGGATGCAATACTTGACTGCATGGGGCGCCCTGTTGCCTGTCGCCCGTCTGGCCGCAGGGGACTTCCTGCTCGTAACCGCCGCCTCCAGCAGTGTCGGCCTGGCGGCCATCCAGATTGCCAACCGGGTCGGAGCCATTCCCATCGCGGTGACACGTGGCGAGCAAAAGGTGCGCAAACTGTTGGCCGCCGGCGCCGCCCATGTGATCGTCAGCGACGAAGAAAAGCTGGTAACGCGCGTAGCGCAAATCACGTCCGGTAACGGCGTCAAGGTGGTGTTCGACCCCGTTGGCGGCCCGACCATCGAACAGTTGGCAGAGGCCACGCGTCGCGGCGGGATCATCATCGAATACGGAGCCCTGAGCAGCGAACCCTCGCCCTTCCCGTTGTTCACGGTGCTGGGAAAGAGTCTCACGCTGCGAGGTTACCTGCTGCATGAAATCGTCAATGACCCGGCACTGTTCGCCGAGGGCAAGGCGTATGTCTCAAGCGGCCTGGAAGACGGCAGCCTGTCCCCGATAATCGCCAGGACATTCGCTTTCGAAGACATCGTCCAGGCCCATCAGTACCTGGAGGCAGGCGAGCAGTTTGGCAAGGTCATCGTCAGCCTGGAGGACCGGCCATGAAAATGTTCAATCCGCTGTTTTTCATCGCGCTGGGACTATTCGGCGTCTATACCATCGAGTTCGGAGTGGTCGGCATCCTGCCGGTGATCATCGAACGCTACAGCGTCAGCGCATCACAAGCCGGCTACCTGGTGGGGTTGTTTGCCCTGATCATTGCGTTGTTCGGGCCGTTCATGGTTCTGCTGCTCTCGCGCTACAACCGTAAGCGGATCCTGACCGTTTCGCTGTTCATCTTTGCGGGCAGCAGCGCGCTGTCAGCCTACGCGCCCAACTATGAAACACTGGCGATCCTGCGGATCATCCCGGCATTCTTCCATCCGGTGTATTTCTCGCTGGCGTTCGTCGCGGCGATCTCTCTCTACCCCAAGGACCAGGCAACGCAAGCCACGGCCAAGGCTTTCGTGGGCACCAGCATGGGCATGGTCCTGGGTGTACCCATCACCACTTGGATCGCCGCACGCTTTTCCTACGAGGCGGCCTTCCTGTTCTGCACGGCGGTCAACGTGATCGCCGGCCTGGGCATCATCGCCCGTCTGCCCGACACCTTCGCCGGACAGCGGACACCCTACGGTGAACAATTGGCGATCCTGCGCAAGCCCACGCTGTGGCTCAACATCGCCGCCTCCACGCTGATCTTCGGCGCGATGTTTTCGGTGTACTCCTACAGTGCCGAATACCTCTCGCGCGAAGCCGGCATGAGTGGCGAGGTGATCAGTGTCATGTTGATCCTGTTCGGCGTGGGGGGTGTCGCCGGTAACCTGCTGGCGGGTCGGTTGCTATCCAGGAACAAGGTAGGCACCACGCTGATGCATCCCATCATGCTGGGCGCGGCGTATCTGATCCTGCACTTCTTCGCCAGCCCGGACATCCTGCCGATGGTATTGATCGTGGTTCTCTGGGGGGCCACTCACACCAGTGGCCTGATCGTGACGCAAGTCTGGCTGACATCCGAGGCTCCGGAAGCTCCGGAGTTCGTCACCGGACTGTATATCTCATTCATCAACCTGGGCGTAACGCTCGGCGCTACGGCCGGCGGATGGTTCCTGGAGCGCATGGGAATGGCAGGAACGATCGTCAGCGGGCTGATCTTCTGCGCATTGGCGGCCGCGATGATTGTCACCAAGGTGGTCGTCTACGGCAGCCGACAATCGGATCTTGAGCCAGAACCCCAGGCAGTTTTGCACTAGAGTGGATAATCGGAGGCCGTGGCAACGCCACGGTCTTTCTCGGATACAACGGAGTTTCTATCGGTAAAGACCCCTGGACGGAGTGACTATATGGATCTTAGCAGCACGTCATTTGCAGACACGAAATCTGTCGAGTTCCCCGTGGATAGTACCCAGTTCGACTGGGAAAACCTGCGCTATTTCATCGCGTTCGCGAGGATACGCTCCCTGGCCGCTGCAGCGCGCTCGTTGAATGTCGAGCACGCCACGGTCTCCCGCCGGATAGCAGCCCTTGAAACCGCACTGAAAATACGCCTGGTGGACCGCCGCAGCCACCGATACGAACTGACCGAAAACGGCGAGCGTATCGCCCAGCTGGGCAACCGCATGCAGGAAAACGCCTGCGCCCTCAGTCGTGCCGTCTGCGCGATCCGCACCGACCGGGTGGCGGATATCACCCTCAGTGCCCCACCTCACCTGACCACGCATTTCATCGCACCCCATCTCGGCCGGCTACGTGAACAGTGCCCGGACGTCAACGTGCGCATCTTGTCCAACCCACGGATGGCCTCCATGGCCAGGCGTGAAGCCGACATTGCGATCAGCGTCGGACGACCGACCGAGACCGACCTGGTCATCCGTAAAATCGGCACTCTGGATTTTGGCTTTTTCGGTGCCGACGCCTACCTGAAGGATCGTGCCGCGTCGGCCTATGAGTTCATTGCTCACGACGATGAACAGGAACTCTCCCAACAGCGCATCTGGCTGGAAAATGTCGCCGGGCAACGGCCAGTGGTGCTGAGGGTGAAATCATTTGATGTGCAGGCCGAGGCGGCCAAGGCCGGTGCAGGCGTCGCATTGCTGCCGGTGTTCATGGCCGACGCTCAGAGCGGGCTGATCAGGGTCGAAATTGAAGAACAGCCCTTGCGCGCCGAGTTGTGGCTGGTGGTTCACCGCGACATGCGAAACGCACCCGGGATCCGCGCAATGATGGACTTTTTGATTAATTGTTTTGCCCAGCAGCATCGATAAACCCGCACGTAACGTGACTGGTGAATTTTTTAACATCTGCCGGTAAAAACAACCCGTTTACAATTTGTAGGCTATTAGCCAATATCAAACAAGGTCAGGCGAGCGAGTCTTCGCTCTAACACCATGACCCGTAGAAAAGTCCGCATCTGTAATATCCTTATAATAATAATCCCTCTGCCTTTACGAGAAAAAACGCTGTCCCTGATGACAGTATCGTTTCACGTACTCGGCTGCGCTAGACATTACTATTCTTGGTTGCCTCTGTTATTCGAAGTAAAAGCGGCACACTTGCGTGCCTTCGAAACATGATAAAGGGACTGTATTCATGAGCCAGATTAAGATTATCGATGTCACGCTTCGGGACGGTGGGTACCGTAACAACTTCAACTTCACGGTTGATTATGCCCAGTCTGCAATTTCACAAATGATTGACGCCGGCATCCCCTATTGCGAGATCGGATACCGTAACGGTTCCTTCCTGCGCAAACAGGAGCACGGGCTGACGAGCGCCGTTGATGCGCATTACCTGAAGGCGCTGCATGACGCCGCGGGGGATCGAATCGATCTGTGCGTCATGGTGCATCCACACAATGTAGATGCCAGCGATTTCGAGCTTTTGCGTGAGCACGCAGTCTCGATGATCCGGGTCTGCCTGCGTCGTGACCGCCTGGAAGACGGCCTGGCGACGGTGGCGCTGGCCAAGGCCTACGGCTTTCAGGTCAGCGCCAATATCACGCATGTCACCACCCTGGGGCCCGGGGAGATTTCCGACATGAGCCTGCGAGCCGAAAATGCCGGTGCCGACCTGCTGGTGTTCGCCGACTCCAATGGCAACATGATCCCGGCCGATGTCGACCGGTTGATCACACGAATCTCCAGCCGGGTCCTCATTCCCCTGGGTTTCCATGCTCACAACAACCTGTCTCTGGCCCTTTCCAACTCCATTGCCGCCATGGATGCGGGGGCCGAGTACATCGACGCTTCCATCTGTGGCATGGGCAAGGGCGCCGGTAACCTACACCTGGGCGTGTTTGTCGCTTACCTGCACCGGGCAGGCATTCGTAACGACTATGACCTGGTCAGCGCCTTGCATCTGTCTCAGCTCACCGCCGACAACGTACCGGCCAGCAGCCTTCCCCTATCGCTGACGGACGTCATGATGGGCACCTACAACATGCCGTTCGACGTGCAAAAGCGCCTTGATGAAATCATCGAGGCGCACAGCCCGGCGTCAACTTTCCATGCTTTGCAAATACTGCATGAACAGTTCAGTCGCAAGCCCGAAAAACCGATCAAGCGATTGACGACGCCCCATGCACCATCGCTGGTAAGTGGAGGAAGCCTGTGATGAACAAGCGCCAACAAATATGTGTATTGGCGGGAGATGGCATTGGTGTCGAAGTCACTGAAGCGGTCTTACCTCTATTCGACGCGCTCAAACTTCCTATTGACCTCAAGTTTGGAGAGATCGGCTGGAGCTGCTGGAAAAGCCAAGGCAACTGCATTCCAGATACCACCTGGAAACTGATCGGCGAAAGTAACGCAACCTTGTTGGGCGCCATTACCAGCAAACCTCTGCGCGAAGCGGAAGCCGAACTTGTGCCGACACTAAGAGGCACTGGCCTGGTTTATGTTTCGCCGGTAATTCAACTTCGACAAAAGCTCGGGTTATTTGCCAACGTGCGTCCGGTCACGGATGTACTGGGCGATAACCGCTATCGGTTTTCAGTGATCCGCGAGAACACTGAAGGACTCTATGCGGGGCTGGACTTCGCCAGCATTCCACAGGCCTTCGAGCCGATACTGGCCGAGCGCGAACGCCAGGGAGCGCCATGGTCGCGGCAGGGGTTGGCGGACGCGACCATGACCGTCCGCCTGCAAACCCGCGCAGGGCTTGAGCGGCTGTTCCGGTTTGCCTTCGAGCATGCGCGCCAGCAAGGCTACGAGCGCGTTACGCTGGCCGACAAACCCAACGTGCTGCGTTACAGCGGCGCCTTTGCGCGGGAAATCCTCGAGTCGGTCGCAGCGGACTTCCCCGATATCCAATGCAACATCGATAACGTCGACGCCGTCGCGTTGTGGATGGTTCGACGCCCAGAGCGTTTCGGCGTGATCGTGGCCGAGAACATGTTCGGTGACATTCTTTCAGACCTCGGTGCGGGGGTCATGGGCGGGCTGGGCCTGGCGCCCAGTGCCAACATCGGCGCCCAGGGCGCCTACTTCGAACCGGTGCATGGCAGCGCTCCGGCTTATGCCGGCCAGCGCAAAGCCAACCCGAGCGCGATGTTCCTGTCGGTGGCACTGATGCTCGAACACCTGGGACATGCGCAAGCCGCCCAGGCGACTCGCAAAGCCGTCAGCCAGGTCGCCCGTAGCGATTGCCGCACCTATGACCTGGGCGGGACGGCCGGCACCTTTGAGGTGGCCGCGGCCATCATTCGCCAAACCCTGGAGTGGGCCGCACGGTCTGGCACAGCGACAGACCACCTGCAGCAGAACCATGCCCTGCAACAGCATGCCCTGGAAAAGCCGGCCCTGGAAAAAGGAACTCACGCATGAAGGCGATCACCTCAACCGCTGCGCCCGACAACACACTGCTCAAAGCCTGTGAAGCGCTCGACACGGCCAGCCTGTCCGACGCTCTCGACAGCCTGGGCCTGGCCGGTGGCCTGGCGGGCATCAACCAGCAGGTCCCCGGAACACGCTGCGTGGGCTTTGCCTACACGGTGCTGTACGAGCCGGTGCAGGAGCGGAACGGCTTCAAGACCGCCGCCAATTACATCGATGACGTACCGCCCGATGCCGTCATTGTCTCCAGCAATCCCGGGCGCACCGACTGCACAACCTGGGGGGACATCCTCACCCATGTGGCGGTCAGCAAGCGGATCCGCGGCACGCTAATCGACGGCGCCGCCCGGGATATCGATACGGTCCAGCGTCTCAACTACCCGTTGTTCAGCCGGGCGCGCTTCATGCAGTCGGCAAAAAACCGGGTGCAGCTCAAGGCCACTCAGGTTCCCGTACAGATCGGTGGCGTCACGGTTTCCCCGGGTGACCTGGTGGTCTGCGACAGCAGCGGATGCCTGACGATACCCGCTGACAAGGCCGAACAGGTCATCCAGCGTGCCCAGGCAGTGGAGCAGACGGAGCGGGACATCATCCAGAGCGTGAACGCCGGCTGCACCCTGGAACAGGCCCGCGCCCTGCACCGCTACGACCAGCCGTGGCTGTCGGCTCGGGAAAAGCAGGCCAACGCTTGAGTTGCAATTCATTCCATTCATTTGAAAAGAGTACTCACGACATGACCACTGCAAACGTGTCCGTTCGCAAGCCCAACCCGGTGCGCGAGAGCAAGAACAAAATCAAACTCGGCGTCTTCGGCTTCAACATCGAAGGCGGCTGCACACTCACCACCGTCCCGGAGCGACATCGCGCGGCCGACTGGCAAAGCAACCTGGCAATCGCCACCCTGGCCGACCGTGCCGGCCTGGAGCTGCTGCTGCCTGTGGGGCGGTGGCGCGGCTGGGAAGGCGCCAGCAATCCGATGGGCGTGTCCTACGAAACCTACACCTGGGCGGCGGCCCTGGCTTCGGTCACCGACCAGATCGCCCTGTTCACCACTTCGCACCTGTCGACTGTCCATCCACTGTTCGCCGCCAAGCAGGCGGCCACCATCGACCATATCAGCGGCGGCCGTTTCGGACTGAACATGATTTGCGGCTGGTTCGGCCAGGAGATGGGCATGTTCAACGGTCACCAGCGTGACCACGACAAGCGCTATGACCATGCCGATGAATGGATCGACATTGCAAAGTCGGCCTGGCAAGCCAACGGCTATTTCGACTATGAGGGTGAGTTCTTCAACGTCAAACAGGGCTACTCCGAACCCAAGCCGATCAACAGACCGTTCCTGATGAATGCCGGGGGTTCGCCACGGGGCCGGCAGTTCTGCGCCAAGCATTGCGACGCCGCATTCCTGATTCTCAAGCACGAAGACAATGACGACACCATCCGCGCACAGATCAATGCCTACCGCGACCTGGCTCGCCTGGAGCATGGCCGTGAACTGCAAATCTGGGTGTATGCCTATGTGGTACACGAGGACACTTTGGAGCAGGCCCACAAGCAGCTCGATTACTACGTGAACCAGCATGGCGATGATGCCGCGCTGGATAATGTGACCCGCGAAATCGGTGTACAGAGCGGGATGTTCAACGATGCCGCCGATGCCGAACGCTTCCGCTTCCACTTCAAGGCGGGATTTGCCGGAGTGCCGCTGGTAGGCACCTCGGAAATGATCGTCGAGCAGATGCAGCGCTGGTCCGACCTGGGCGTGGACGGCATCAACCTGACCTGGCTGGACTACCAGAGCGGACTCAAGCGTTTCGTCAAGCAAGTCTTGCCGTTGATGGAGCAGGCAGGACAACGGGCTCCCCATAACCCGGGCAGGATCATGGAGGCCGTGGCATGAACGGATATTCTCAAGCCCTGGGCTCCACGGCCAAAGTCACGGCCCTGACGGCGCCTCTCGATGTCGAATCCGTCGAGCTTGCAGACCAGTTTAAAAATGCCATGCGCAGGCTGACTTCAAGCGTTGCAATCATCGCCAGCCGCGATGGAGATGCCCCGGTGGGCATGGTCGCGACGGCGGTGGTATCGGTGAGCACCACGCCACCGGCGCTGCTGATCTGCGTCAATCGCTCCGCCAGCCTCCATGGCCCGCTCACGCTGACCGGACGCTTCAGCGTGAACCTGTTGAGTGCCGTCCATAGCGACCTGGTGCCGGTCTTCGCGGGACAGGTCAAAGGGCCCGAACGTTTCGCCCATGGGCAATGGGAGGACATCCAGGGCTTGCCCTGCCTGGCCGATGCGCAATCGAGCCTGATCTGCACCCTGGACAAGCGCATCGACTATGGCAGCCATGACGTAATCATCGGTCGCGTCGAAGCGGTCCAGTTCGCCGAACCTATCAATCCATTGCTTTGGGAAAACGGCAGTCCGGCGATTTCCACCCGGCTGACGCAATGATTCGCACAATGACCCAGGAGATGCTCATGACTCAGATCGAACAATTCCCGACACCGCAACCCGGCGAAGAGCAGGCCATTTTTCTCGTCAATGTGGTCCATGTGAACCCCGGCCAACAGGATGCGGCGCTCGCCGTACTGCGCGATACCGTCCAGTACGTGGCCCGAACCTACCCGGCCTTCCAGTGGAGCCGCCTGTTCAAGAGTCTCGACGGGAAAACCGTCATCAACCAGGCACAGTGGAGCAGCAAGGATGCCTTTGACTCGCTGTTTCATGATGAAGCGTTCATGTCCCGGTATTCGGGCCTCAAGGAAACCGGCACCTGGGAGTTTCACCTGTACCAGGTGAGCGATTTCATTCCCCAGGCACTGACCGCAACGCTCATCGCCGACTGAGTGTAAAACGCCGATGCTGGCGGGCCCTGGCCGGCCCTCCAGCACGAATACAGGAGTATCGATATGGCTGACCTCAACACGCGTCTCACACAGAGTTTGAATATTCTGCACCCGGTCGTACTGGCCCCCATGGGCGGTGCCTCGGGCGCGAAACTGGCGGGCGCGGTATCGAAAGCGGGCGGGTTGGGACTGGTCGGCGCGAGCTACGGCGACGAGCAATGGATGCGCACCGAGCTGGCCCCCATGCGCGACCTGAAACAGCCGTGGGGCGTCGGCCTGGTGATGTTCACCGTGGCTCGGAACATGGCACTGCTGGACTTGGCGCTGGAATACGGGCCACGCGTCGTCGCCCTGTCCTTTGGCGATCCACGGACATTCATCCCGATCATTCATCGGGCCGGTGCGAAAGCCATCGTGCAGATCCATGAACTGGATCAAGCCAGCGCCGCCCTCGATGCCGGGGCCGACGCGTTGATCGTACAAGGCGCCGAGGCCGGCGGGCACAGTCTGCGCCGTGGCCTGATGCCGTTGCTGCCCGCCGTGCAGGATCGGGTGGGTGAAAAAATACCGCTGATAGCCGCCGGCGGCATCGCTGATGGTCGCGGCATGGCAGCCGCAATGATCCTGGGCGCGGACGGGGTGATGCTCGGCACGCGGTTCCTGGCGTCGGACGAAGCCTTACCTTCGGCAGCGTTCAAGAAACGTCTGATCGAATCCGGCACAGCGGATACCGTGCGTACCCGGATTTTCGATCTGGTACGCGGTATCGAGTGGCCTGAGCACTACAGTGGCCGCGCCATTGCCAACCGTTTCTCGCAGGCATGGCTGGGTCGCGACGAAGCGCTCAGGGACGCGCCCGACGCTGTACGCCAGGACTACGCCAAGGCGGTGCTCGCGGACGACCTGGACAACCGGGCCATCTGGGCGGGTGAAGTGCTCGACCTGGTGGGCAATATCAAGCCGGCACGCCAGATCGTCGAGGACCTCCTTCGCGAAACCACGCAGATCCTGCGCAACAGCCAGCGGCTGCTGGCCCTCGACAAAATCGCTTGATGGAGCCAATCGCTATGCACGCATCCAATGCTATCAGCCGCCAGTGGGGTACCGGCGAGCAACTGGCGGTCGTCATGTCCCCCGTCATGCCCGTGTGGGATGACGGCCAATTCTTCCAACCCATGATCGACCCTTTGGTGAAGGCCGGCTTCCGAGTGATTGTGTTCGACACGCTGTCATTGTTGGCCCAGGAAGGTGAGACGCTGGAGGCTTTTTCGCAACGCTGGCAGCAAGTGTTACTGCCCTTGGGCCAGATCGATCTGCTCGTAGGCTCGGCGTTGGGGGGGGCGGTGGTTCAGGCGTTGCTCGGCAAAGCCCTCGGTGCACGCGTCGACAAAGTGCTGCTGCTTTCATCACCCGCCCTGGCCGACGGGATCCTGGATGGTCGATTGGGAAAAATGGCTGACCTGGCATTGCTGGGGGACGTCGAGCAAGCCTTGCATTTACTGGATCAACTGGTCCAGCCGGCCACCCGCATACGCCCTTGCGCACCGATCGAAGTCGACCAGGCCAGCGCTGCCAGCCAGGCCAGGCGATTGCACCTGGGATTCCGACTGCTCAACCGTCTCGATCTGAGGCAGGCCAGCCATGGCTTCAGCGGTGCGCTGTTGACTGTCTATGGAGAACAATCCCAACTGGTACGTGGCATCAACGTCCACATAAACGAGCGGGCTCGCCACTACCGGCTCCCCATACCCGACGGAGGCATGCGCCCGCTGGTCGACGCGCCGGCAATGGTGCTTCGAAACGTGCGCGACCGCCTGGGCATTGCCCTGGAGGCCGCCGCATGAACCACACGCCCAGGCTGCTGGAGGCCGACTTCATTGACGTGCATTACCATGCCGGTCCCGACGCCTACCTGCGGCGCCATGGCGTCATGGAGACCGGCCGCCGCTATGCTGCGGTGAACGGTTGGGTGGTGCTGAAAAATCATCTGGGGTGCACCGCATCCCAGGCGTGGGAGGCCCGTCAGGAGGGGCTTCCCGTTTCCGGCTCGGTGGTGCTGAACGAAATTGCCGGCGGCATTGATTTCAGGGTCGTGCAGCGCTCGCTGTGTCATCACGCGGACAGCGACGCCAGGCTGATCGTCCACCTGCCGACCGTGACGGGTCGCACTCATCAGTCGCGTCTCAAACGCAGCAGCGGTCACTGGATCCTGGACAAATACCCTATCGCGCCCCTTACTGTCAGCCAGGACGGGCGCTTGAGCCCACGGACGCTGGATGTGTTGCGAATGGCCAGGGACTATCCCATCGTCATTTCGACAGGCCATGCCGATGCTCATGAAGTGCGTCTGTTGATCGACGCTGCGGTACAACTGGATGTGCCGAGGCTGATGCTCAACCAGCCGGCCAACCCGCTGACCGGTCTGGATGCCAATGCCCTGCTGGAACTGGCCCAAGCTCCGATGGTTTACACCGAACAGACCGCCCTGACCTACTTGCTCGGCTATCAACCGTGGGAAGACTTTACTCAGGTTCTGCGCAGCGTACCCAGGGCGCTCTACAGTTCCGACCTGGGCCAGACCTCCCAACCTGATATTGAACAATGGCAGGTGGACAGCTTGCTGTGGTTCGAACGCATGGCGTTGGGCGCCCAGCGAGTACTTGAAGTCACGCAAGGCAATGCACGTCAGCTGTTGCAACTGGAGCCGCAGTGAGCGGCTCCCTCTTCCCGGATGATTGAGTATTTCCCGCGCCGCCTTCACTGGCGACGCGATCACTGAATATTGAACTTGACGAATTACATGATGACCATCATATTTCTCTCAAAATATTACATTCGTCATATCTCGGCAGCCCTGCCGGCCCCAGACCACCGGCCACCCTGAAGCAAGGCCGCCGTGCCGGGGAATTCCAAAGGTGCGAATCCATGACCACAGCCGTTGCTAACACCCAGGCCCAAGCCGTCCAGCCACTGACCGGGCGAATCGTCGCGTTGCTCGCGGGCCTGGCGGCGATCGGCATGCTCTCCACCAACATCATCCTCCCCGCCTTTCCGCTCATCGGCGAAGCCTTGGGGGTGAGTGCTCGCGAAATGGGCCTGACACTGTCCAGCTACTTCATCACCTTCGCCTTGGGCCAGTTGATCGTCGGGCCGCTCGCTGATCGCTATGGACGCCAGAAGCTGGTGCTGGGCGGGCTGGCGATTTTTGTGGTCGGTACGGTGATCGGAGGACTCGCCACCAGCCTTGAGGTGCTGATCGCAGGACGCGTCGTCCAGGCCCTGGGCGTGTGCGCGGCTTCGGTGCTGTCACGCGCGATTGCCCGGGACCTGTTTGAAGGCGAGGCCCTGGCTCGGGCCTTGTCGCTGACCATGATCGCCACCGCCGCCGCACCGGGGTTTTCTCCCCTGGCGGGCAGCCTGCTGTCCGTCACGCTGGGCTGGCGAGCGATCTTCATCCTCGTGGGACTGGCCGCGGTGGTGCTGGCATTTTTTTATGTCCGGGGGCTGGGTGAGACCCATCCGGCTGATCGCCGGGCGCCGCATTCGGCCACAAGCGTAGTACTCGCCTATGCCAGATTGGCGCGAGACCGTCGCTTCATTCTGCCGGCTCTGTCGATGAGCCTGTTGCTGAGCGGGCTGTTCGCCTCGTTCGCCGCCGCGCCCGCCATCCTGATGAAAGGAATCGGTCTGACTTCGTTACAGACCGGTCTCTATTTTGCTTCGACGGTATTTGTCGTGTTCGCCGCCGGGATGGCCGCGCCGCGCCTGGCCCACCGCCACGGTGCCGGCGCCATCACGATCCTGGGCATCGCCTGCGCCATGGCCGGTGGTGGCCTGCTGCTCGCCGGGTCGGCCGATCCGAGCCTTGGCTGGTACGCCATTTCGATGGTCACCTTCCTGTGGGGCATGGGGCTGGCGAACCCGCTCGGCACGGCAATCGCCATGGGGCCATTCGGTAAAGAGGCCGGAATGGCTTCCGCGCTGCTCGGTTTTATCTCCATGGGGGCGGCCGCACTGACCACCTGGCTGGCTTCGGTGCTGACCTTTGCACCGGTCACAACGCTGGGCGGTATTCAATTGATCGCTTGCCTGGTGGCGATGGTCTTGTTTCTTCTACGAGGTCGTTCAGGCTGACCCACCGCCATGGCGAGCAAGCTCGGCTCCCAAAGGAGGTGTGGTGTCTACCTGTTCCATTAACCAGATCCGGAAGGCCTCCACGCTGCGCGAGCCGGCATGCTCAAGCGGCGTCACCAGATAGAAGCCCAGATCGGACTTCAGCTTTAAATCGAAAGGCACCACCAACCTGCCCGCCTTCAGGTCTTCATCGACGTAAGTCGAGCGCCCGATGCAGACGCCCAAGCCATCGATCGCCGCCTGGACCGCCATCATCGCCAGATCGAAGGTCAGGCGCGAGCCCTCGGCCAACGCCTGCGGTTGGCCCGCTGCGTCCAGCCACAGGCTCCAGTCATCAGCCGTCATCCCGCTGACCTGCAACAATTTGTGGCGGGCCAGGTCAGCCGGCGTTTGCAACGGGTCGCAGCCGTCCAGTAAGCGCGGGCTGCACACCGGGAATATTTCATCGGACATCAGCCGGTCGGCACGCAACCCCGGCCAGTCACCACGACCGTAACGAATGGCGGCATCGATGCCGGCCTTGCGAAAGTCCGCCAACTCGGTAGAGGCCGTGACGCGTACGTCGATATCCGCAAACGCCTCTTGAAACGACCCCAGCCTGGGCAACAGCCATTTGGAGGCGAGGGAAACCAAAGTGCTGATCGTCAACGTGCGCTTCACACGGCGTCCCAACAAGCTTTCGGTCGAATGCCGCAGCGCGTTGAAGGCCGAGCGTACCCCCGGCAAATAGGCCTGCCCTTCCTGGGTCAGGCTCAAACCGTCCTTGGCCCGCAGGAACAGGTGAACGCCGAGTTCGTCTTCGAGCCGTCTGATCTGGTGGCTGATCGCGGTCTGAGTGACGTTCAGCTCTTGTGCGGCCTGGGTGAAACTCATATGCCGGGCTGCGGACTCGAACGCTTTCAAGCCATTGAGGGAAGGAATTCTGACGGTCATCGGGGCCTGGGACGCTCATGAGATTCTGTCATACCGTAGCACCCGAAATGTCCTTTGCGAAAGGCACCGGCGCTCGCGGATGCTAGCGGCGCGTCTTCATCCCCAAGCAAGGACTACCCGGAAATGAAACTGTACTTCGCCCCCCTGACCTGCTCTTTGTCACCGCATATCGTGCTGCGGGAACTGGGCATTGCCTTCGAGTTGGTCCGCGTCAACAACAAGACCAAGCAAACCGCCGACGGCCAGGACTTTCTCGACCTCAACCCCAAAGGCTACGTCGCCGCGCTGGTGCTGGACGACGGCAAGGTGCTGACTGAGGGGCCGGCCATCGTCCAGTATCTGGCGGACCTCGTCCCAGGCAACACACTGGCGCCGGCGAATGGCACATGGGAGCGGGTTCGGCTGCAAGAGTGGCTGAACTTCATCGCCACAGAGATTCACAGCGGTTGCGCGCCGCTGTTCAATACCGATATCCCGGAGCCCACCAAAGCCGTCTTCAAACAGAAACTGTTCAAGCGCCTCGACTACCTGACTGAATCGCTGCGACACCAGGATTACCTGATGAACACCTTCGGCCTGGCCGACAGTTATTTGTTCAGCGTCCTGAAGTGGCTGCCGCTCTTCGATATCGATATCAAGGGCTGGCCTGCGCTGGCGTCGTTCATGGCGCGGATCGAGGTGCGCCCCAGCGTCCAGGCGGCCATCGCTGCGGAAGCGGCGACGTGACCGGTCTGAGGCTGTCTTCTGAACGAAGCAAGCCGTGCGGCGGTCCGAACAACTGGACCCTTTGGCAAGAAACCCGACCATGCCGCTACGCCCTATTGCTCTTGCAACATTGCTCGCTCTGACTAGCCACGGCGCAATCGCCGCCCATGAGCCACTGCGCCTGGAAAGCCTGAAACGTTGTGGCGACCTGCTGCAGAGCCAGCACCAGCAATGGTGCCTGACTGTTCGCGGGTTGGGTGCTGCAACGCCGCAACTGAAACTTGGGAGCAAGGCCCTGCCCGCCGATGCCGTCCAGCGCGATGGGCAAAACCTGCGGTTGCGCCTGGACTTCACCGATTATCAAAGCGGTCCGCTGTGGCTGGAGGACGGCGCGCGCCAAAGCAATGCCGCCTGGCTGACGTTGCGCAACAGTCATGTGGTGGCCGCCGGGCCGGATGAGGTGGCGAAGAACATGGACGGCCTGACCACTTACGTCAACCTGGTCAGCCTGCTGATCGAGGAAAACCACGACGGCCGCCAGGAGGCCGAACGCCTGGCCGAGAAGTACGGGGCCAAGGTGGTCGGCAGTATCGCGCCACTGAATCTCTATCAACTGCGCTTGCCGGCCACGGACCTGATGCAACGCGATGCGCTGGTGCTGCGCCTGGGCAGCGAAACCAGCGTGGACGCCGTGGTGATCGAAGAATCCGCCGCTGAAGAAACCGAGCAGGCGGCTGCCCCGCAAGACCCGAAGAAACCGGCCCCGGACTCCGATGAATGGGCCGCGAACCGTTTTCTCGATGGGGTGAACTACTACCTGCGACGCATCCCCGGCCGGCAGGACCCCATCCGCCCGCAACCGGTGCGCATCGGCCTGATCGAGCGTGACGTTGATTTCGACACGGCGGATTTTGCCGACTATGTCGGGGCATGTTCGGCCCCGCGCACCTGTGTCTATGCCCGCGATGCGGACAAACCGGACAACCACGGCACCACCGTCGCCGGCATCCTCGCCGCCCGCTGGAACGACGGCGGCAACAGCGGTCTGCTCCGTGGCCTGGACCCGGCAAGCGGAGGCTTCGAGGTGATCGTCGAACGCAACTCCGATGCCGGCATCACCGCCAACATCGCCGCCTCGGTCAACCTGGTGGAAGACGGTGTACGCGTGCTCAACTGGAGCTGGGGCATTCATCGTGTCGGCGCAAAGAACGTCAAGGGCGACGAAGTGGATTCCCTGCTGCGCTCAGGCATCGCCATGGGCGGCTACGAGGAATTGTTGGAGGAATTCTTTCTCTGGCTGCGCAAGGAACATCCCGACGTGGTGGTGGTGAATTCCGCCGGCAACGGTTCGTCGTTCTCGGGCAGCGATGAATACCGCCTGCCCTCCTCTTTCATCACGGAACAACTGCTGGTGGTCGGCGGCCACCAGCGCAGCGAACGGGCCGGGATCGCTGTCGACGACCCGACCTATGCGGTCAAGCGCAGCTCCTCGAACATCGACATGCGCGTCGACATAACCGCCGCCGCGTGCACCCACGCCTCGACAACCGAAGCCGGCCAGGACGGCGCCGTGCATTGTGGCACCTCCTATGCCACGCCGATGGTCACCGGCCTGGTGGCGGCGATGCTCTCCATCAACCCGCAATTGCAGCCCGAGCAATTGCGCATGCTGCTACGCCGCAGCGCCATGACCATCGGCGACAATCACGACTTCGAACGAATGGACGCCGAAGACCTCACCGCGCCCATCCTGCCGTCGGAGCGCAACTACCAGCTCAACGACAAGGACGTGGGCCGTTCGGCGCGGCTGGACATGTACAAGGCGCTGGATCTGGCGGAGCAGAGCCGTCGGCGTGTGCGCTGATTGAGCTACATCGCCGACCATAACCTCCAGGAACGTCCACCCCGAGCAGCATTACAACCAGCTCCGCTGATCGTGGGTTCTTTTTGGATCCGGTATTCCGGTATCGAGTGGCAAGCCGGTCGCTGCTCGATTTTCGACATCCACAGTTCGACGCTCCTCGAAGTGTAAGGCCCGCTGGGAATTTAACCTGCGGGCCGACATGGAGGAGATAGCAAATGAAACACCGCCGTTTTTTTGGAAAAACCGTACTGGCCTGCACATTCATCCTGGCGATGATCGGCTGGGGAGTCGGCTTCTACGGGCCGCCGATCTACATGCAAGCGGTGATGGAGCGCACCGGTTGGCCCATTGCCCAGGTCTCGACTGCCGTCACCTTGCACTTTCTCAGCGGCACGGTGGTCATTGCCAACCTGCCACGGCTTTACGCACGCTTCGGTATCCCAGCCATCACCCTGCTGGGCAGTATTGTCCTGGGCATCGGCGTGAATACCTGGGCCCAGGCCAACCAGCTATGGGTGCTGTACGCCGGTGCGGTTTGCTCCGGTTTCGGCTGGGTGACGCTGGGCGCCACGGCGGTCAATACCTTGATTGCGCCGTGGTACGTCAAGGACAGGCCCAAGGCCCTGGGCAAGGCCTACAACGGTGCGAGCATGGGCGGCGTGATCTTTTCGCCGCTGTGGGTGTTGTTGATCGAGCGTTTCGGCTTTGTCATGGCGGCGCTGGTGATCAGCGTCATCGCCGTGCTGCTGATCGGCGCCTTCGCCCTCCTGGTTTTCAACAAAAGCCCGCAGAGCCTGGGGCAGCATCCTGACAATGCCGGACAGCCGGAACCCGCGCCGATCAGCCCCAGCGCCACGCCGTGGACCGCGATGCAGACATTCAAATCGTCAAGCTTCCGCAGCCTGGCGACCGGCATGTCCCTGGGGTTGTTCGCCCAGATCGGCCTTATCGCACACTTATATTCGATCCTGGCGGGACGCATCGGCGCGCATGACGCCGCGCTCGCCATGGGCCTGGCCACCGCCAGCGCCATGGGCGGACGCTACGTGGCCGCTCGCCTGATGACCCAAGGTGCCAACCGCCGGCATCTGGCCTGTCTCGGTTATGCCATCCAGCTGCTGGGCACACTGATGCTCCTCGGCCTGGCGTTTCACCCGAGCGTGGCCTGGATCGCCGTGGTGCTGATCGGCTCGGGGATTGGCAACGCCACCTCATTGCCGCCATTGATCGCGCAAGTCGAGTTCAGTCGTGAACAAACCGCCCGGGTGATCGCGCTGATGGTCGCGATCAGCCAGGCCACCTATGCCTTTGCCCCGGCTTTCTTCGGCCTGGTGCGCGCAGGCTTCAGCGATCCGGATCATGCCGTCGCGGCTGTTGTAACGGGGGCGGTCGTTGTGCAGGTGCTTGCCATTCTGGCGTTCTATCGAGAGGGGGCCGTTCGGTTGCTCAGAGGCTCCGCCGCGGTTTCGGCGAGTAGCCCAAAGCGTAAGAGCGATGCAGCCTGAGCGCTATTCCGACCAGGAATACGCCCATGAAAAAGCTGAATTGTATTTATCGCGCCGGAACTCGTAGCGTGTGTGCTTCATACATAAGGAGATGAACCCGTGACCGATTCCCGCCTGCGCCTGTACGTTGACGCCCAGTTCAGCAGCCCCTATGCCATGTCGGTGTTCGTGGCACTTCGTGAAAAAGGCATCGAATTGGAGATCAGCCCGATTGACCTCTATGCGTCCGAAAACCTCGCGCAGGACTATGCCAGCCTTTCGTTGACCCAACGAGTGCCCACGCTCGTGCATGGCGACTTCGCCCTGTCTGAATCGTCGGCGATTACCGAGTACCTGGAAGAGGCCTTCCCTTCGATACCGGTTTATCCGCAGGATCGATTCCAACGTGCCAGGGCGCGCCAGGTGCAGGCATGGTTGCGCAGTGACCTGCTGCCGATTCGGCAGGAGCGTTCGACATTGGTGGTGTTCTACGGGGTCAAATCGGCGCCCTTGTCGCCAACGGCCGAGTCGGCGGCGCGCAAGCTGGTCGGCGCCGCCCAGGCGCTGCTGGCCGACAGCCCCGAGTACCTGTTCGGCCAATGGTCGATTGCCGACGTTGACCTGGCGTTGATGCTCAACCGCTTGATACTCAACGGCGACGCCGTGCCCGCCGCGCTGGTGGAATACGCACAGCGCCAGTGGCAACGGCCTACGGTGCAAGAGTGGGTCAAGCTGCAACGTCCTGCGCTGTAGAAAGCGCGCTGCGGTATCCCGGCTGCATTTCAACATCGGCTTTCGGCGGCTGATCTCTCATCCCGTGCCCGAGATGCTCTAACATGAGCTGGCGTTCATGCCACGAACTTCCGTTGACTCGCCGGGATACCCTTCATGAGAGACCTGCCGCCCACCGCTACCTTGCGCGCCTTTGAAGTGGCGACCCGACACACCACCTTCACCGCTGCGGCCCAGGAACTGCACGTCACCCAGAGCGCGGTGAGCCACCAGCTCAAGCATCTTGAGGCGCTCTGGGGCCTGCAATTGTTCGAGCGCGGCAGATCATTGAGCCTCACGGCAGCAGGGGCCACGCTGGCGCCCATCGTGCGGGAATTCTTCATGAGCCTGGAGGCAACCCTGAATGATCTGCGCGAGCAGAAAGACCGGGTTCGTCTGGAAGTCAGCACGACCTATTCCTTTGCCCTGAAATGGCTGCTGCCACGCTTGCCCGGCCTCTCCCGGCAGCATCCCGAGCTGTTGGTTTCGCTGGACACCACGGACAGGATCATCCACTTCTCCGAGACCCAGGCCGATGTCGCGATCCGGCTCGGCAAGGGCGTTTACCCAGGCCTGTATTCGGAGTTCCTGTTCGGCGAACAGGTGTTTCCAGTGGCAAGCCCCGATCTGCTGCAGCGCTTCGGGACACCTGCCAGCCCCGCCGAATTGTTGCACTACCCGTTGCTGACCCGCGACGGCGCCGAGCTGGTGCCGAAATGGGAAGTCTGGTTTCAAAACGTTGGGCTGGAATTCCTGCCACTCAAGGACAGCGTCAGGTTCGGCGACACCAACATGACGGTCGAGGCTGCCCTGCTCGGCCAAGGCGTCGCCTTGGTGCGCAGCGGGCACGTTGAAGCGGAAATCAGCGATGGCCGTCTGGTGCGGCTGTTCGATGTGCCGTTCCCCTCACCGCTTGCCTACTATTTCGTCTGTCCGAAAGGCATCGAATCGCAGCCGCACATCGTCAGTTTTCGTCAATGGTTAATGAGCGAGGCGCTGAAAGCCCAACAGTCTTACGCTTGATGCATGAAGATCTGTTCATGCAACGATGAGGAGACTTCGCTGTAGTTCCGGGCACCGGGTTGCTTAACATCAGCCCATGCCTATTCATATCACTCTGCTGGTTCTTTTCGCTGCCCTGCTGCATGCCGGCTGGAATGCACTGCTGCGTGGCGGCGCCGATCGGCTATGGTCGATGACGATGATGTGCGTCGCAGTCGCCTTCGCCAGTGTCGTTGCAGCCGCCTTCATGGTCGCGCCAGCACCCGCCAGCTGGGGTTATGCGGCGCTTTCGGCGGTGCTGCATGTCGGCTACAACCTGTTTCTGGTGCGCAGCTATCGGATCGGCGACCTGGGGCAGACCTATCCGATTGCCCGGGGCTCGTCACCGGTGTTGATCACCCTGGGCGCCGCAGTCTTTGCCGGCGAAAGCATTGCCCCCGGCACCTTACTGGGGATCGCGCTGGTGTCAGGCGCAATCATTTCCCTGGCTTTCAGGAGTCGCAAATTGGCGGTGCCCAGCCTGCCCTACGCACTGGGAACCGGCTGTTTCATCGCGGCCTACAGCGTCACCGACGGCATCGGCACCCGACTCTCCGGCGCGCCGCTGGCCTACACCGTATGGATGTGCGCGTTGTGGGGCGCGCTGATGCCGCTGGTGTACATCGGCCTGCGCGACGCCCGCAGCCTATTTTCCATTCGACCCGGCATGTCGACCGCCCTGGCCGGCGGGCTGGTCTCCCTGCTGGCTTATGGAATCATCATCTACGCCATGAACGAAGCGCCCCTGGGCGCGGTGTCGGCATTGCGCGAAACCAGCGTGTTGTTTGCGGCGGTGATTGGCTACCTGTTCCTCGGCGAACCACTCACCGCCCGCCGGATCCTGGCGTGCGCAGTGATTGCCAGCGGCATCCTTATCATTGGCTGACACGGCTGGTTCCCCACCGTTACAGGAGGTTCCCTCGATGGATAACGTCTCACAGGCACCGCTGATTCTGATCACCGGCGGCAGTCGCGGAGTGGGTGCCGCCACCGCACGCCTGGCGGCCGCACAAGGCTATGACGTCGCGATCAGCTACGTGACCAACGAACCCGCAGCGCTGGCGGTAGCGGCGGATGTCGAGGCGTTGGGTCGTCGGGCGTTGGCGATGCGGGCCGACAGCGCCGACCCCGAGCAAGTCGCCGGCTTGTTCGCGGCCATCGACCGCTCGTTCGGTCGCATCGACGTACTGGTCAATAACGCCGGGGTACTGGCGCGTCAGTCACGCCTGGAGGATCTCGGCCTGGAGCGCATGCAGCGTATCTTTGCGGTCAATGCCATCGGCCCGATGCTCTGCGCCCAGCAGGCGCTCAAGCGCATGTCTCACCGACATAACGGTCCGGGCGGAGTGGTGATCAATGTCTCCTCGGCGTCGGCACGGCTTGGCAGCCCCAATGAATACGTCGACTACGCAGCGTCAAAGGGCGCCCTGGAGACGTTCACCATCGGCTTGGCAAAGGAAGTGGCTCGGGAAGGCATACGCGTCAACTGCGTGCGCCCCGGTCACATCTATACCGAGATGCATGCCAGCGGCGGCGAGCCTGGGCGGGTCGATCGCGTCAAGGACTCGATCCCGATGGGCCGGGGTGGGCAGCCGGAGGAAGTGGCGCGGGCGATTCTGTGGCTGGCCGGTGCTGAGGCGTCGTTCGTGACCGGGACGTTTCTTGATGTGACGGGGGGTAAATGAGTTTTGCCCGCGCCTTCACCACTCGACAAATCGAAGATCTCACGGCGCGACTAAACTCTGCGAACAGACACAAAGCGGAGAATCGTTCTTATGCCTTCGGATCTTGCCGATCGTTACAACGACTACATTGCCTGCCTGAATGCACAGGATTGGGAAAACCTCGGCCATTTTGTCCATCAGGATGTGGTTCACAACGCCAGACCATTGGGACTGCATGGCTATCGAAGCATGCTGGAAGCGAACTATCGGGAAATTCCCGACCTGCGCTTTGAAATCCAATGCCTGGTAACCGACCCAGACAAGGTGGCGGCTCGCCTGGTGTTCAATTGCACACCGGTGGGTGAATTCATGGGCCTTGCTGTGAACGGAGCGAAAATCTCTTTCGCGGAAAACGTTTTCTATGCGTTCAAGGACGGCAGGATCCATGAGGTCTGGTCGGTCATCGACAAGGACGCGATTGAAGCTCAGCTCCAATCAGCGCAGTGACGCTCGGGGCTTAAGGCAAAGCCCCGATGAGTCGAAATGCTGCCACTCAAGAAAGTAGATGAACCTGTGGCGAGGGAGCTTGCTCCCGCTTGAGTGCGCAGCACTCACAAAAAATGGGGCTGCTACGCAGCCCAGCGGGAGCAAGCCCCCTCGCCACGGGTTCAGTGGTTTCCTTGAGTGACAGTATTACGACTCATCGGGTCATTGGCTTCACACCTTATCGCCCTGCTTCAGGCAATGTGCAGCGTCCGTCCCTTGACCTCTTCCAGAGCATTGGCCAAGGCAACCTGGAAGCGTTCGACCAGTAGGTCGACTTCTTCAGGCTGGATAATCAATGGCGGCAGGAATCGCACCACGGCACCATGGCGTCCTCCCAGCTCCAGGATGACTCCAAGGCGCAGGCACTGGCGCTGGATGGCCTGGGCCAGGGCCGTATCCCCGGCCGGTACGCGATTGTCGCTCGGCTTGTCGCTGACGATCTCCACGCCCACCATCAGGCCCCGGCCACGCACATCGCCCAGGCATGCGTAATCGCCTTGCAGCCGACGCAGTTGCGTCATCAGTCGTTGCCCCATCACATCGGCGTGCCCAGGCAAGTCTTCACTGATGATGTGGCGCAGCGTCGCCGCCCCCGCCGCCATCGCCATCTGATTGCCACGGAAGGTGCCGGCATGGGCGCCTGGTTTCCAGGTATCGAGCTCTTCGCGGTACAGCATCACGGCCAACGGCAACCCTCCGCCGATGGCTTTGGACAGCACGAGAATGTCCGGTTCGATATCCGCATGCTCGAAGGCGAACAGCTTGCCGGTACGGCCCAGGCCGGTCTGTACTTCATCGATGATCAGTGCCACGCCAAACTTGCGGGTCAGTTGGCGCAGCCCTTGAAGCCAGCGGATCGGCGCGGCAATCACACCGCCCTCGCCCTGCACGATTTCGACCACCACGGCTGCGGGTGGCAAGACACCCGACTCCGGGTCGCCGAGCAACTGCTCGATAAAATGCAGACCTGCATCGATACCGGCTTCGCCGCCGATGCCGAACGGGCAGCGGTAGTCGTAGGGGTATGGCAGGAACTGTACGTCAGCCATCATCGAACCCAAAGCCTGTTTCGGCCCCAGGTTGCCCATCAGGCTCAATGTTCCAAGCGTCATGCCGTGATAGCCGCCGGAGAACGACAGGATCGGTTTGCGACCGGTGGCTGTCCTGGCCAGTTTCAATGCCGCTTCGATGCCGTCGGCACCGGTCGGGCCGCAAAACTGAATGCGACCATGACGGGCAAAGTTTTCCGGCAGCGCGTTGAACAGGTCTTCGACGAAACGATCCTTGACCGGCGTCGTGAGATCCAGGGTATGCAAGGGCAAGCCCGAGTCGAGCGTTTGCCGCATGGCCGCAATGGCGACCGGGTGATTGTGCCCCAGCGCCAGCGTCCCCGCCCCCGCCAGGCAATCCATGAACAGTTGCCCCTGGGTGTCGCGGACATACAGGCCATGGGCCTCTTGCAGCGCCAACGGAATACGTCGCGGATAAGACCGGGCATTCGACTCACGGGCCGCCTGGCGTTGCAGGTACGGGTTGGTGTTCAGTTCACGCGGCGCTTGCTGGCGAAACTGTTCCAGCGTGAAGGTTGCGCTGGAAGATAGACGGGGCTGGACGCTTTCCATATTGAATCCCTGAGTGAAGAAACTCTGTCGCGGGCGATCAGCCCTGTCCTTGTTCCTGCATGGCCTGGCGCAAGCTCAGCGGGCGCATGTCGGTCCAGACCTTTTCGATATGGTCCAGGCACTCTTGCTTGCTGCCTTTGACGTCGAGCGCGCGCCAACCGTCGGGCACACTTCGATAATCCGGCCAGATTGAGTATTGCTCCTGCTCGTTGACTACAACCAGAAAACGGGTATCCGGGCTGTCCACACTCATTGCTTACTCCTTGGGGTATGACGGGAGGATCCTACGATACAATACTAATGGTAGCGATTCTCATTAATATTTTTAAAGATGTACCTGTTTCTCAAAATTCGTCTCGACGATGAACAGTCGCAAGACCGCAACGCCCTGTTTATACTTCGAGCCCTTCTGAACGATAACCGCTCTCAATTCGCGGTCCACGGATGAGTCGATGATTCCCAGCCTTGCCCCGCTGTTCACCGGTCCGCTGACCGACCACGGTGAAAAGCTGCAACTGCGCAGCCATCCTCGAACGGATGTGCCGGCAAGCAGGTTCTTCCAGCCGGGGCATTTCAATGCTTTCGTCGACGAGTTGCAGGCGCGGTACAAGACCGATGAGCGCCTGGCCCTGGTTTCGCTGTGGTCCAAGTGGTACTTCAGCACGTTCCTGGCACCGGTGATGGCGGCCAATCTGCTCCAGCACTGGGACTTGCCATTGACGCTCGCCGACACCGGACTCCAACTGAACGACGATGCCAGGCCACAGGCATTGCACTTGCCTCATGCCGGCCATCCTTTACCTCCCGGCACCGCCTTCGAAAGATTCCATCCCCTGATCGAGGAGCATCTGGCGCCCGTCATCGAAACCCTGGTCAGTGCCTCCCGGGCATCGCCCCGGCTGTTCTGGAGCAATGCCGGCAATACTTTCGAGTTCGTCACCAGCCGTATCGACCTGCATCCGCTGGCCAACGCCCACAGCACCGCACCGGCCCGAGAGATCCTGAACGCTCGCCTGCGCCCCGACGGGCGACGCAATCCCTTGTTCGCCCCGGTGCATTACCAGGATATCGGCGAGGACGAGCCGCAGCGCCTCAGGCGCATCTGCTGCATTCGCTACCGCCTTCCCGGCGTCGGCTATTGCAGCAGTTGCCCCCTCGATGAGTGCAAGGAGCAGTCCGTTTGACGGCCCCCTATTTCGCCAGCTGGAAAGGGTTTTCCGCCGTTCGGTCATAGTCCACCAGATGGCCGTAATCGAGACGATAGACCCGGTCGGCCACGTCGAAATAACGGTCATCATGGGTGATCGCAATCACCGTCTTGCCGGCCGCCTTCAGTTCGGGTAGCAGCTCGTTGTAGAACACATGGCGGAACACCGGATCCTGGTCGGCCGCCCACTCGTCGAGCAAGAACACTTCCCGGCCTTCCATCATCAGCAACAACAGCGCCAGGCGCTTGCGCTGTCCTTGGGAGAGCGCCGTGGTCGACAGCCGCCCGGCGGCGAACTGGACTTTATGGGCCAGTCCCAGGCGGTCCAGATAGTGGTCCACCCGAGCCTCGAGCCCGTCATGATCACCCGCCTCGCCCAGCACATCGGCGAACAGGTAGAAGTCGGCGAAAATGGCCGCGAAATGCTCGCGGTGCCACTCGCTGGTGCTGGCATCGAGGACCACGCCATTCAGCGCAACCTTCCCCGAAGTGGGTTCGTAGAGTCCCGTCAGCAGCTTGGCCAGGGTCGATTTACCGCTGCCATTGCCGCCGACGATGAAAATCAACTCCCCGCGACGAATCGACAGGTCGATCGGCCCCAGCTCGAAGGCGAACTCGTCACTCTGTCCTGGATAGCGATAGCGCACGTTCGACAGGCGCAACTCGCCGAAGGGCTCTGCCGCTTGCGCAAGGGTCTTGAACTGCACCGTCTCGCCCAGCGCCAGGGCATCGATGGCCTGCAAGGCGACATGACCACGAATAACCGCAGGAATGGCGTCCAGGATCATCGAGATCGGCGTGCGCAGGAACATGATCGCCAGCACGTAGCCCACCACCACCTGCTGGCTGAGCAACCCAAGCCCCTGGCCGAGAAAGAACAGCGTGCCGATGAGCACGAACACCAACAGTGTCGTCCAGTTCAAGTTCACCGCCCACAGCGTGTCGGCACGTACCGACGCATCCAGCGAGGCCCGGGCAATGGGTTCGAGCTTGCGCTCATAGAGCAGGTGCCGGCGTTCCCGGCTCAGGCCCAACTCGCAGCGGCCCTGGATGGCGGCCTCGAATTGCTCGGTCAACTGGTCGTCCTGGCGACGTACCGCCTGCATCAAGGCCTTGACCTTGCGCCCGAGCAGCACATCGAGCCCCACCCCCAGTGCAATCACACCGAGAGTCAAGACAAAGAACGGCACGCTCAACCACGCCATGTAGGCAAGCCCGGCCAGCAGCAACAGGCCGTTGTACAGCGAGATCGGCAGTTGCTTGAACGCCGTGGCGACGGTGGTCACGTCCTTGGTCAGCGCGTTGTAGATACGCGGGCTGCCCAGCCGCTCGATGCGTTCGAGTGCAGTGCCCAACACCTTGCCCACCAGCCGCAGGCGCAACTGGTAAACCAGGCGATGCCCGATCTGCACCAGCAACCATTGCGACGTGATACCACTGAGGAACAACAGGATCAGCAAGCCACCGAACAGCAGCAAACCGAGGCCGATATCGTCCAGGCCGTGCTCCAGGCTGCGGTTTATGTAGCCGATCAGGCCGATACTGGTGGCCGCGCTCAAGGCGCTGCTCAGAATTGCCAGCAGAATGCGCCATCGAGCGTCATGCAGCAGTTCTTTCAATAGGATCATGGGGCAGACACCACCTTGGCAGAGGTTTGCAACAGTAAAGGCAGCAGGCTTTCGACCAATCGCGGCTCCCCGAGCATCTCGTGATGACCCACGTCCAGCGTCCACTGACGAACAGCCTGCCGAGTATACGCTTGCCACGAGGCCAGCAAGTCGGCATGGGCGTTGCCGCGCCAGAGCCATAGCGGTACGTCGACAGTGGGTAAGTCCTGTTCATACAAGCGCGTTTTGATCGCCCGATACTGCGCTAATAGCCTGAGTAAATCCGCATCGGCGGCGTCCCATTGCAGATGCGCACGCACCTGGGCATCGTCGAGCAAGCGGGCAACTCCCTCGGCGTAGTCATGCCCGGCCAACAGGCCCGTCAAACGTTCGCGCAGCGATTCGCCCATGGGCTGGGCATGGCTGCGGCAGTAGAAAGCGAAATCGGCAATCAACTGGCCCGCCTCATCGCCCTCACCGGCCAGGCTGCGCTGCGCATCGTGATCGAGTACCACCAGCCCTTCGACGTTAAAGCCGTTGGCCTGGAGATGGGGAATCAGCAGCAACGCCAGGCGCGACGCCAGGCTCCAGCCCAGCAGCACCAACGGGCGCTGTTTCAGCTGCACGGGGATGCTCGCCACGTACTGGTGCAGCAACGCGTCCATGTCGCACTCGCCCCAACCCTTTTCCAGGGCGGCCAGGCCAAACACCGCGACGTTACCGTCGAGGTTGTCCAGCAGCGGCTGATACGCCTGCAGATGCCCTTGCGCGCCGTGCACCAGCAGCAAGGCCGGCGCATGCCCATCCGCGTCCTGCAAGACTTTCCAAGGGCCGCCGCTGTCATGCTTGCCCAGCCCTTGGACCAGGTCACGCACGGTATGCCGTTCGAACAACAGGTTGGTCGGCAACTCGAGCGACAGGCGCTCGCGGATCAGCGAGACCACTTTGATCGCCGCCAGGGAATGCCCACCGACATTGAAGAAGTGGTCGGTCACGCCCAGTTCGTCAACGCCGAGCACCTCGCACCAGATAGCCAGGATGGCGGTTTCCAGCTCACCGACAGGTGCCACACGGGTACTCTGCAAGCGCTGCCTGGCGCGTTCGAGCAGGCTCTTGCGATCCAGCTTGCCATTGCTGTTCAGTGGCAGCGCCTTGAGCGCAAAGATAGCGCTGGGCAGCATGTAGTCCGGTAGCTGGCGAGCCAGGGCGGCACCCAGATGATCGTTGGTCTGCAACACGACCTCGTCCCTGACCACGAACGCCAGCAAGCGGGCATGGTCGGCTTCACCGTCCAGTAAGACAGCGGCCTGCAATACGCCCGGCTGGGCCAACAGCGCCTGTTCGATTTCCGCCAGCTCCAGGCGGAACCCGCGGATCTTCACCTGCTGATCGTTGCGTCCCAGCACACGCAGCGCACCATCGGCCTGGCACAAGGCAAGGTCGCCGGTGCGATACAGGCGGCTGCCGCTGAGCGGATCGACACCGAAGGCACTGCTGCCGAAACCGCCCACATAACCGCGGCCGACGCTGGCGCCGCTGATGCACAACTCCCCGGCCTGACCAGGTGGCACCGGTCGTTGCTGCTCATCGAGCAGGTGGATACGGTTATCGCCCAAGACTTGATTCAAGGCACTGCCACTCACGCCCTGGTCGATATCGATCGCCCGCCACAAGACCCCCACGGTGGTCTCCGTCGGACCGTAATGGTTGTACAGGCGACAGGCTGGTTTCGCTTGGGCCAGACGACTGAGCAAATGCTCGCTGATCGGCTCTCCGCCCAACACCAGAACCCGGCTTGGAAGAACAGCGCTGGTCGCGTGTTCGCCCATCAGGGCTTCAAGGTGCGAAGGGACAATCTTGAGCACGTCCAACGGGTGACGCTGAAGCTCCTCGGCGAATGCCCGCGCATCCGTCACGGTGGACTGTTCCAGCAGATGCACGCAACCGCCCTGCAACCAGGCCGGAAACAGCACGGTATTGCCGAGGTCCGCCAGCAGCGAGGAGACCAGGCCATAGTGCCCGCCCTCGGGTAACTGCAGCGCGCGGGTCACCTGCGTGACGTAATGGCGCAACTGACCTTGCTCGATCTGCACACCCTTGGGCTTGCCGCTGGTGCCCGAGGTATAGAGTACGTAGGCCAGGTCTTGCGCGGTGCCCTGCACCGGCGTATCGAACACTGGCCCGATGGACGCCTGCGACCAGCACAGCGTATCGACCGAGGTATCGGGCAGCAGCCCTTCCAGGTGCAGCAACAGGGCCGGTCGGGCATCGTCGATAATGCCGGCCAGACGCAGAGGGGGTTGTTGCGGATCGAGGGGCAAATAGGCCGCACCGGCCTTGAAGCAGGCCAGCATCGCGATCAACATTTGCGCCCCACGCGGCAAGTACAGGCCGACCACCTGCTCGCGGCCGACGCCGGCCTGACGCAGGCTGCCGGCCACACGGTCGCTCAGGGCATCGAGCTCGGCATAGGAGAAAATTTGCTCGGCATAGCGTAGCGCCGGCCGATCCGGTTGTGTCCGTGCGTGTTCGCGCACGGTGGCGACGATATCGAGATCCGGCGCCAGGGCGGGACGGGGCTGCACCGCCGACAGTTCCTCGGGCAAGTGGCAATCGAGGCGATGGATGAGTTCGTTGGGCGATTCCATCAATTGCTCGAGCCAATGGCCGAAGCGCTTGAGCAACACTTGCATCTGGTTTTCCCGGTACAGACCCTCATCGTAGGCCAGCACCAGCTCTGCGCGGCCCTGGGCATCGAGCGTCAGCTGCAATTGCAGTTCGACGGGACTGTCGAAGGACAGGACCTGCACATCTTGCAGCGACGCTGCGGACAGGACACGCAGCCCAGCCTGGAAGCTGGCGCGCCAGTCGGGCAATAACTGGGCCTGGCCCACATATTCCTGCCAGGCCACTGCGTTTTCCAGTTGCCGTGCCAATGGCCGCGCCAGGTTGATCCAAGTGCTGTGCTCCGACATCCGCACCGTCATCGGCAGGGTCTGCTCGAACAGCCCGTAGGCACCCGATAGCTCTTCATAGTCATCACGAGGATCGTGCTGCAGACCCAACTGGCCGTCCGGCTGGCCATTGAGCCTGCCCAGCAATCCACCCCAGGCGGCCAGGACCAGTGGCTCGACCGCAAGGTCTTCGCGTTCGGCCAGGGCCTTCAACGCCGCCGGCAGTGCCGGCGCCAGCATCAGCCGGACAATGGCAGAATTGCCGCTGGCGATGCCATAGCGTTCGATCAATCGCATGCCCGGCACGTCCTGCAAGGCCTGGTTGCGCCAGAACTGCACGCCCTGCTCGGCATCTTCATCCAATTGCAGGCCGTTGATCCATTCGACGTATTCGCCGTATTGCATGGGTTCGGCGTCCAACGGCGCGGCGCGCCCCAGCAATTGTTCCTGCAACTGGATCAGGCTGCGCTGATCCAGCGAATACACCGGCACCGCCAAAAGCAGCCAATCGTCGAGCAGCCAGGCCAATACATCGGGCTGCTCCGTCAGGCAATACCGCTGGGCGTCGCGCAGCCATGTCTGCTCATTGTGCTGTTCATTCGAGCGCCCCTGACGCCAGTCCAGGCGCAGCTCGAACGGCTCGACCACGCGCTGGCGCAAGCCCGTGGCGCCGACCGGGCGCTGATAGCGCAGGCGCAACGCTTGATGCTGCCGGAGACAATCACGCAGGCGTTGCTCGACGATGCCTTCGGGCACGCCCGTCAGTTGCATCCGAACCCAGCGCCAGGCTTGCGGATTGGCCTGGGCCAATTGCTTTTGTTGGGGTGAAAGCGTGAGTCCGAGGTCCATCATGATTCCATCCCTGCGTGTGTTTCTTCTGTCTGCGCCGGCGCAGCCATCACCTGGTCACGACCGTAAATCTCCCCCATGGCCACCACGATCTTGCGCTCGCCCTCGAACGGGTCCCGGGCGTGTGCCGCCATCATGTTATCGAGCATGACCACATCCCCCTGCTGCCAATCGAAACGCACGGCACAACGCTCGTAAGCCGTGTTGATCGCCTCGATAGCCTCCGGTTCAAGTTCCGAACCGTCACCGTAGAACACCTGCCGGGGCATCGAGGCTTCACCGTCGCGTAGAAACTGCTCGCGCACATCGGCGTCGAGAAAGGCCGGGTGATAAAGCTGGATCTGGTTGAAGAAACTCTCCTCGCCCGTCAGCGGGTGCAGGATGACCGCCGGGCACACCTGGCGGGTGTGCAGGTCGTTGGCCCCGCGCCACTGGAATTGGATGTTGCTCTCACGGCAGATCCGTTCGACGTCGGCCCGCTCTTCAGTCTGGAAGAAATGCTGCCAGCTGACGTCCAGGCTGGTACTAAAATTACGTACGTACATCAGCTGTTTGCGCCGCAGGTTCGCTTGCAGCCAGGCCGGCAGTTCCCGGTAGACCTGGCGGCTGTCGACAATCGGGGTCGCGCCACCCGACGTGGCCGGGATCTGGCAGTAGAACCATTGCCGACGCGGCCAGCGATGCTGATGGGCACTCTCGTTGTGGAACAGGATCATCCGGTCCTTGGGATAGGGCGTGGATTTGTAGATGTTCTTGCCACCCTCTTCCTTCGGCAGGTCACCGTATTGACCATACAGCTGCGGGCACAGGGCCTGGCAGAACGCTTCGAAAGCCGCCGGCGTCGGCAGATCGAAACCACGGAAGACAATGCCACCGTGTTCGAGCAACCAGTTCTCGACCTTATCGCGGTTGGCTTGCGCCCAGATGGCAGGCGCCAGTTCGCGGTCACGCAGTTGAATCGACAAGGGGAACTTGGAGCCTTCGCGCAGCGGTCGGGCTTCGAAGGGCTCGCGAGTGACAGGCGACCCGCTCTGGCGCATCTTGCCCAATTTGCTCATTTTGCGTTGCAGCGGATTGTCCGTGGACATGACGGCGGCTCCTCCAGGAGTCTTGATCAAGGTATCGATTGGGTTGTCGGGCGCACCGAGCGCCATGTCCAGCAGCGATTGGAAGGCATCGCGCAGGCGTTCGACCGTGGCCTGGCGAAACAGGCTGGTGCGATATACCCAGCGCAGGTTGATCGTGTCGCCGTCTTCGCTGGCGAACAGGGCCATGTCGAACTTGGAATGGTGCTGCTCGCCCGTCAGCGGCTCGACCTGCAAATGGCCGAGCTGGCGTTGTTGGCGCGGCGTGTTGTCGAGCACGAACAAGGTCTGCAACAGCGGATGGACATTCGCCACCCGTGGCAGCTCCAGGCATTCGACGACACGCTCGAACGGCGTGTCCTGCCAGCCGAACGCTTGCAGGCACACCTCCCGGACCTGCTGCGCTTGTTCGCGGAAACTCAGCTCCGGTTGCAGGCGGATGCGCAAGGCCAGCAGATTGACGAAGAAGCCGATCAGCGATTCGGTGGCAGGATGCTCGCGGTTGGCGACGTCCGTCCCGATGACCAGGTCGCGCCCTTGGGTTTCGCGCTGCAACACGGCGGCATAGCACGTCAGCAGCAGCATGAACGGTGACGTTGCGCTCTCTTGCGCAAACGCCTTCACCCGACCCACCGTGGCCGCCGACAACTGGAAGTCCAGCGCCGCCCCGGTGCCGCTGTCGCGCTCCGGGCGTGGGAAATCGAACGGCAGCGGCACTTGCGCAGGAATGCCGGCCAGGGCCTGTCGCCAGAACGCCAGACCTTCACGCTGACGCCGCTGTACCTCTGGCGAACCTTGCCATACCGCGTAGTCCACGTATTGGATCGCCAGTTCATCCTGCGGCGGCAGCACACCTGTGCTGTAGGCCTCGTAACCCTGGATCAGCTCATCGACCAGCACGGCGCCGGACCAGCCGTCCGAAGCAATGTGGTGCATGACCAGTTGCAGCACATGATCCTGCTCGCCGAGGCGGTACAGGACCGCCCGCAGCGGTGCCTCGCCGGCGAGGTCGAACGGTCGCAGCGCAACATCGCGAGCATCGACCGGCCACTGCGCCGCGCTCGACACGATCACTTGCAACGTTACCGACAGCTGTTCGTGGATCCGCTGGTACAACTCGCCGCCACGCTGGTGATACGTGGTGCGCAAGATCCCATGGCGTTCCACCAACCGATGCAATGCACGCTCCAGGGCGTGGCAGTCCAGTGGTCCGTGCAAGCGCACGTTGCTGCTCATGTTGAAGCTGCTGTCAGCCAGATCCAACTGCTGCATCAACCAGACCCGTTGCTGCGCCGAGGACAACGGTTGATCCATTTGTCGGTCGACGCGGGGGATCTGCAACGAAGCCAGGTCCAGGCGAGGCGCAAGGCCCTCGATACGCAGTGCCAGGTCCGCCAGTACAGGCGTTTCGAACAGCCAGCGCAAGGGCACTTCAAGGCCTTGCTCACGCAAACGCGCACGCACTTGGGCCGCCATCAGCGAATGCCCGCCCAACTGGAAAAAATGCCCATCGGCAGGGATCTGCGGTTGGTTCAAAACCGCTCCCCAGACCTCGGCCAGTAATGTTTCGCTGGCCGTCAGCGCGCGCTGGATGACGCCTGCACCGCTGACCTCCAATCGGACCCGTGGCAGTTGTTTGCGATCCACCTTGCCGTTGGTATTGAGGGGCAGTTGTTCCAGCGCCTGCAAATGCGTCGGCAACATGTACGCCGGCAAACGGGCCTGCAAATAGTTGCGGATCGCGGTGTCGTCCGGTGGGTTAGCGGTACTGGCGACCCAGAAAGCGGCCAGATGCTCGCCTTGCACGGCCACGACCGCCTGCACTACATCGGGATGACTGAGGAGCACGGCCTCGATCTCTCCCAGCTCGATGCGATAACCGCGCAATTTGATCTGGTCATCGGTGCGGCCCAGGTAATACAGCTGCCCATCGGGCTGCCAGCGCGCCAGATCACCGGTGCGGTACAACCGCCCGCCCTCGCGGCTGAACGGATCGGCAATGAAACGCTCGGCGGTCAACCCCGGTTGCCCGGCATAACCACGGGCCAGGCCGTCACCGGCGATATAAAGCTCACCCACACAACCGGGCGGCACTTCGCACAGGTGCTCATCCAGGACGTGGCAACGGGTGTTGAGCAACGGCCGGCCAATCGGGGCAACGGGCGATTGCAGGGCATCGATGGGCGTCTGGGTCGACCACACCGTGGTCTCCGTCGGGCCGTAGACGTTGACGAGATGGGCCACGCATTGCCTGAGTTCGGTTGCCATCTCCGCCGCCAGCGCCTCACCACCGGCCAGGGCCACACGCCCGGCCAGTACCTGGCGATCGCCTTGCAACAGCATCGCCCAGGTGGCCGGTGTGGCCTGGATGAGATCCACGGCCTGGTCCTGGATCAGGTTTGCGAGCAACACGGGGTCCTGCCGCTCTTCATCATTGGCCAGCACCACCGTGCCGCCGCGCACCAGCGGCAGGCACAGCTCCAGACCGCAAATGTCGAAGGTCACGGTGGTCAGGGCCAGATAGCGCTTCACATTATCCAGCGGCAGCGCCTGCTCCATGGCCAGCAGGAAGTTGGCGAAACTGCCTCGACTGATCTGCACGCCCTTGGGTTGTCCGGTCGAGCCCGAGGTGTAGAGGGTATAAGCCAACTGCTCGAGGGTTGTCGCCAGGCCCGGGGATTTTGTGTAGGTGGGCGCCGAAAATTGTGACAACGGCAGGTCTGCCCACAGGCAGCTGCGCAAGTGCCCGGGCAAGTCTGCGGACAGCGTGTCGCAGAGCAGCAATTGCGGCCGCGCCCGAGTGAGAATCTGTGCCTGCCGTGCCGCTGGATGAGCGGGGTCGAGCGGCAGGTAGCTTGCACCGGTCTTCTGGATGCCCAACAGGCACACCAGTAGCCTTTCGTCTCGCGGCAGGCAGAAAGCGACCGTCGACTCCTGCCCGATGCCCTGCGCCAGCAACCAGTGAGCCAGGCGATTGGCTTGGGCATCCAGCGCCGCGTAGCTCACGCGGCGCCCGGCGCAGCACACCGCGATACGCTCAGGGTGAACGGCAGCCTGCACTTCAAAGCGCGTGACAAAATCCGCTTCGCCATCCAGATGCGCGGACGTGCCTGCGGTGGCCAGGGTTGCGACTGAGCCCAGAGGCACTTCCAGCAAGGGCTGCGCAAGATCGAGGCTGGCCAGGCTGGTGAGCAGGCCCTGGTAATCCTCCGCCAGTCGTTGGCTGGTGCCGGGGCGCACCAGGGCGGTCGCGTACTCGACAATCAAACCGGTGCGCGCATCGGCTCCACGGCCTCGGCTAAACACATTGAACGTCAGGTCGAACTTGGCGCTTACCACACCGTCCGGCAGCGCCAGCGGCTCCACTTGGATGCCCGGCAGGCTGAGGCTGCGCGCATCACGGTGGTCAGCCTGATAGTTGAACATCGCCTGGAACACCGGCGTGCGGTCCAGGCTACGCTCGACGTTCAGCATGTCCAGCAATTGCTCGAACGGCAGCGCCTGATGGGCCAGATCACTGGCCAACCGCCCGTTCAGGTCGTGGATAAAGGATTGCAGGCTTTGCCGGGCATCGATCTGCACCCGGTGCGCCAGCGTGTTGACGAACAAGCCGACCAGTGCCTGGCTCTCAGCCGATTCGCGCCCGGCCACAGGCAAACCAATAGCGAAATCAGTGCGCCCGGCATGACGCCAAAGCAGCAGTTGGTAAGCGGCGAAGTACAGCACGAACGGCGTGACACCCATTGCTCTGGCCCGGGCATCGATAGCCGCACTCAACGAGCTGGGGAAGGCAAATTCGGCGCGGGCACCGGCGTAGGCCTGCGTTGTGGGGCGGGCGCAGTGGTCCGGCAACTCCAGCGGCTCGTTGCCCAGACCTTGCAAGCGTTGTTGCCAATACGCCAGCAGCTGGCTGCCCTGTTCTCCTTCCAGAGCTCGCCGCTGTGCTTCGATCAACGGCAGTAATCCGGCGGTGGCGGGCATGTCCTGGCTCAGGTCTTGGTTCTGATCCTGGTACAGCCGCGCAAAATCCTCGACCAGCAAACCCATGGACCAGCCGTCCACGGCAATATGGTGCACATTGAAGAGCAAGCGGTAATCACCCGGTGCCACGCAGAACAGGTCGATTGCCAGCAACGGTCCCTGTCCCAGGTCGAAAACCCGCTTGGCGGCACCGGCGATGGCTGCTACCTGCTGCGACTCATCCTGGCCCTTGAGGTCATGCACATTGAAAATGGCAGAGGCCGTCTCATCCAGGCGCTGCCAGACTTGCCCGTGCGCTTCGAAGAACCTGCAACGCAGAGCCTCATGGCGCGAGACCAGGGCCTGGCAAGCGCGTTGCAGACGAGGCACATCCAGCTCACCGCGCAAGGCCAGCAACTGCGTAACGTTGTAGGCCGTCGCGGTCGGATCGAGTTGTTGCATGAACCACACCCGCTGCTGGGCGTGGGACAGTGCACGCGACGGCTCCGAGACCTCGGTCTCCTGTTTCGGTGCAACGGTCGGCGAGGCTGCACCAGCCAAGACCCCGGCCAGTTGCCGGGCGGTGGGGTTTTCCAGCAACTGCCGGGGCATCAGGCGCAGGCCGGCCTGACGCAGGCGCGCGATCAATTGCAGGCTGAGGATCGAATCCCCGCCCTCGGCAAAGAAATCCGCGTCCGGACCCAGGCCAGGCTGCTCCAGCAATTCGCGAAAGGCCGTGAGCACGGTCAGCAACACCGGATCCTGCCGAGCATCGATGCACAGGGCCATGGCCGCCAGGGTGGGGTGTTGCAGGACATCGCGCGGTTGCAGCTTGAGCCCTTCACGCGAAGCCAGGCCGATCAATTGCAAACTCAGGATCGAATCGCCGCCCAGGGCAAAGAAATCATCCTCGCGCCCGACGTGCGCGCAGCCGAGGACTTGACACCACAACTGCGCCAGGCGCTGTTCCGTGGCACCGCTGGGTGGCCGAGCGGCGGTAACGGCGGACGCCTGCTCGGCCGGTTCCGGCAAGGCACGTCTATCGAGCTTGCCATTGGCCGTCAGCGGCAACGCCTCCAGCACGCACCAATGGCTGGGCACCATGTGTTCCGGCAATTGACGCTTGGCCTCGGCTTGCAGGCTCGCCAAGGCGTCGGTGGCCAGGGCCGGACTGAGGTACGCCACCAGCTGCGTGCGTCCTTTGACCTCGCGGGCTATCACCGCCCCTTCGCGAACCTGCGGTTGAGCCTTGAGCCAGGCACTGACTTCGCCCGGTTCAACGCGGAAACCGCGGATCTTGACCTGATCGTCCCCACGCCCGAGGAACACCAGGTTCCCATTGCGATCCAGGCGAACCCGGTCACCGCTGCGATAGAAGCGTTGGCCTTGGGCGGTGGAGCCAAATACCTGGGCGCTCAGTTCAGGTTGGCCGAGGTACCCCTGGGCCACCTGAGGGCCACCGATCAGCAATTCGCCGGCGACGCCCAGCGGCACCGATACATCGTTGCCGTCGACGATGCGCAGTTGGCAGTCCGATAACGGCTGGCCCAAGGGCAGGTACGGACCCGGGTCCAGCGAGTCGAGCGAGCGGATTTCTCCGCAGATCACACCCACCGTGGTTTCCGACGGTCCGTAGTGGTTGAAGATGCGCAGTTGCGGGGCCAGTTCGCGCACCCGTGCGAACAAGGTGTGATCGAAACCCTCACCGCCCAGGATCAACACATCCCTGGGCAACACTCGTCGGGCATCGTCCAGCGCCAGCAGACCGCGCAAGTGCGAAGGCGCGATCTTCAGGCAATCCACCGGTTGCTCGTCAAGAAAGTCAGCCCAGCCGGGCGGATCGAAGGTCAACGAGGCCGGCGGCAGGATCAACGGATCACCGGCATTCAGCGCAGCGAACACGCACGTCAGGCCGAGGTCCGCCGCCACGGTCGCCAATGTCGCCCAGCGGCTGCCCGGCTTCGCTTGCAAGCGTTGACCGACCGCGCTGGCGTAATGCGCCAGGTTGCCGTGGGTGACCATCACGCCTTTGGGCTGGCCGGTCGAACCGGAGGTATAAATCAGATAGGCCGGCAAGTGCGGCTGGCTGAGGCTCTCGCCCAGGTCCTCGCTGGCCTCGGCACGCAAGTCGGCGGCACCAAGCACCAGACGAGCCATCTGAATGCCGGTTTCCGGGGCCTCGGCCAAAGTCACCCAAAGGCTTGCGGCACTGTCCTGCAATAACTGCGCGAGTCGCTGCGGCGGTTGTGCCGGGTCGAGAAACAGGCAGACCGCGCCTCGTTGCCAGCACGCCAGCGTCGCCAGCAGTTGTTCCGCGCAACGCGGCATGCACAGCGCAACCACCTGCCCCGGACCCACGCCCTGCCCGGCCAGTCGCGAGGCCAACGCACGGCTCGCGGCACCGAGCGTGGCGTAGTCGATGGCTTCGTTGGCGCTGCACAGCGCTGCCGCGGTCGGCGTATGCGCGGCCCAATGCAGCACCTGCCGGTCCAGCGGTAAGGGCATCACGCCCAACGCCGGGCCACACAGTTCACTTGGCGGCGAAACCAGCGGGAACTCGGCCAGGCGGCGCTGGGGATGACTCGCCGCCTCTTCGAAAATCGCCAACAAGTCGTCGAGCATCTGCTCGACCGTCGCCGCGTCGAACAATTCGTCGCTGTATTCCAACTCGCAGCGCAAGCCCGCGTCAGCGGTGCGCACCAGGCGCAGCGTGAGGTCGAAGCGTGCATGACGCTGCGGCGGATCAAGGACTTCAACCGCGACACCCGGCAATGTCAGGGTGCGGCTTTCAGGCAAGTCCACCTGAACGAACATGACCTGGAACAGCGGACTCGAACGCGGGCGCTCAAGGTTCTCGAGCACTTTTTCAAAAGGCAGCTGCTGATGATCGAAAGCCGCTGCGACGGTGTCACGGGTGCGCAGCAGCGCGGTGGTGAAGTCCGGGTTGTCGTGCAGGCGCTGACGGATCACCAGGGTATTGAGCAAAGGCCCGATCAGCGGCACCAACTCCGGACGGTCACGGTGCGCGACCGAGGTGCCCAGGCACAGGTCGCTCTCGCCGCTGTAGCGCGACAGCAGGCAGCTGAAAGCCGTCAGGCCATAGATGTACAGCGTCACCCCATGACTGCGGATAGCCGCTTCGACCGCCGTCGTCAGCTGCGCAGACAGCGTGCGAGCCAGCACCGCGCCGCTGTGGCGGCGTTGCGTGGGCGCCGGACGTGGCCGATCCAGCGGCAACGCCAGTGGCGCCGGGGCATCGACCAGCTGGGCGCGCCAGAAATCGATTTGCTGGCGGCAGCTTTCGCTGTCCAGCCATTCCTGTTCCCAAGCGGCGTAGTCGGCGTACTGGATGCTCAGTTCAGGCTGCCGGGCCGGCTCATCCACAGCCAGCGCCCGGTACGCCTCGGCCAGTTCCAGGGTCAGTTGTTGCGCCGACCAGGCGTCGTAGGCCACATGGTGAATGGTGAAGAACAGCCAGGTCGACCGCTCCTGCGCATCGCTGAACGCTTGCCAGCGCCAAGGTGCCGACTGGCTGAGGTCAAAGGGCTCGGCCAGTTGCCGGGCGTACTCATCGGCGCACCACTGCTCGTACTTGCCGGCAGCCAGGCTCAGTGGCTCGACGTCTGGCAGAGTGACTGTTTGCGGCTCGCACTGGGACTGCAATTGTCCGTCCGAGTCGGTCGTATAACGGGTGCGCAGTATCTGGTGACGGTCGGTCAACTGTTGCATGGCCTGTTGCAAGCGCTCGCCATCGAGGCGACCGTCGAAACGCAGCACCGAGCACAGATTGTAAAGCGCCCGGCTGCTCAGGGCCTCCGCCGACAAGAAACGCCGCTGCGCCTGAGCCAGCGGCAAGCGCCCCGCTTCAGCGAGCACGGCGGGTACGATCGGCAGGCGCCAGCTATCGATGCCCTTCTCGGCCAGGCGCTGGCGAAAAATTTTCTTCTTGTCCGCAGGCAAGGAAGCCAGTCGCTGCGCAATCTCCAGGAACGCTTGTTGCGTCATCGCACTCATCCTTACTCTTCCATCTCTGATAACAGGCGCTGCATTTCGTCCAGGGCCTGGTCCGTCGACGGCCCCTGGGGTTTCTCGATCTGCTCGGCAAGGCCGGCAATCGTCGGGTTGTGGAACAGGCTGCGCAGCTCGATCCTGATACCGAAACGGCTCTCGACCTGGGTCATCAAGCGCATCGCCAACAGCGAATGCCCACCCAACTCGAAGAAACTGTTGAACACCCCGACCTGCGGCAATTCGAGCAGGTCCTGCCAGATTTCGGCCAGTTGCTGCTCCAGCTCGGTGCGCGGCGCCACGCCCTGTATCGTCACCGGCTGCGGCGCCGGCAACGCCTTGCGGTCGATCTTGCCGTTGGCATTGAGGGCCAGGCGTGGCTGGGTGATGAAACCCGCCGGGATCATATAGCCCGGCAACAGGCCTTCCAGGTGCCGACGCAGTGCTGCCTGGTCGATGGGGCTCGGCGCTTGCAGCCAGGCGAACAGGCTCTGACTGCGCGAGTCGATCATCACCACCGCCTCCTCCACGCCCGGATAACGACGCAGCAGCGACTCGATCTCGCCGGGCTCGATGCGGAACCCACGCACCTTGACCTGGAAATCGCTGCGACCAACGTAGGCCAGTCGTCCGTCATCGCGCCGCCGTACCAGGTCGCCGGTGCGATACATGCGGCTACCCGGTTCACTGGCATACGGGTCGGGCAGATAGACCGCGGCCGTGGTGGCGGCGGCATGCTGGTAACCACGGGTCACCCCGGCGCCGGCGATATACAGTTCACCCGTGGTGCCCAGTGGAACCGGACGGAGCATTTCATCGAGCACGTAGCAACGCGTGTTGAGCAGCGGCGAACCAATGTCGGCCACGCCGGACGGCACCTCTTGCAGCGTCTGCGTCGTCGACCAGACCGTGGTTTCGGTCGGACCATAGGCGTTGATCAGCACCACGCCGCGGCTGCGCAGCTCGGTTACCAGCTCAGCGGCAACCGCCTCGCCACCGATCAACCCGCGCACGGCTGGCCAGTCGGCCTGGGCGGTTTCCAACAGGATCTGCCAACCGGCGGGAGTCGCCTGGAACACGGTCGCGCGGCGCAGCAAGGCAAACAGCTGGTGACCATCAACGACTTGCTCGCGACGGGCCAGCAGGATCGCCGCGCCATTGACCAGCGGCAGGAACAGCTCCGGCTTGCACATATCGAACGCATAAGTGGTGCTGGCCAGCCAGACATCCGCAGCGCCCAGTGGCAATTGCCGATCGAGAGCGGCCAGCAGGTTGCTCAGATTCCCGCGTGTGACCTGCACGCCTTTGGGTGTACCGGTCGAGCCCGAGGTGTAGATCACATAAGCGCGTTGCTCCGGGTGGGTCGGCAGCACCGGTTTGTCGGTACTGCACGCCTCCAGCGCCAACTGATCGAGCCAGACGTTGTCGACACCGCCCAGCACATCGCCGCACAGGCTTTCGCTGAGCACCAGGGCCGGACGGGCGTGCTCGATGATGAAGCGCAGACGATCCGCCGGGTGTTGTGGGTCCAGCGGCAGGTAAGCCGCGCCGGCCTTGTGGATGGCCAGCAGTGCCGGCAGCAACCAGCGGCCCCGGGTCAAGCAGACGGCAATCAGATCGTCCGTGCCGACGCCCCGTGCACGCAACCAATGGGCCAGGCGATTACTGAGGGCGTTTAGCTGGACATAGCTCAGTTGCTGGTCCTGACAGTCGACCGCCAACGCCTCGGGCGTCAGCGCCGCTTGACGCTCGAAGCGGGCAATCAGGTCCGCTTCGCGGGGCAAGGCCTCCGCCGTCTGGTTCCATGGACGCAGGGCCAGGGCATGATCGGTATTGGCCAGGTCGACGTCCCAGAGGCGCGCCTGGGCGTTTTCCAGCATGCCTTCGAGCAGGTGCAAGTACTCGTCTGCATAGCGTTGCGCTGTCCGATCCAGGAACAGGTCGGTGTTGTATTCCAGCACGCATTGCCAGTCATCACCGTACTGCTCGATGTGCAAGCCGATATCCACCAGGGCACTGTCGCTTTCCACGTCCAGCCGCTGCGTCGGCAGGCCGGCGAAATGCTGATCGCCCGCTGCCGCATCGCGCTGGATCAGGTTGAACAACGCCTGAAACAGTGGTGTGTGGCTGAGGTCGCGGCGCACATTCAACGCTTCTACCAATCGTTCGAACGGGACGTCCGCATGCTGCTGGGCAGCCAGGTGAGTGGCTTGCAGTTGCTGCCAGAACTGTTCGACCGGCTGCTGGGCATCGATGTGACTGCGCAACACTTGGGTGGTCGCGAAGTAACCGATCAGGTTATCGGTGTGGGCCTGATGGCGATGGGCGACCGGCAGGCCGATCCAGATTTCGCGCTGGCCCGAGTGCCTGGCCAGGAGGATTTTCCAGGCCGCCAGCAACGGCGCGAACGCGGTCAGCCCGTGGCGTTGCGCGGTATCACGCAGACGCTGGACCAAGGTTGCCGGCAGGCTGAAGCGCAGGCGCCGGCCGTTGTAGCCTTGCTCGGCGGGACGTGGCATATCGGTGGGCAGGTTCAGCACCGGCGGCTCCCCTTCCAGGGTTCGCCGCCAGTATTCGAGCTGCGATTCGATACGCGCCTGACCTGCCGGACTTTGCCAACTGGCGGCGATGTCCGAGAACTGCAACGGCAGCGGCGGTAGGCTGGCGCTGCGCTCTTGCAGCAATGCCTGATAGATCAGTTGCAGCTCATTGAAGAAAATTTCCAGCGAACGGGCATCGGCAATGATGTGGTGCAAGGTGACCTGCAACACATTGACGTCCTGGCCCTGATACACACACACCCGCCACAGCGGCGGCGCCGACAGGTCAAAGGGACGTTGTGCTTCCTGGCTCAGTTTCAGCGCGAAATCCTGGGACTGTTCGTCCATCTCCAGCGGTTCGAAGCTCAACGGCACCGCCGTGGATTGCTCGACAGACTGCCGGGCGCCATCGGAGGTTTCGCTGAATACCGTCCGCAGGCTGTGCTGGCGGTTGCTCAACTGCGTCAACGCCTGCTCCAGCAACGCCGGTTGCAGGGCACCTTCCAGGCGCAGGGCGAGGGACAAATGGTAGGCCTGGGTATCGCCTTGCAAGCGATCCAAGAACCACAGGCGCTGCTGAGTGAAATGCAGCGGTGCCAAGGGCTCCTTGAAGGGACGCAGGATGCCCTCGGCTTCAACGTTCGTCGCCGCCACCTGCGCCGCAAAATCGCGCAGCACCGGCTGCTCGAACAGGGTGCGCAATGCCAGGCGCCGGCCATGCTGCTCGGCAATTCGCGCCACCAGCCGCGCCGCCAGCAACGAATGGCCGCCCAGGGCAAAGAAATTGTCGTGCGCGCCAACGTCGGTGCAGCCCAGCAGTTCCTCCCAGAGCCTGGCCACCTCCCGCTCCCATTCGCTCGAAAGCGTGCCGCGCTGTCCGTCGCGTTGTTGCGGTGCCGGCAACGCCTTGCGATCAACCTTGCCGCTCGGGCTCAAAGGCAGGGTGTCCAGGCGAACGAACTGGCTTGGTAGCATGTAGTCCGGCAGTTGGGCGGCGAGCGCCTCGCGCAGCATGGTTTCATCCAGCGCGTCGCCTGCGTAGTAACCCACCAGGCTGGCGGTTTCACCGCTGCCCAGCAGCACGACGGCCGCTTCGCGAACGCCGGGGATACGCGCCAGCAGCGCTTCGATTTCACCCAGCTCGATCCGGAAACCGCGCAGCTTGACCTGGAAATCCAGCCGTCCCAGGTAGTCGAGGCTGCCATGGCTGTTGCGTCGGACCCGGTCACCGGTGCGGTACATGCGGGCACCCGGCACGAACGGATCCGGCAGGAACGCCGCCGCGGTCAGTCGTGCCGCCGCGAAGTAGCCCCGACCGAGGTTCGCCCCAGCCAGGTATAGCTCACCGGGCACTCCTGGGGCGACCGGCTGCAAATCGGCATCGAGTACATACGCGGCGGTATTGGCGACCGGATGCCCGATCGGCACCTCCACCCCGCCTCTCTCACTCCCGCTGCGCACTTCGAAAGTGCTGTAGACCGTCGCTTCTGTCGGCCCGTAACCGTTGATGACCCTGGCACCCCTGCCCTCGATGGCTTCGGCCAGCGCACAAGGCAAGGCTTCTCCGCCGGAAATCGCACGCACGCCTTGCCAGCTGCGCGAGGTATGCGCCACCAGCATTCGCCAGGTCGCGGGGGTGGCCTGCATGATCGTCGGCTGCCCGGTCATCAACAGTTGATCGATCGCCTGGGGATCACGCGCCTGTTCGCGATCGGCCAACAGGATGCTGGCGCCGTGTGCCAGCGGCAGCAGCAATTCGACAATGGCAATATCGAAGGTCGCGGTGGTCAACGCCAGGACCCGGTCCCGAGCCGTCATGGGCACGGCCTGCTCCACGGCCAGCATCAGGTTCATCAGGTTGCCACGGCTGATTGCCACGCCCTTGGGCTGCCCGGTGGAGCCGGAGGTATACAGCACGTAGGCGAGCTGATCCTGCGCCACTGCCGGGGCCTTGTAGCGGTCGCTGGTGCTCAGGGCATCAATGTCCAGCAACGCCACGTCGCTGTTCCACTGCGCCAATAGCGCCAGGCTCGCGGCGGTGCCAAGGCACAGTTTGGGTTGCGCCGCCTCGAGGATGTAACGGCCACGTTCCGGCGGGGTGTCCTCGGCCAACGGCACGTAGGCAGCACCGGCCTTGAGAATCGCCAGCAGCGCCATGGGCAGGCGGGCGTCGCGGGGCAAGCTGAGGGCGACACGATCCTCGATACCAACGCCATGGGCTTGCAGGGCTGCCGCCAATCGCTCGGCAGCCTGGTCCAGCTGGGCGTAGCTCAGACGCTCAGCACCGGCCACTAAGGCCGTCGCGTCCGGTTGACGGGCAACCTGATGCGCAAAGGCCTGGAGAATATCCTGATGACCCATAACGCCGGGTCCGTCGATACGGGCCAGGGAGGGTTCAGCAGACTGCCACGCCAGCTCACCCAATGCCCTTTCTGGCTGCGCGATCAACGCATCGAGCATTGCCAGGTACTGCTCGGCCATCGCCTGGGCGGTTTCTTCGCGGAACAGATCGCTGCTGTATTGCAGGCTCAGGCTGATGCCGTGTTCGCTGTCCCGCACGTCCAGGTGCAGATCACACAAGGCGCTGTCCGGACGGTTGTCCAACGGCTCGGCGATCACATCGGTCAGTTCAAAACGCTCCAGGGCATTGCCCGGGAAGTAGTTGAACATGGCCTGGAACAACGGGTTGTAGCTCACCTGCCGCACGACGCCGAGCTGCTCGATCAGGTAGTCGAATGGCAGGTCCTGATGGGACTGAACCGACACGGACAGCGCTTGCAGTTCGCTCATCAGTTGCAGCAGGCTGCGCTCGCCCGACAGTTTCTTGCGATACACCAGCGTGTTGACGAAGCAACCGACCAGGGGCTGGAGTACCCCGTGGTGCCGGTTGGCCACGGGAACGCCGACGAGGATGTCGTCCGCGCCGCCGCGGCTGCGCAACAGCAACTGGAACGCGGTGAGCATCGGGATGAAATTGCTCCAGCCGTGGCGGGCACTGAACGCACGCAAGCGTGCCGTCAGGGCGTCGGACAAGCGCCGCTCGACACGCCCACCGGCTTGGCTCGCCTGGGCGGGACGGGGAAAATCGGCCGCGAGCTCCAGCACCGGCAGTTCGCCAGCCAACTGCTCGCGCCAGAACGCCAGTTCCTGTTCGCACGCCTTGCTGTTCATCCACTGGTGTTGCCAGAGGGCATAGTCGGCGTATTGCATCGACGGCGCCGGCAGCGCCATCGTTAGCCCTTGCCGCAGGTTGCGGTACTGCTTGCACACCTCATCGATGATCAGTTGCAAGGACCAGCCATCGGCCACGATGTGATGGCAGTTCAACGACAAGACAAAAGCATCCGGGGCCAGCCGATAGAGTCTGGCGCGCAGCAACGGAGCCGTATCCAGCGAGAACGGCGTCATCGCATCCTGACGCAGCAGGTCGTGCAGCCCTTCTTCGTTCGACACGTCGACCAAAGGCAACTCAAGCTCGGTACGGGCCAGGATCAGTTGGCTCGGTCCTTCGGCCTGGTTGATGAACCCGGTGCGCAGCACTTCGTGTCGATCAACCACAGCCTGCAACGCAGCGTGCAGGTCGGCAATGTGCAACTCGCCGGTCAGGCGAACCGCGCCTGCCAGGTTATAGGCGGGGCTATGGGGATCCAGCTGTTGCAGGAACCACAGACGCTGCTGGGCAAACGACAGCGGCAGCTTGTCAGGGCGCGGCAGCAGCGCCGGCGATGCGTTCACGGTGCCGGTCTGGTTTTCCAGCCAATCGGCCATGGCAGCGATGGTCGGGCGCTCGAACACTACGCGCAGGGGCAAATCCTTGCCCGTGAGTTTGCCGATCAGCCCGATCAGTTGAGTGGCCAGCAGCGAATGACCGCCCAGCTCGAAGAAGTTGTCCTCGACACCGACCTGACCAAGCCCCAGCACGCTTTGCCAGGCCTCGACCATCTGGCCTTGCAGCTCGCTGCTGGGCGCAACGTAGCGGGCCTGACTCTGGGCGGCGAAATCCGGGGCGGGCAAGGATTTTCGATCGATCTTGCCGTTGCCATTGAGTGGGAAGCGCTCCAGGAACACAAATGCGCCGGGCGTCATGTAGGGAGGAAGATGCCCCAGCACATGCGCGCGCAAGGCCTCGATGCTCAGCTGTGTATCGCTCACCACGTAGGCCACCAGCACCTTGGCGCGTTGCTGGTCGTCACGCGCTACGACCACCGCTTCCCGGACGCCGGGGTAATGGCTCAGGCAGGCTTCGATTTCGTCCAGTTCGATGCGGTGTCCGCGGATCTTGACCTGATGGTCGGTACGCCCAACGTATTCAAGATCGCCATTGGGCAGGAAGCGCGCCAGGTCACCGGTGCGATAGAGACGCGAACCGTCGTTGGCAATCGGGTCCGGAAGGAACACCGCCGCCGTGCGCGCCGGGTCTGCCATGTAGCCGCGTCCGACGCCGACACCGGCGACGAAAATCTCCCCTACCGCACCGGCCGGTATGGGTTGCAGGTCGGCATCGAGCAGGTATAAGCGGTTGTTCAGGGTGGCGCGACCGATGGGCACGTTGATGCGGTGTTCCGGCAACCGTTCGAGCAGCGGATGGAACGCTACGTCATCGGAGCATTCGGCGGGCCCGTAGGCGTTCATCAATGGAATGGCGGGATAGCGGTCGAACCAACGACGCGCCAGGGCCGGCGGGAGCGCCTCGCCGGTGGCCAGCACCCAGCGCAGTCGCGAGCGTTCGAGCCCCGCGTCGAGCAGGCTCTGCATCAACGACGGCACGGCTTCGAGGATGCTGATGCCATGCCGTTCGATGGCCGACGCCAGCGCATCGGGATCCTGCACGATGCAATCGCCGAGGATCACCGTGCGAGCCCCCAGCACCAGGCCGGCCAGGGTTTGCCAGACAGAAATGTCGAAGCATTGCGGCGCGGTCTGGGCAATGACATCGGATGCATCGAGCCCCAGCCCCGGCAGCTTGCCGAGGATGTTGTTGAGCATGCCCGCGTGCGCCACCATCGCCCCTTTGGGCGTGCCGGTGGAGCCGGAGGTGAAGATGCAATAGGCCAACGAGAGGTCGTGGACCGCAAGGTTCAGGTCTTCATCGCTGTAGCTGTTCAGTACCGCAGAATCGTAGAGCACTGCTTTGGGACGTTGTTCGAGCAGCGCCACAGCCTCCCGCGCCAGCTCGCCCAACCCCGCGCCGTGGACCAGCAACGGCGTTCGACTCTGGCGCAGGACCTGGGCCAAGCGCTGGGGTGGATTGCGCGGGTCGAGCGGCAGCCAACCGGCACCGGCCTTGAGGACGGCAAGGATCATCACCACCAAGTCCAGGCCACGCTCGTCGAACACCGCGATCAAGTCACCAGCGTTGACACCCTGGGCGCGCAGGTGCCGGGCCAGACGGTTGGCGGCGCGGTTCAACTGATCGAACGTCAGGCTGTTGTCGCCGTGAACCATGGCAATGCGCTCGGGCGTCAGGCGAACCTGTTGCTGCAGTCGCTCGATGTACAAGGGTTGCAGCAGCTGTTCGTCGGCCGCCAGGCCTCCACCGGCCCAGACCTGATGCTGGTGCGCGATTTCACGCTCATCGAGCATCGCCAGGTGGTGCAGCGGTGTTTCTGGATGAGCCTGCAAGGCCGAACCGATGTTCAGCAGCAAGGTGCGGAAGTGGCGCAGCATCTGCTCGATTTCTTCGCGCAGGTACCAGTCGGTCTGATAGGTCAATTGCAGGTGCAGGCGCTCACCCGGAACGATCACCACCGTGATGGGATAGTTGGTGTGGGTGCGATTGGCCATGTCGCTGATCAGGTAGTCCAGTTGCCCCTGACGCAAGTCGGCGGCAATGGGCGCGTTCTCGAACACGAACAGACTCTGGAACAGGGCCTGGCGCTGCACTTCGCTCCAGCGCTGGATCTCGGCCAGGGACACGCTTTCGTGTTCGCGCAGGCTCAGGTTTTCGGTCTGCAAGGCCTTCAACCATGGACCCAACGCGTCATCCGGACGCACGTTCCAACGCAGTGGCAAACTGTTGATGAACAGGCCGACGATACTTTCCATGCCTTGCAGGTGAACCGGCCGACCGGCGACGGTGATGCCGAACACCAGGTCGCGATCCCCGCTGTAGCGCGCCAACAGCAAAGCCCAGGCCCCCTGCACCAGGGTGTTGAGGGTGATGCCGTGCCGGGCCGCCGCGTTCTGCAGGTCGAGGGTCTGCTCGAGCGTCAGGTGTCCGACGCAGTCTTCAACGGGCTCCGCAGCCCCCTGGATCCTGCCGACATGCCCGAAGCCAAACTCGTTGGGGGTGTCGAACCCCGCCAGGCGTTGTTGCCAGAATGCCTGGTGGTCCTGCGGCTTCTGGGTTTCCAGCCAGCGAATGAAATCGCGATACGGACGCGGCGCCGGCAGGTTCAGGCGACGGCCTTCCTGAGCGGCACGGTAGCCGTTGAGGAAGTCCATCATGATGATCGAGAAGCACCAGGCGTCCATCAGGATGTGGTGGTAGCTGCGCACGAATTGATAGGTGTCGGGGGCCAGCTTGTACAGCCTGACTCGCATCAGCGGCGCCTTGGTAAAGTCCAGTCCCTGGGTCCGCTCTTCGCTGAGCAGTTGTTCCAGGCGCTCCTGCTGCTCGCCTTCGCTCAGATGCGACCAGTCCTCATAGGTGATCGGCAATTCGACCTGCTTGTGCACGACTTGCATCGGACGCTTCTGCTGCTTCCAGACAAAGGAAGTGCGCAGCAATTCATGGCGCTCCACCACCTGCGCCCAGGCCTGACGGAACGCTGCCAGATCAAGATTCGGCATGACCATGACATGACGGTATTGCAGCAGGTACATGCCTTTGCCAGGGTGCAGCAGACTGTGGAACAGCAGTCCCTGCTGCATGGGCGCCAGCGGATAAATCGATTCGATATTGCGCGAAAGTGCTTTGACCTTGTCGTTCATGCTGACGGTATCCGAACCTGTGTGGATGCGTGTATGTATGCCTGTATGTATGCCTGTATGTAGGGCACGCAGGGGTAATCACTGCTCGAGCTGTTCGAGCAGGCCCAGGAACTCATCGTCGGACAAACCTGAGTCAGCGAAGTCCGAAGCCGTGGCGCGACCCACCGTGGGCGCCAGGCAGTGCTCCAACAAGGCGGCGAGGCGCTGCTGGAACTGCTGGGCCAACTCACGAACCAATACCGTCTCGTGGATCTGCGGGTCGTAACGCCATTCGATGTGCAGCCGGCCTTCGTTCACCAGTGCCGTGACGTCCAGCAGATGCGTGCGCCGGGTGCTGTCGGCGCGCATGCCTGGGCAGATCGGTCGAGCCAATCGCCAGAGACTGGATGCCTCCAGCCACTGTTCAACCCGTCCCAGGTAGTTGAAGGTCAACAGCGAGGCCGCTCCCAGGCCATGGGCCGGGTCGAGGCGCAGCAATCCGTAGCCCAGGCCCTGTTCCGGCAGGCGGCGCAGGGCCTCCTTGGCCGCGATGATCGAGCGCTCGGGGTCCCACGAGGTGTCAATAGCCAGCGGATAGCGACTGGTGTGCCAACCAATCGAACGGGACAGATCGGGGCCTTGCTCCCAGCCTGTGCGACCGTGGCTTTCCATTTCCAGGGTGACTCGCTCGCGTCCCTGCCATTGCCCGAGAGTCCCGGCCAGGGCGGCCACCAGCAGATCCTGGACTTGCGTGCCGTAGGCGGCATGGCAATCGCCCAATAACAACCGGGTCTGCTCGACGCTCAATTGCGCCTCCAGCGTTCGGCTCTCACCGTACACACTGACCTGTTCGGGCACGGCGCCCTCAGCGGCCAACTGCTCACGCCAGTAATCCACCTGCGCCAGCACTTCAGGGTCACCCCGGTGGCGCTGCAACGCCTCGCTCCACACGTGGAAACCTGCCGTGACGGCGGGCAGAACCGCATCCGGTTGCAGGTACAGGCTCTCCAGCTCGTGCAACAGAACCTGCCAGGACACCGCATCGACCAGCAGGTGATGGGCCGTGCAGAGCAACTCCCGGCTCTGGGTGAAATACACCCAGCGGATCAAGGGTGCCTGGGTCAGGTCCCAGCCTTGCTGCGAACGTTGCAGCAGGGCCTCGGTCAAGGGCTCTTCCTCCACTCGGAACAGGGCTTTGACCTGGTCCTGGGAAAAAACTTGATAGCGTTGCTGCCAGCCCTGCGGGGATGCTTCAAACGTCAGGCGCAGGCTGGCGTGGCGTTCAAGCAACGTGCCCAGGGCTCGGGTAAACCGTTGCTGATCCAGTGGCTCGTGCAGGGCCAGCAGCAACGACTGGTTCCAGTGTTCAGCCGGGTTCTGTCCCTGGGAAAAGAACCAGTCCTGGATGGGCGTCAAGGCGAACGCCGTGGTGGGCTCGGGCGAGTGGCTCGCAGGCTGCTCGGCCGTCGCGCCAAGGTCCACCACCTGCCCGGCCCAACCGCGCACGGTGGGAAATTCGAAGATCTGTTTGGGCTTGAGCTGCAGGCCCTGTTGTTTGGCCCGGGCGATGATCTGCAAACTCAGGATCGAGTCGCCGCCGACCGAGAAGAAGTTGTCGTCGACCTGCAGATCCGAGTTGTTGAGAATCTCCCGGGCGATCTCCAGCAGGAGCAGCTCCAGGGTGCGCTGTGGTGTCTGCACCACCCGCGCCAGAGCACGCACTGTCTGCTCGGCGAACAATTGCTTGGGCGTCATCAGGATCTGTTGCTGGCGCGCCAGGGCGATGATTTGCAAGCCGAGAATGGAATCGCCGCCCAGGGCGAAGAAGTTGTCATCGGGCCCGACCTCGGGGTTGCCGAGCATGGAACGCCAGATGTCCAGCAATGTGGTTTCCACGGCATTCAAGGGCTGATCGTCCGACGCCCCTGCTCCATGGGCCGGCGCCGTCGCTTGCTCAGCCAGGCGCAACAACGCCTGACGGTCGACCTTGCCGTTGGGCAACAAGGCGAAAGCGTCGAGGCAGTGCCATTGCGCCGGCTGCATGTAATCCGGCAGTTGCCGTTGCAGGTTTGCCTGGATATCGGCCAGCGCAGCAGGCGACGCAACCAGGAAGGCGACCAGTCGATTGCCCGACAACGGCGTCGGGCAGTTCAGTACCCTGACGTCGCTGACCTGCGGCATGGCGCGCAATTGCGCCGCGACCTCGGCTGGCTCCACCCGGTAGCCGCGGATCTTGACCTGCTCATCGAGGCGACCGAGAAACTCCATCTGCCCCAGGTGATTGAGCCGTACCCGGTCACCGGTGCGATAACCGTGCTGACCAAAACGTGCACGGTCGGCGTCGCTGGCACTCAGATAACCCAGGGCCACGGTCGCGCCCTGAACGTACAGTTCGCCACTGACGCCAGCCGGCAACAGGGCACCGTCAGGGGCCCGCACGCTCACCTGGACATTGGCCAGTGGCCGTCCCAGCGGTGCGGCGCCACTGGCATCCACCTCATGGGTCAACACCCCGACCGTGGTTTCGCTGGGGCCATAGTGGTTGACGATGCGCAAATCGGCTTTCAACGCGCGCAAACGTGTCACCAGATCGTGGCCCAGGGCTTCGCCACCGACCACCAGGCACTGTCGTGGCAACAACCGCTGCGGGTCCTTGGCGATCAACAAGGCATTGAGGTGCGACGGCACGATCTTCAACAGATCCACGGGTTGGTGCGCAAGGACGGCAGCCAGCTCTTCGGCATCGAAGGCCAGCTCTTCGGCCAGCAGGCGCAGGCAGCGGCCGCTCAGCAGCGCCCCGAACAATGCGGTATGACCCAGGTCCGTCGCGCAACTGGCCAGACTGGCCAGGCTCGCATCCTCCGGCAGGCCCAAGCGCTCAAGGCAACCGGTCACATAATGAATCAGGTTGCCCTGACTGACCTCGACACCCTTGGGCCGCCCACTGGAGCCCGAGGTATAGACCACGTAGGCCGCGAGATCCGCCGCCAGGGAAGTCCGCAAAGGCGACTCACTGAACAACGGCACAGGCGGCAATGCCAACCATCGAACCTGCCCGGGCAACCACTCGGGGCGCTCGCCCTCACTGATCCAGACCTTGGGCATGGCGTCCTGGCAGATCTCCTGCAAACGCGACGCCGGCCATTGCGGATCGAGCGCCAGGTAGGTCGCGCCGCATTGCCAGGCTGCGAGCATGTGCATCACCAGCTCACGACTGCGCGGCAAGCACAAGGCGATGCGCTCACCGGCCAGGCTCGAATCCTTCTGCATACGTTCGCCACGGGCGACCACGGCACGTCCCAGATCGGCATAGCTGAGCGTACCCTGTTCATCCTGCAGGGCAATCGACTGCGGCTTGCGCCCACACTGTGCGGTGAACGCCTGCCAGGCATTGCTGAAGGGAACCGGCACGTCCTCGCCTTTGAGCAATGACTGTTGCTCGGGCGCCAGCCAGTCGAGCTCGGCAAACGGCACCTGGGGCTGTTCGATCGCCGCCAGGGCCAGGGCGACGAACTGATCTCGATAGCGTTCGATCGTTTCGTGGCGATACAACGCCTTGCTGTAGCGCCACCGGCAAAGAAATCCCTCTTCTTCGTCGATGATCACCATGTTCAATTCGTGGGCCGCGCCTCGCTGTTCCGACAGCAAGCGGTCGACGTACTGCTCGAACGGCGCAATGCGTTCCTTGTTCAGCGTGAACATGTGTTGGAACAGCGGCGCCCTGCCCGCCTGGCGCGGCAGGTCCAATTGTTTGACCAGCCGCGAGAACGGGTAATGGCGGTGCCGCAGGGCGTCCTTGACGGTGGCGTCGACCTGCCTGGCCCAGTCGCCGCTGGACAAGTCCCGACGCAGCCGGCAGCGGATGGGCAGCGGGTTGACCAGGTACCCCGGCAGGTTGACGTGTTCACGGCGCAAGCGCCAACCGCTGGGCGTCCCCAGGACGAAGTCGTCCTGGCCTGACAGCACGCCGAGAAACTGCTGGAACAGTGAGAACCACAACACATACGGCGTCACTCCCCACGCTCGGGCGACGGCGCGAAACCGTGCCGTCGTGGCCGGATCGAAGCGGACTGACAACTCCCCGCCCTTGAAGGCCTGGTTGCTGCCATAGGGAAAATCGGTGGGCAACTCCAGGGTCGGGGCTTCGGCCAGCTGTGCCTGCCACCATGCCAGTTCTACAGGCTCGGCTGCCTCACTGCGAATGTGCAAGTCGCTGCAATAGTCGCGGTAGGCGTCAGGGTTCACAGCGGGCAGCGGCTGATCCTGGAGCAGCGCGAACAGCTCATTGAGCACGATGTAGAACGTGGCCAGGTCCGCCGCGATGTGATGAATCACCAGCAGCACGCTGTGCTCGACACGACCGTCGCGCGCGTTGCTGAAGAGGACTACCCGACTGACATCTCCGTCTTCCAGTTTGAAGGGAAGATCGGCCGCCTCGGTGATACGTTGCTGCAGCGTCTGCGCGTCTGCGTCCTGCAATGCCACGCGTTGCAACGGCTGGACACGCTCGCGGTGGCTCCATTGCAGCAAGTCACCGTTGCGCTCGGCATAGGGCGTGCACAACAACGGGTAGCGCTGCTGTACGGTTGCCCAGGCTTCTTGCAGGCGCTGGGGCAAATCGGGAGTAACGAACCCTGGTTTGAGCCGTCCGGCATAGGCAATGTTGTAGGCGCAGCTGTCGGGCTCCAGGCGCTGGAGAAACCAGAGCGCCTGCTCGTTGTCCGTCAACGGTCGGGCATCGAAATAGTCGGGGTGGCGTTGCAGCCATTGCTGCACCTCGGCGTCGTGTGCGCTCAGCTGGGCGTCGAGCTCTTCATCCAGCGCACCTGGCGAACGGTGCGTAACGATCAAACGACCTTCGGCTATCGATAGGCGAATTCCACGCAGCCAGCAGCGATGCATCAGGCGATCGAGCATTTGATGTCCTTCATTGTGCTTGTTCGAAATAGGCCGCCCATTGCGGCGGCTTTCTGAAAGGAAGCGGCGATCAGCTTGCCGAGGCCGGCTCCGCCATGGCGACCACGACCTTGCGCGCCCCCTGGAAGGTTGCGCGACCGTGAGCGACCAGCATGTTGTCGAGCATCAAGACATCACCCGCCTGCCAGGGGAAGCTCACCTGACAGCGCTGCAAGACTTCGCGGATGTGCTCCAGCGCGTGCAATTCAATCGGCGAGCCGTCGCCATAGAACACGTTACGCGGCACACCCTGCTCACCGACGATGGAGATCAATGTCTCGCGTACCGGCGCCGCAAGGTTGGAAATATGGAACAGATGCGCCTGATTGAACCACACCCACTCCCCCGTCACCGGGTGCTGGGCCACGGCCTGGCAGACCTGGCGAGTGGAAAGCTCACCGTCGTCTTTCCACTGGAATTGGATGTTGCTGGCACGACAGTAACGCTCGACCTGCGAGCGGTCCTCGGTGCTGAAAGCCTGCTGCCAGGGAAGGTCCAGGCCGTTGCCGTAGTTGCGCACATACATCAGGCGCTTCTCGGCAAAGCGCTGACGGATAGCGGGGTCGATCTGCTGGTAGACGAGACGGCTGTCGGCAATGGGCGTTTCACCGCCGACCGGCGAGGCCTGCACGCAATGGAACCAGATCTTCATCGGCCAGTTCAGCGAATAAGACTGCTCATTGTGCAGCGGGATAACCTGATGGGCCGGGTACTCGGTGGAGGTGTACACCCGGTTGTTGAGCTTGGTGCGCGGAGTGGAGGCATAGTCGTAGGTCAGCAGTTCATGACCGAAGCTGCGAGCGAATTCCTCGAAGTCCGCTTCATCCCTGAAGGCGAAACCGCGAAACAGAATACCCCCCGCACGAGGCAGCTCGGACTCCACCGCCTGCAGGATCTGCGCTCGACTGGCTTGCCAGGCAGCGCCTGCCAGCGGTGCCTGGAAGATGAACGGCAAGGTTTGCTCGTTACCCGGTACAACATCCATGGTTTGAACCTGTGCACGCACCAAACCGCTTTCCATATAAGCTCCCAGCCATTGCGATCAGCGAATATTTTTTTCGAGAGCATAAACTAATACAAACGACTCACAGTCGCAATAGAGAATCATTGTCATTAGTATTGATCGCATCGCCAGGATCAGCTTATTTGCCCTGCAGTACGTTCTCCCGTTCAGCGATATGCGACATCAGCAGGTAAGCGGAACCCAGCAGGCCCTGCATGGTATCGGCATAGCGGCTGCGATTGAGGTACAGGAACTGGCGGTTTTTCACGGCAAACAGGTTCTTCCACTGGGGAGACTGACGAAACGCCGCGGTGCTGGCTTCCGAGTCGAGCAGTTCTTCATAGGTGTCGATGATGAAGTCACTGTCGAAGTCGCCAATTCGCTCCAGGCTGTAAGGCACGTTCTGCCGCGCCTCACGGTAAGCCGGGACACGCCCCAGGCCAAAATCGGCAATGACGTCGTCCATGCCGCCGCGGCCGATCAGTTGGAAGCCATCGCTGTAGACTTCCAGCGTCGTGACCGTGATGCGTGAAGGATCCTTGACGCGCTTCTTGAACTCGCTGACGACCCACTGATATTCATTGAGCATCTCTTCATAGCGCTGCTGCTTGCCGACCAGCTCGGCGAGCTCCTTGGCATAAGTCTTGATGTCGGTTTCCCGGGCAGGCAACAGCACGACCGGTGCGATCTTGCTGAGCTTGTCCTTGATGTCGGCGTGATACGACAGCCCTACGATCAAGTCAGGCTTCAACGCTGCGATAGCCTCCAGGTCGGGCGACTGGTGCGAGCCGATATACTGGATTCCTGTGGTATTGAACCGCTGCTGCGTTCCGCGAAACAGCACATCCGAGAACAGTTTCTTGCGCCCCGTCGAACCACAGGGCTTGACCCCCAGTTCGAGCAATTGGGCCGTCAGGCTGAAGTCATGCAAGGACACAATGCAGTGCGCAGCGACAGGCACCTCAACCCGACCAAAACTGTTCTCGAACACCTTGGTTTCAGCGGCGCTGGCCGGTGCGACCACCAATGCCAACGGCACGCACAGCATGCCGGCCACACTTCGAAAAAAACCTTTCACCCGTTCCCGCACGCACTTACCTCCAGACGATTTCAATGAACAACGCCGCGCTCAGCGGCTGCGCTGGCGCGCCAGCAACATAATCAGATAAGGCGCTCCGATGATTGCGACCACCAGTCCCGCAGGCAACTGCAAAGGCGGGAGAAGCCCCCTGCCCAAGGTATCGCCGGCCAGCACCAACAGTGCGCCAACCAAGGCCGACAAGGGGATCAACGCGCCATGACGGTCGCCGGCCATTTGCCGCGCCAGGTGGGGAGCCACCAGCCCGACAAACGTCATGGTGCCGACGTTGGCCACCGCTGCCGCCGTCAACATGACACTGCACAGCAGCAAGGACATCATGACCCAGGTGACATTCAGGCCGCGGCTCAGGGCGACTTTTTCGCCCAACTGCAACAGGTTCAACTGCCGATGGCAGAACAGCAACGGCAGCCCCGCCAGCATCAGCCAACCGCCCAGGCTATGGACCTGGGCCCATCCGGCCCGGTGCAGGCTGCCGCCCAGCCACATCAGAGCCGACTCCACCTGATCGATATTGCCGTAGGTGATCAGCAGATCGGCCACCGCACTGAGCATAGCGGTAAGCCCAACGCCCACCAGGATCAGGCGCAACGGCGAAATACCCTGGCGCCAGGACAGCAGCGCCACGAAGAAAGCCACCGCCAAGCCGCCCGCCAGCGCTGCCAATGGATAGAATTCCAAGGGAAGCAGCGTCGGCCAGAGCACGATAATCAGCAACATGGTGACACTGGCGCCCGACTCCACGCCCACCAGGCCCGGTGCTGCCAATGGGTTACGGGTCAACGACTGCATCAACAGACCGGCCAGGGACATTGCGGCGCCCGCCAGGATCGCTAGCAGGATGCGGGGCAGCCGCAGCTCCCAGAGCAGATTGCGGGTCATCGGATCGACCTGCTCGGGCGTCAGCAGCGCTTGCCATGCCTGGGCAACATCCAGTGAATAACTGCCGACGGTCAATGCATACGAGGCCAAGGCAACAACGGCCGCCATCAGCACCAGCACGGAAATCAGATCGATCGGCCGGGCCACCCAAGGCAATAACGGATAGGTTCGGGGCAAGGTGAACCCAGCTCGCATCATCGGACCTTCCTCAAGACCAGCGCGACAAAGATGGGACCGCCGATCAGTGCGGTGACGATGCCGGTGTTGAGCTCGAACGGACGCACCACGGTCCTTGCGGCGATATCCGCCAGAATGAGCAGCAATGCCCCCAACAAAGGGGCGGCCAACAACAGGCGGCGGTAGTCATCGCCAAACAACAACCGCGCCGCATGCGGCACCACAAGCCCCACGAACCCGATAGGCCCCGCCAAGGCCACTGCGCCCCCGGACAGCAGCACCACCGATGCCAGGCCGAGCACGCGCATTTTCAATAGATTGACCCCCATGCCCGCAGCCGCCTGAGGCCCCAGGCGATGAGCATTCAAAGCACGGACGTTGACCAGGCACAGGCACATGCCCAGCAAGACGTAAGGCCAGACCCAGGTCTGCATCGAGCCCCCGGTCACGCCGATGGAGCCGGTCAGCCAGCGACGCAGGCTGTCGAGCCCCTGCTGGTCGAGCAATAACAGGATCGAGGTGATTGCGCTGAACAACGCCGCGATCATCGCCCCGGATAATGTCAGTCGAATCGGGTTGTGCCCCCGCCCCGCCAGCATCAGGACACCGATGGAAGCCACCAGTGCGCCCGCGAAGGCAAACAGGGGAATCATCGACAGATCGTTGCCCGGTACCACCAGCAGGCCGAACACGACGAACAACGCAGCCCCGCTGTTGATGCCGAGAATACCCGGGTCGGCCAGCGGATTGTCACCCACCGCTTGCATGATGACCCCGGCGAGTCCCAGGCTGGCGCCCACCAGCATCGCGACCAGCAGGCGCGGCAAGCGGCTGCCTCGAATGACACTCTGGTCGGGATTGTCTGGCGCATAGGCGACCAAGGCCTGCCAGGCCTCCTGCCAGGGGATGTCCTTCGCGCCGACGGCCAGATGCAGCAGCGCCGTCAGGGCGATCGCCACCAGCAAACCCAACCAGACCGGTAACCGCAGACCGTGAATCACATCGCCTCCCGCACGGCCAGCGGCGGGCTTCGATGGGTCTGGGGCACGCACAACGGATCACCGGAATAAGGGTCGGTAATAATGTGCGCATCCAGATCGAACACTGCCTTGAGATTTTCCCGAGTGAATACCTCGGCCGGCGCGCCCTGGGCGACCAAGCGCCCTTCGCGCATCATCACCAGATGGTCGGCATAACGCGCGGCCTGGTTCAGATCGTGAAGTACCGCGACGATGGTTTTGCCCTTGTCGCGCAGATCGACCAGCAATTCAAGCAACGTGATCTGATGGGCGATGTCGAGAAACGTCGTGGGCTCATCCAGCAGAATCACCGGGGTATCCTGGGCCAGCGTCATGGCGATCCAGCAGCGTTGCAATTGTCCACCTGACAAGGTGGCCAGCGAACGATCGAGCAACGGACCGATACCGGCCAGGTCTATGGCGCGGTCAATGGCCTGTTGATCCTGCTCGGACCATTGGCGCCACCAGCTCTGCCAGGGAAAGCGGCCCTGCATCACCAGCTCACGCACGCTCATGCCGGCCGGCGAGGTGGTGCGCTGGGGTAATAACGCCATGCGTTGCGCCAGCGCCCGACGCGAATGCTGCCCCAAGGGCTTGCCTGACAGCTGCACGCTGCCGGCACTCGGCCGCAGCATATGGGCAAGCACGTTCAATAACGTGGTCTTGCCGCAGCCATTGGCGCCGATCAAGGCCGTAAAGCGGCCTTCGGGAATTTCCAGGCTCACGCCGTTGAGAATCTGCTGTTCGCCATAGCTCAGCCGCACATCGGTGGCTTTCAGCATGACCGTCCCTCCATGCCCGAAAAGGCCTGACCGAATGGGTTATCGAGCTGCCTCCCGCAGCGCTTGTCGTCCTTTAACACGATAGGTAATCAGCTGGAGGGCCCTAAGTGGGCGACAGGATATGTCGAAATAAATTAAATGCCTACAAGCCTGACAATACTAATGCAAACCTTTATCATTTACAGCTAACATATGGCCAGTAGACACCAACCCTGAAGGTCTGCCTGGCACAACGGAACCAGGGCACAAGGCTCCCTAAGAGCAAACAATAAACTCAAGGACTTCGTCGATGCTCGGAAAAAAAATAACACTTGGCAGCGAAAAACGTTACGGCGTGCGTCATCCAGCCTTTCACATGAGCACCCTTGCGCTGGCTTTGGGGAGCATTTTCTCAGCGCAGGCGATGGCCGCACAGCAGGACGCTTCCGATAAGGGCACGACGGTCCAGCTGGGCGAAATCAACATCAATGCCGCCGCCATTGAGAACCCGACAGGCCCGTTGGCCGGTAAAGTCGCCTTGCGCAATACCAGCGCGACCAAGACCAACGCGGCGATCACCGAAACGCCGCAATCGTTGTCCGTGGTGACCGCCGATGAAATGCGCGATCGCAAATCGGACACCATGGCCGATGCCCTGAGCTACACACCGGGCTTCACCAGCCAGCCCAGCAGCTTCAATCGCACGTCCGATCGATTCCGCATCCGTGGCTTCGACGTTGAATCCGCCACCGGCGGCTCGCTACGCGACGGCCTGCGCCTGCAAAACAACTCCTATGACGGCGTTCAGGAGCCCTATGGGCTGGAGCGCGTGGAAGTGATCCGCGGCGCAGCCTCGGTCCTGTACGGGCAGCTGTCACCGGGTGGGTTCGTCAACGGCGTCAGCAAGCGCCCGACGGAAGCCCCTCTGCACGAGTTGGGTCTGCAATACGGCAATCATGACCGCAAACAACTGACAGGCGACTTCAGCGGCCCGCTCGGCGACAGCGAGACCCTCAGCTATCGCCTGACCATGCTCAAGCGCGACAGTGACACCCAACAGGATCATATCAACGACGACAAAACCTACATCGCGCCGGCCCTGACCTGGCGCCCCGATGAAGATACGTCGCTGACCTTGCTGTCCTTCTATCAAAAGAGCGACACACGCTTCTCCGCCCCCCTGCCCTATCAACTCGTCAAGGGTGTCGGCAACGGCCCGTTCACCATCGGCCGCCACGATTTCATCGGCGAGCCTGACTACGACGATATGAATGGCGAGATGTCCGCCATCGGCTACGAATTCGAACACCGTTTCGACGAGCACACCCGCATCAGCAACAAACTGCGTTACTACGAAGCGGATGTGAAATGGAAATACCTGCAGGCCCAGACAAGTGCCGCGGCGATCAATGCCGCCGCTACCACCGGCATCCTGCGTCGGCAGTACAGCGATCGACGTGAGCGCTCCAGAGCCCTCGCCAGCGACACCAATGTCGAAACCCGCTGGAATATCGGTAGCGTGGAGAACACGTTCCTGGTGGGCGCCGACACCTACGACGCCTCGTATGACTCGCATAACTTCCGGGCCAACACCTCGTCCATCAATATCGGTGACTACAACTACGGGCAGCCGGTAGTGGTGGACAAGCGCCAGAGCCGTGATCGCGGTTCGCAGATCGATACCTTGCAGACAGGCGTCTACCTGCAAGACCAAATCAAGTTCGACGATCATTGGTTGCTGCTGCTCGGCGGCCGACATGACTGGGCCGACCAGGACCAGAAAGGCTTTGCCACGGGCCAGAAGCTCGACCAGAGCAACGAGGCCACCACTTGGCGTGCGGGCCTTGTGTACCAGGCAGATAACGGCCTGGCGCCGTACATCAGCTACAGCGAGTCGTTCTTCCCCGTCGCGGTGTCCGAAGCGCCTGGTCAGACGTTCGATCCTACCGAAGGCAAGCAGTACGAAGTCGGCATCCGCTACCAGCCCCCTGGCAGCAACATGCTGCTGAGCGCGGCCGTCTATGAATTGACCCAGGAGAACGTGCTGAAGTTTGATCTGGGTGGCAACGCTTCTCAAATTGGCGAGCAGCGCTCCCGTGGCCTGGAACTGGAAGCCAAGGCAGACGTGACACCTCAACTGAGTGTCATTGCGACCTACGCCTACACCGATGCGCGCATCACCAAAAGCGCGATCCAGAGCGAAGTAGGCCAGCGCAGCGAAGACACGCCTTACCACCAGGCCGCCGTATGGGCCGACTACAACTTCGCCTTGTTCGGTTTGCCGCAGCTGAAAGTGGGTGGCGGCGCTCGCTACAAGGGCACGACCCAGGCTTCAGGCATCGATTCGCACATGCCGGCCTATACCCTGTTCGACGCCATGGCCAGCTACCAGATCGACAAGAACTGGGATGTTTCCGTCAACGCAAACAACGTGACCAACAAGAAATACACCTACTGTGAATTTGCCATTTGCCGTTACGGTGACGAACGCGAGCTGGTGACGTCCGTCAACTTCCGGTGGTAAGGCGTCCTCCAGCCTCGAATTGATGCGCTGCAAAACCTGTGGGAGCAAAGCTTGCTCGCGATAGCGGAAGTCCAGTCGACACAGTTGTAGACTGAGCTGCCCCAATCGCGAGCAAGCGTTGCTCCCACACGCTTGTGGCGAGCGGTATCAGAAATCAACAGTGGCCGATACTTTCAGGGTGCGCGGTGCACCTTGGGTCAGATAGCCTCCGTTGGCCGAGGCCCAGTAGTTCTCGTCGGCAACGTTCTCCAGCATCGCGTTGAAGGTCAGGGCACGGCCCTCCATTTTCGTTCGATAGCGCGCACCCAGGTCAACGCGGGTCCAGGCAGGGATGCTGTATTCGTTGGCGCTGTCGACGAACTGGCCGCCAGTGCGCAATAGCAGTCCGTTCAGGCTTAGCCCGGTGAAGCCGGGCACATCCCAATCGGCGCCCAGATTGAACTGGAACAGCGGCACACCCACCGCCTGGTTGCCATCATCGCGACCGCCAGCGGTGCCGCGCAGCTCGGCTTTGGTCCAGGTGGCGCCGCTCAGCAGACGCAAGCCGTCCAGTGCCTCTCCGAACACGCTCAGCTCCACACCGCGATTGCGCTGCTCGGCGTCCACCCGGTAGTAGCCGTCGCCGCCAAGCACGCCCTGCGGTTGCTCGATACGGAACAGAGCGAGGCTGCCGCCGAAGGCCCCCCAGTCGAGCTTGGCGCCCACCTCAGTCTGCTTGGAGCGATAGGGTGCGAACATCTCACCGTTGTTCAGCGCAGCGACCGGCGCAGTGGGCCCCTGCTGCAGGGACTCGACACGGTTGGCATAGAGCGACAGGTACTCGGTGGGCTTGATCACCAGGCCGTAGGCCGGCGTGGTGATGCTTTCCTGATAATTGGCAGTGCGGGCACCGCTGGCCGCGCTCCAGGCATCAGAACCGATGGACTGCCGACGCAGGCCCAGTGTCAGCAGCACGCGGTCGTCGAGCAAGCCCAAGGTATCGGACACCGCCAGGCTGCGGTTCTGCACCTTGGCGACGGTGTCCGGGTCGTGGATGTCTCCGGAGACGCTGGTGGCCGGCGGTTCGGCGACGGGATGGCTCTCATACAGATTGCCGAAGCCACGGCTGCCCGCCGCGGTGGATTCGAAAGCGTTGCGCTTCTCCTGCCAGATGCCGTTGGCGGCCAGATTGATGCGGTGGCTGACCGGCCCGCTCATGAGTTCACCGCGCAGCCCCGTGACAGCGCTCAGGGTCTCCTGGTCCAGCGGCGAGTAGAGGCGGCCGATACGTGCGTCGCCATTTCTGCCGTAGACGTAGTTGGACGCGTAGACACCGTTCTCCCGCGTGTATTTGCCGCCTGCACTCAGGTAGGCGGTCCAGGTGGGCGACAGGTCGTATTCGGCGCTGAACATGCCATAGGTGTCTTCGAGCTGCGACCAGCTCCAGGGTTGCGCGTAGTTATGGTCGGAGTCGGGCGCCGACGGCGTCTTGCCGTTGAGTGTGCTGGTAGGCCCTGTCGTGGTCAGATAGACCACCGAACGCCCTTCGTTGACCCGTTGCTTCTGGTAACCGACATCCGCAGACAGTCGCAGACGATCACCGCGATAGTCCAGACCGAGGGTGGCCAGACTGAAGCGCGAGTGTTCATCGTCCACCGCTGTCTCGCCCTCGCGCTGGGCCAGGTTCAGCCTCACGCCGAAGCGGTTGTCCTCGCCGAAGCGCTGGCCCAGGTCGAGGTGCCCGCCAACGCGGCTGTCGCTGGCATAGTCCAGAGTGGCGCTGCGGGTGGGAGTGTCCTCGGCACGCTTGGACACCACGTTGATCGCCCCGCCGACGCCGCTGCCCGACGGCGATACGCCATTGACGAAGGCGTTCGCCCCTTTGAACACTTCGACCCGCTCGACCGATTCGGTGGAGATGATCTGCCGGGGCAGAATGCCGTACAGCCCGTTGAAGGCAATGTCGTCGCTGAACAGCTGAAACCCGCGTACGACGAATACCTGGGAGAAGTTGCCGAAGCCGAACGACTGACGCACGCCCGGATCGCTGGCCAACACATCGGCCAGGGTCTGCGCCTGGCGCTTCTCGATCAACTCGGAGGTGTAGCTGGAGAACGCGAAAGGTACATCCTGCATGTCCTGGTTGCCCAGCACGCCGATGCGGGCGCCCCGCGCCGCTTCGCCACCGGCGTATTCGGCCGGCAGGTCGACACGGCCTTCGGCGATTCCCCCGATATTGATCGGACCCAGCTCCAACACGCCCTGCTCGGGCAGCGGCACCAAGGTGAAGGTGCCGTCGTTACCGGCCTGGAAGGTCAACCCGCTGCCCTCCAGCAACCGCTGCAAGCCGTCGGCCACCGAATAATCGCCCTTGAGCGCCGGCACCATGCCGCTGCCACGGGTCAGGCCGGCGTCATAAAGCAGACGCACGTCGGCCTGCTCGGCAAATTCGGTGAGCGCCGCGTCGAGCCGCTGGGCAGGCACGTCGAGCTCGACGGCTTGCGCCTTCACAACAGTCATGGCCAGGGGAAGAACGGCTAGCGCCGCAAGGAGGGAAGTCGACCGCATGCTGATGTCCTTGGGTATCAATACGAAGAAGTCGCATTTGCAGGTACGGAAGACGAAGGCGGCGATGATTTCTGAACCATCGCCGCCTAAATATTTTCTTTTTTCTTGAAGGTCCAGGCGCGGCCCTTAGCGGCGTGACGTGACCAGAATCAACCCCGGCAGGCGCACCAGACGCACCGGCAAGGTGCTTTCCACCGCACTCAGTACCGCCTGTGGATCGTCCAGAGCGAATACACCGGTCACCTGTAGGCCGCGAGCAGCTTCGTCGACAAACAGCACCCGCGCAGACTGGCTGCGCTCAAGCTCGGCGAACACCTGCTCCAGAGGTCGGTCGCGGAAGACGAGCTTGCCGCGTTGCCAGCCCAGGCGCTGGCGCGCATCCAATGCCTGCGGCGCCTGTAGCGCCCCGCCGCGCCACTGCACCTGCTGTCCGCCGACCACCGACAGCGGCTCGCGCCCCTCGCTGGAGGCCAACACTCGGCCCTCGCTGACCGCGAGGTCAACACCGCCCCCCTCCAGGCGCACGTCAAAGCGCGTGCCGGTGACACGTACGCGCGCCTCGCCGGCCCTGACAATGAACGGCCGGGCCGGGTCATGGGCGACCTGGAAATCCGCCTCACCGCGGTACAGCCTGACCTCGCGGCGACCGTCGACAAACTGCCAGTCCAGCGCCGAATCGCCGTTGAGCGTCAACAGCGAACCGTCCGCCAGACGCAACTCACGCACCTCGCCCGGTTGGGTACTGACATCGGCATACAGGCCGATCCAGGTGCCGCGCGGTAGCCACAGGGCGAGCAGCAGCAGCGCGGCGCAGGCCAGCGGAGCCATCCAGCGTCGATGGCGACGCATCACCCGTACCTGAGGCTGCTCCGCCGGACGTTCTATCTGACCGAGCAACGACCACAATCCTTGTACCTCACGCAGCGCCTGCTCATGCTCGGGCGCCGCCTCGCACCAAGCTTGCGCGGCATCGCGATCAGCAGCGGTGGCGCGGCCAGAATGCAGCAGCACCTGCCATTGCCGGGCCTGGTCGAGAAGCGAAGGTTGAGTCACGGCTGCGGGTCCATCTGCTGCTGGCAGTGTTCGAGGGCTTTCAGAATATAGCGTCCGGCCATGCTTTCCGAGACACCCAGGCGCTCGCCGATTTCACGCTGGGTCAGCCCGTCCAGGCGATTCCACAGCAATGCCTGGCGCAGGTGGGGCGGCAACCCCTGGACGACGCGCTGCAGTCGCTCCAGACGCTCGGCGTCGCTTGCGGCACGCTCCGGATCTGGATCGGCGCTGACCAACTCGATGGATATCTGCTCTTCGATGGGGCGGGCTTTTTGCTGTCGGCGATAGTCAATGATCAAGTTGCGCGCGATGCGATAGAGGAAGGCACGAAGATTACCGATCTCCTTTCCTGACTCCCGCCGGCGAAAGCGCAACCACGTCTCCTGGCGCAGGTCGGCCGCCAGCTCTTCGCACTTCACTTGCCGCGTGAGGAAGCGCAGCAGTTCGCTCGAATGGTTCTCGAACTGGCCGTCAGCAGAATGAGGATCGGGTGGCCGGGACACGCAAGCGACTCAAGCGAGGAGGAATCGCGAGAATATATCAAATGATAATGACTTTCAATTAGTCACCTGCAAGGACCTGGCTGACGACTTCTTCCCAGGGTGGCGTCGCAGGGAACAGCTCAATCAGAAACGCGATGAATGCCTTTACGTTCGGGCTACCTCGACGGCTTTGCGGCCATAAAGCCGTGATGACGAATCGCTCCGCGGTGAATTGTGGAAGGATCGGCACCAGTTCGCCCCGACGCACATACGGCGCGGCCACGTAATGCGGTGAGATACCGATACCGCCGCCTGCAGCCATTACCGCCGCTACCGCATCGCTGACATCAACGGTAAACGCTGAATCGGGCGCCAGCTCAAGCTGCTTGTTATCTGCCTCATAAGGCCATTTCAAACTCTGCCCCGTGCTCTGGTAACGAAAATTCACGCATTCATGAGCTGCGAGATCTTCGGCCGTCAACGGGACGCCTTTGCGCTTGAGGTAATGAGGTGATGCAAACGCACCGATTCGGTGGGGTCCCAGGGGCCTGGAAACCAGACGCGAATCGGTCAGGTTGCCGACACGGAGGGCGACATCGATTCCTTGCTCGACGATATCCGAATACTGGTCTCCGAGCCTCAGGTCGATGGCCAGACGCGGATATTGCTCACGGAACCTGGGCAGTGCGGGCGCAAGAATGTTCAAACCGATCGGCAACGGAGCCGTGACTTTCAGGACACCGGAGGGCTCGGCTCGGGAAGCGACGGCTGCCTGATCAATGTCTTCGACTTCTCGCAGAATCCGCAGTGCACGCTCATACAGGTCGCGCCCCTCCGGTGTAAGGATCAACGACCGCGTCGTGCGGGTGAACAGCATCAGCCCAAAATGCTCTTCCAGCCTCTGCACGCTTTTACTCACCGCAGAAGGTGACACCGAGAGTGCCCGCGCAGCCGCCGTGTAGCTGCCCAGCGAGGCCGCTCGTGCAAAGGCGATAAGCCCGGTTAGACGATCCAATCCAATTTGTGCCTTCATGGCATTAGTAAAGCGACTTTATCCCTGATTATCAACCCGCCTTCGTGGCAGTAGTCTTTCCCCATCGAACGCCATACCGGTGTTCCAGACGGAGACTTCCCATGAACATCAGCCACGCACTTCCCTCCTCCCTCACCGACAAAACGGTGGTCATTTTCGGCGGCACTTCCGGCATCGGGCTTGCTGCTGCGGTACAGACGAAAGCAGTTGGCGCCAGGGTCATTGTGATCGGCTCAAACGCGGCGCGTGCCGAACAAGCAGCCATCGAGCACGGCCTGGACGGCTGGCGCGCCGCGGACGTGACCGACAGCCAGGCGGTCGAAACCGCATTGGCCGATATTCCCCAGGTTGATCATCTCGTTCTGCTCGCCGGAACATTCGTTGCCGGTACCGTACTGACGGCGGACCTCGACTACCTGCGCCGCGCCTTCGATGAACGCATCTGGGCGTCGATCAATGCGATTCGGGTGCTCGGTGAACGGTTGGCAAAAGATGGCTCGATCACGTTCATCTCCGGCTCCCTGGCGGATCGACCGAACGCTCACGGCACCGCCGTGCTCGCAGCCGCATCGGCGGCAATGGAAGCCCTGGCTCGCGGTCTGGCTCTGGAACTGGCGCCAGTGCGTGTCAACACATTGTCTCCCGGCCCGATCAACACACCGATTTTCGACAAGGCACTGGGCGCAGGGCGTGACGCATTCGTCGCTTCTCTGGAACAGATCCTGCCCTTGCATCGCCTCGGCACCGCCGATGAAGCGGGCGCAGCGGCGGTGTTCTTGATGAGCAACACCTTCATGAACGGCGCCGTACTCAACATCGATGGCGGCGCGCGCCTGGTTTGACGCTACCTCACCTGAGAGCCTGATCATGACCACGCTATTTGATTCCCTGCGCCTCGGCGCGCTTGGGTCGTCCCCACCCAACAAGATGACGCGCGCAAAACCGGCGCGGCATTGAAACAGGAATGTCTCTAGCGTTCAGAACACCGCGAGGTGGTTGAGCGATCAACCCCTCGCTTTCCCCAGCCTTAAATCATCGGTGAGGTGCTCACCACCCGCAACGCCAACCCTTCGAACGCATCCAGCGTAATGGTGAATTCGCCCTCAGGCGTGAGATCACCTTCGACCCGTTCATTGATGATGTCGACCACCGGCCCGGGCGCGATGTCAGGCAGGTGCAAGGTTTCAGTGATCGGCTCCGAACCGAAGTTCAGCGCGGTGATTTGCGTACCTTTACCGGCCGGCAGTTCGTGAACCATGATCAGCAGTCCCGGATGCTCAACGTCCGGAATCAGAATCTGGCGACTGGAGGCGATGTCATAGGCACGGCGCGCCGCGAGGATCCTGCGCAGTTGCGAGGCGAACGAATCCGGATCTTTCAACTGGCTGGGCAAGCTGCCGTACAGGGACTTCGGACGTGGCATCTGGCCGGCCGACAATGCCGCATCAGGGTTGAGATCCACCAGATCGTAGGCACCGCGATGAATCCAGCGGGTGTCGCCGTCGCCCATCAGATGCTCGACCTGTTCGGCCGGCAACGGCAACGCGCCGACCAGGTCCCAGCCAGACAAGGCGAATACGCCGGGCTGCATCGCGTTATACATCACCAGTAGCAGATGAACCTGGCGAATCTGCTGGACATCTGCCGCCGTAATGGCGTCGAGATCGCGAATCCCCAACGCCGCCGTGATGATGCTCGCGGTGGTGCAGGACACACCGTTGGTGACGAATTTCAGATTGTAGGGCGCGTGCTCTCCAGTGAGGCGCTCGTACATCTGCTCGCGGATGTGCTCGCGCAGAATGCTGCCGGGAAAGGTCTGTCCCTGGTAGAGATAAGTGTCGTGCGCGTGCAGGGTCCAGAAGTGCACCAGCTCCAAGGTCAATTCATCATGATTCTGCAACGCATGAATCAGCGATCCCGGATCGATGCCGAGGCTGTGCATCTGCCGCAGCATCAATCGCAGGAATTCGGCATCGCCCATCAGCAAGGCGTGTTGATAGGCCGGTCGGGTGATGAAGTCGTAGGAGAGATCCGCTCCGCCATGGGACATGGCGGCGATATCGTCTACGGTCAGGTTCAGTTCCTGGAAACTGAAGCCGCCGGCCTTGCGAATCGCTCCAGCGAGCAATTGGTTTCCGGTGATCGATAGCGGATGGCTCTCGGACCAGGCGGTACCCTCCAGCTTGCGTTCCACACCAAGAAATCCGTTGGCGTCCAGACGCAGGATTTTTGCCCCCGAGACATCGATGGCATGCAGCGCGTCCCCGATGACCATCTGCTGAGCGGCAAAGGTCGGGTCCAGCCAGTTCAGCGACGGTTGCCCTTCCTTGAAGTAATGCAGATAGACCCAACGGCGCGGCTTGCCGTCAACGCCCACCACCACCGGCGTCGCACTCCAATCGGTTTCCTTGACCCCTGGCTCGAAAAAGATCACCCGTTGCAGCTGTCCGACGATGTAATGCTTATCCCGCAGAACGTCGACCTGCTGCGGGGTGAGGTTCTGTGCATCGCGCCCCTCGGCAATGTCGGGCAGCAGTGGCCAATCCTCCTCGCGGATTTCCACCATGTGGTAGAGCCCCGGATAATCTTCATACGCCATCTCGGCCAAACGGAAATCCGCGCCTTTGCCGGTATGAGACGGGATGACATCCTCAATGACGACCGCATTGTGCGCGGCGGCCATTCGGGTCAATGCCTGCAACTGCGCCTCGGTGCCCAACTGCGGGTCGATGTCGAAACTGATGCGGTCGAAATTTCCGTCAATCGTCGGGGTGTATTCAGTGCCGCAAAGACCTCCAGCGCGTTTCAACGGCCCATTGTGAATGCCCTGAATACCGATCCTCGACAACGCGTGCCATAGGGCTTCATCCCCCAGCGCTTCCAGCACAGTGCCATTTTCACGAGTAATAATGGACGCCGGATACGCGGTGAACCATACCGAGGATAATGCCGAGGCGTCACGAGGCCGAGTATGCGCGTATGGCTGCTGCCACAATCGACCTTGCCCCGAATAGAGCTTGGCGCGCTTCCTCGCAGCACCGAGCATCGATTGTTCAACCAGCCAGTCGACATGATTTTTCTCAGCTGCCGTCATGGAAACAATCACCTCTGTCATGAAAAATGCAGTCGCCCTTCTCCAACCGAGGCGCTGTCCGTTTTCATATGAGGCCATCACGCGACAATCGTTGCATCGAATCAGGAGAGCCTGCGAGGCGCAATCCGCGAGTCCAGAGCCAGGTCCAATCGGTTGCGACTCTTTCCCGAACGGAACTCACTCGATCTCGGTACTCATTGCAATTGCCTTGTACTGTTCCAGCTCAGCCACTCGCTGGTTCAGTGCTGCGTGGACCCGTTCATAAGCACCGCTGCCCAACAGCAGACGTTTTGGCGCCGGTTCGGCTTCGGCGATATCCAGCATGGCCTTGGCCATTTTCTGCGGATCTCCGGTCAAGGGAAAAGCACCACTGGCGATCGCTCTACGCACCTCGCCGGCAGGCGTCTGTTCGTATTCCGCCATCACTGGAGGGCTAACCAAGGCCCTGCCAAAGTTCGTACGAGTCGGGCCTGGCTCTACAAGGGTGAACTGAATGCCAAAAGGTGCAACCTCCTGCGCGACTGATTCGACAAACCCCTCGATGCCCCATTTGCTGGCGTGATAAAGGCTGAAGTTTGGATAAGCCAGTTGGCCTCCCTCCGACGATACTTGCAGAATTCGACCGCCCCCTTGGCGACGGAGAAAAGGCAGGCAAGCGCGAATCAGCTGGATTGAGCCGACCAGGTTAGTTTGCAATTGCTGATCGATTTGTTCGTCACTGCATTCCTCCGCGGCGCCGAATAATGCGTATCCTGCGCTGCTTACCACGACATCAATGCGCTCCAATTCAGTGAATGCACGGTTAACGACATTGCGAATGGCGAACGTATCGTTCACATCCAGCGCCGCTGTCCACAGCCGTTCGCCGTAGCGCTCTTTCAAGTGGCTGAGTGCTTGAAGATCACGCAACGTAGCCGCCACGCGATCCCCTCGCTCCAGCAATTGTTCTACTACCGCCAAGCCAATGCCGGACGAACTGCCAGTGATTAACCAGGTTTTATTCATCGAGGTCTTCTCCTTAGAGCGAGCCAGGAAGGCTTGCGAGGATCTAACGCTACGCGCCTTGGATTGCTGATACTATCCAGCAGAATGAGGATGACCTAATGAAAAATAGCCATGAATGAACTCCCTCTGTCACTCTCTGATGTACGTGCGTTGGCGCTGATTGTTGGTCACCGAAGCTTCCGCAAGGCGGCGGATGAGCTGGGTTTGTCTGCTTCCACGCTTAGCCATTTGATAAGAACCCTCGAAGCAAGGCTCGGGATTCGTTTGCTTAATCGCACAACGCGCAGCGTCGCTCCGACGGCGGCGGGGGAACGCCTGCTGAGCAGATTGAACCCGGTGTTGCGGGAGTTTGCGCTGGCTGTAGATGAAGTTAATAAGTATCGGGATCTTCCAAGCGGCACCCTGCGCATAAACGCAAGCGATCAGGCTGCCCGTGTTCTGATGGAGTGTGCCCTGCCGACATTCCTGCAACGTTTCCCGCAGATGTCGGTCGATCTTGTCACCGATGGTCGCCTGGTTGATGTCGTAGCCAACGGTTTCGACGCGGGCATCCGCTTGGGTGAGTCAATACCTCAAGACATGATCGCCGTCCCGATAGGCCCGGATATCCGATTTGTAACCGTCGCTTCGCCGGAATACCTCAAGACTCATCCATACCCATTGACCCCAGATGATCTGCTACAACATCAGTGCATCGGCATCCGAATGCCGAGTGGCAAGCCTTATCGATGGGAGTTTGAAAAACACGGGCAGTCATTGGTAATCGATCCCAAAGGACAGCTGACCCTCGATAACCCGGAAATTATGGCCGAAGCCGCCATTTCCGGACTCGGCATCGCCTACGTGCAAGAGCGCATAGCCGCGCGAGCTTTGGCTGACGCCCGACTGGTGAAGGTTCTGGAAGACTGGTGCCCGCCGATTCCAGGACTGTTTCTATACTACCCGGGACATCGCCATATCCCATCCGGGTTGCAGGCATTCATCGAAGTCCTGAGGGAATGCACCACAGCTAATGTTGAAGAATGAGACTCAGGGCTTTCTGCCATTGCCTTCAGACAGCTATCGTTAGGGCTAGGTCGATGGCTTGGCCACACGGATACTCAAGGTACTCGCCGTTCAGTCAATCGTCATGGCAGCGGCGACCACAACTGATTACAAATGCCAAGGCCCACGCCTTCACCATAAAAACTTCAGACATAAAAAAAGCCACTCATCTGAGTGGCTTTTTTTGTGAATCCTGGAGCGGGAAACGAGACTCGAACTCGCGACCCCGACCTTGGCAAGGTCGTGCTCTACCAACTGAGCTATTCCCGCGTCTTGGTGTGGCGCATTCTATAGATTCAGATTGCGCCGTCAAGCCTTTGATTCAAAAAAGTTTTATTTCGGGTCTACGTCCGTCCGCAGGTGCGGCCAGGCGGCGCGCAGGTATTGAACCATCGACCAGAGCGTGAGGCCCGCAGAGACCAGCAACAGCGCGTAGCCCAGCAGGACCCAGAAGCTGAAGTCCGACGGGTTCGCCAGCAGGATCACCAGGGCCAGCATCTGGGCGGCGGTTTTCCATTTGCCGAGGTTCGATACCGCGACCTGGGCGCGGGCACCCAGCTCGGCCATCCATTCGCGCAGTGCCGAGACGACGATTTCACGACCGATGATCACCGCCGCCGGCAGGGTCAGCCAGAGGTTACCGTGCTCCTGCACCAGCAGCACCAGGGCCACCGCGACCATCAGTTTGTCGGCCACCGGATCGAGGAACGCGCCGAATGGCGTGCTCTGCTCCAGGCGTCGGGCCAGGTAGCCGTCCAGCCAGTCGGTGGCGGCGGCGAACGCGAAGACCGAGGCCGAGGCCACGTAGCTCCAGTGGTACGGCAAATAGAACAGCACTATGAAGATCGGGATGAGCAGGACGCGTAGAACGGTAATCAGGTTTGGGATATTCATCGGCACAACTGGCTGCGAAGTTAACGGGCATTCTACTCGCTGTGCAGGTTTGCATAAATCGACTCAGCGAGCTTTTTACTGATACCGGGTGCTTTGGCTATCTCTTCGATGCTGGCACGAGACAGCTCCTGCAATCCACCAAAATGTTTCAGCAGGTCGCGGCGCCGCGTCGGCCCGACCCCGGCCACACCTTCCAGGGTAGAGGTACGGCGGGTCTTGCCACGGCGGGCGCGGTGACCGGTGATGGCGAAGCGGTGGGCTTCGTCACGGATCTGCTGAATCAAGTGCAGCGCCGGCGAATCGCCCTTCAGGGTGAATTCGTGGGCGGCGTCGTTCAGGTACAGCGTCTCGAACCCGGCCTTGCGGGTGGCGCCTTTCGCCACGCCCAGCAAGATCAGGTCGGGGACCATCAGCTCATTGAGCACGTCGCGGGCCATGGACAGCTGGCCCTTGCCGCCGTCCACCAGCAGGATATCCGGCAGCTTGCCCTCGCCGTCCTTCAGCTTGCCGAAGCGACGCATCAGCGCCTGGTGCATCGCCGCGTAATCATCGCCAGGTGTCACGCCTTCGATGTTGTAGCGACGGTAATCGGATTTGATCGGGCCTTCCGGACCGAACACCACACAGGAGGCGACGGTGGCCTCCCCGCTGGAATGGCTGATGTCGTAGCACTCAAGCCGCTGCGGTGGCTCGTCCAGGTTGAGGACCTCAGCCAGGGCATCGAACCGCGCCGCCACGTGCTGACGGTTGGCCAAGCGTGCGCCGAGGGCCTGTTCGGCGTTAGTCACCGCCAGCTGCTGCCAGCGGGCGCGAGTGCCGCGAACGCGGTGGCTGATGGTCAACTCACGACCGCGCAGCGTATGGATGGCCTCGACCAGGACGGGAAAATCTTCATGGACCACGTTGACGATCAACTCGCTCGGCAAGTCGCGTTCCGGGCTGCTGACGTAGTACTGGCCAAGAAACGCCGACATGACTTGTGCGACGTCTTCCTCGATGCCCACCTGGGGAAAGAAATTCTTGCTGCCCAGCACTCGCCCGCCCCGCACGCTGATCAGATGCACGCAGGCGCCGCCCGGGTTGATGAAGGAGGCCACCACGTCGACATCGCCGCTGCCGCCTTCCATGCTCTGCTGGTCCTGGACACGACGCAGCAGGCCGATCTGGTCGCGCAGCTCGGCGGCTTTTTCGAATTCAAGGTTGATCGCTGCCTCTTCCATGGCTGCGGACAGCTCATCGGTCAGCGCGTTGCTGCGCCCTTCCAGAAACATCACCGAGTGACGCACATCTTCAGCGTAGACCTCAGGCTCGACGAGCCCCACGCACGGCGCCTTGCAGCGTTTGATCTGGTATTGCAGGCAGGGTCGGGTGCGGTTCTTGTAATAGCTGTCTTCGCATTGGCGAACGAAGAACGTCTTCTGCAGCAGGCTCAGGCTTTCACGAATCGCCCCGGCGCTGGGGTAAGGACCGAAGTACCGTCCCTTGGCCTTCTTGGCACCGCGATGGATGCTCAAGCGTGGAAACGCCCCGTCGGACAGGAACACGTACGGGTAGGATTTATCGTCGCGCAACAGGATGTTGTACGGCGGACGCCATTCCTTGATCAGCGTCTGCTCGAGCAGCAGCGCTTCGGTTTCATTGGCGGTGATGGTGGTTTCGATTTGCGCGATGCGCCCCACCAGGGCAGCCGTCTTCGGGGCGAGGCCGGTTTTGCGGAAATAGCTCGCCAGGCGATTCTTGAGGTTCTTGGCCTTGCCGACGTATAGCAGGCGCGCATCGCTGTCGAACATGCGGTAGACGCCTGGGCGGCCGCTGCATGTGGACAGGAAAGCACTGGGATCAAACAATTCGGTCATTATCAGGCGCTGGCATCGACCATGCCGTGGCGCACCGCCAGCAGTGTCAACTCAACGTCGCTGCTGATCGAAAGTTTCTCGAAGATACGGTAACGGTAGGTGTTCACGGTCTTGGGTGACAGGCACAGCTTGTCGGAGATGATCTGTACTTTCTGGCAGCCGACGATCATCAGGGCGATCTGGATTTCCCGCTCCGACAATGCATCGAACGGAGAATCGTTGGTGGGCTGGAAAGACTTGATTGCCAATTGCTGGGCAATCTGCGGGCTGATGTAGCGCTGCCCGGCGAAAACCAGACGAATGGCCTGTACCATCTCGTTCAAACCGGCGCCCTTGGTCAGGTAGCCCGCCGCGCCCGCCTGCAACAACCGGGTGGGAAACGGGTCTTCTTCGCAGACGGTCACCGCGACCACCTTGATGTCCGGATGACTGCGCAGCAACTTGCGCGTGGCCTCAAGACCGCCGATGCCAGGCATCTTGACGTCCATCAGCACCACGTCGGGCTTGAGTTCACGCGCCTTGATCAGCGCCTCTTCCCCGGATTCGGCCTGGCCAACCACCTGCAGACCATCGATGTCGGCCAGCATTCGCGTAATGCCCGTACGGACGAGATCATGGTCATCGACCACCAACACCCTAATCAAGCAGACACCTCATTGGTCTTATTTGGGTTGCCCCACACCTTAGCAAAAAGCATCCAGCAGACCTAGCGCAAAGGGGCATATAAAAGTTACAGCGAATCTTTATAGGTAGCGCGTCCGCAGCGTCAAGCACTGGCGTCTCGCTCCATCCTCAGGAAACACTCATCCTCGCCCACGACCCGCAACCCCATGCGCTCGTAGAGCACCCTGGCCGGATTATTCTTGAAAACCGTCAGGCGCAACGCCGGTCGTCGCTCAAGCGCCACCATCTGCCAAACCTGTCCGATCGCCCAGGTTCCGACGCCCTGCCCACGAAACGCCTCGTCGATCTGCAATTCGCGGATATACAACGCCCGCGCATCGCGACTGAGACTGACGAACCCCAACGGCCGGTCACCGCGGTAGATGATCCAGTTCTGACGAATGATCCAGGCCAGGTCGAACGCCTCATCCTGCCAGAGCAGATCATGCTGCAGATAATAGGCAAGCATATTGCGACAGGTCAGTTTGCGGGCGAAGCCAATGTCCCCGGCCGTGGCTGCACGCCATTCAAGGTTCATGATTTCCTCTTCGAAGGGGCGTCCTACAACGGACAACATAAAGCAAAAGTGTGTCACAAAGTCCGCCTCACTCAAGCCAGTGCGAACCGTTGCATGGCAGCGATAGCATTTTCTGATTGAAGCGGCGCCCTGCCCTCTAGTAAGCTCGGGGCCATTCATCGGAGACAGACCATGTTCAATGCCCTCTCACAGCGTCACACCGCCAGCGCCCCGCGCTCGGTTGCGGCTGCCTGGGCGAACAGTGTTCAAACTCCCGTCAACTTTTATTTCGGGTATTGGTTTAGCCACTGGCGCGCCTGATACCCCACCGGCGCCCACTTCAAACGGGTCGCCTTCCAGAGTTTTCCAAACCCCCGGTCGGCCTCCCGACCGGGGGTTTTGTTTTTTCCGGCTACACATTTGCAACACCAGACAACTTGAGGACTGAGCCATGAACTACGCCACTTATTACCGTTACGACAGTTTTTCCGCCTGGCGATTTACCAGCCACCGCTCGGGACAGCCTGCCGCCTCCGATCGGTCACCTACCGGTGGCAAGCCTCAATTGCGGGCCAATCCGGCCAATTGTCGAACACCCCACTAGGACCGGCGCGGGAAAGCACCCGCCGCCCGTCCAGGAAGCCAGATCATGAATTCATCCGTCTCCGCTTTGCCGCTGTCCTCGCTCAACCCGGCCAATGAAGCCCTGACCCTGCGTCTGCCCAGCTCATTGCAACTCAAACATCAGTTGCCGCTCAGCGTCGTCCTCAACCAACAGGTCGACACCCACCGCCGGGCCATTCGTTCGATCCTCGACGGCGAAGACTCCCGCCTGCTGGTCATCGTCGGCCCTTGCTCGATCCATGACCCGAAGTCCGCCCTGGAATACGCCGCCAACCTGGCACGCCTGGCTCATGAAGTGAGCGACAGCATGCTGCTGGTGATGCGTGCCTACGTAGAAAAACCGCGTACGACCGTAGGCTGGAAAGGCCTGGCCTACGACCCGGGCCTGGACGGCAGCGATGACATGGCCACAGGCCTGGCGCTGTCCCGGGAGCTGATGCGCGAAATGCTGGAGCTGGGCCTGCCCGTCGCCACCGAACTGCTGCAACCGATGGCAGCCGGCTACTTCGATGACCTGCTCAGTTGGGTCGCCATCGGTGCCCGCACCACCGAATCGCAGATCCATCGGGAGATGGCCAGCGGCCTGGGCATTCCGGTGGGCTTCAAGAACGGCACGGACGGTGGCGTCGGTATCGCCTGCGACGCAATGCGCTCGGCGGCTCATCCCCATCGGCACTTCGGGGTCGACAGCCAGGGCCATCCGGCAATCATCCAGACTCAGGGCAACCCCGACACTCATCTGGTATTGCGCGGCGGCCATCGCGGGCCGAACTACGACAGCCAGAGCGTGGCGCAGATCCAGGCCGACCTGACCCGCCTCAAGATACCGGCGCGGATCATGGTCGATTGCAGCCACGCCAACAGCGGCAAGGACCCGCTGCGCCAGCCCCAGGTGTTCAATGACGTACTCCAGCAACGCCTGCAAGGCAATCGTTCGCTGATCGGCATGATGCTGGAAAGCCACCTGTTCGAAGGCTGCCAACCGCTGGGCGCGTCGATGCGCTATGGCGTGTCAGTGACCGACGGATGCCTGGGTTGGGCGTCCACCGAGGAGCTGTTGCGCCAGGCCCATCGCCAATTGCAATCGGCTGGCTGAGGGGCAACCGTGGCGAGGGAGCTTGCTCCCGCTGGGCTGCGAAGCGGCCCCTCTTTTATGAGTGCTTTGCACTCAAGCGGGAGCAAGCTCCCTCGCCACATTGGATCTGTGCGAACTCTAAATCGCCATCAACGCCGCTCCACTGTGGGAGCGGGCTTGCCCGCGAAGGCGTCGGCACGTTCAACATCGAGCAAGCTGAAACACCGCTATCGCGAGCAAACTCGCTCCCACAGGTCCTGCGGCGTGCCTGCAATCCTGCAAACAACATCAATCCCCTGTGGGAGCGGGCTTGCCCGCGAAGGCGTCGGCACGTTCAACATTGATGCAAGCTGAAACACCGCTATCGCGAGCAGGCTCGCTCCCACAGGTCCTGCGGCGTGCCTGCAATCCTGCAAACAACACCAGTCCCCTGTGGGAGCGGGCTTGCCCGCGAAGGCGTCGGCACGTTCAACATTGATGCAAGCTGAAACCCCGCTATCGCGAGCAAGCTCGCTCCCACAGGTCCTGCGGCGTGCCTGCAATCCTGCAAACAACATCAGTCCCCTGTGGGAGCGAGCCTGCTCGCGATGAGGCCGTCCCAAACTACTCGGAATCCAAGCCGGCAGAGGACCGAACCTCCACCGTCACCCATTCGGAATGCTGACTGACGTCATCCAGGCGCTCGATCTGATAAAACAACTGCACCGCGCGGCCACGCTGATCCTGCCAATAACTCGCCGGCACGACGAAGGTCGCGCGCTGGCCGGCCATGGCCTGGGTGATCTCACGCTCCTCAATGTGAATATTGTTCCCGTTGCATTGCAACCAGACCCACTCGCCCGCCTCAAGGCCCGCGCCCTCGATGACGATGGTTACACCATTCGGGTGCTCGTCGATATCCAGCACGCCATTCTCCACTGCCAGTATCCGTGGAGCCTTCAGCGCGGGACGCACCAGGGGGCCGATGTGCACCGACAACGGCTCGGCCCGGCGCACGGAATGCCCGTGCCGAACGACGTACGTCAGGCTCAGGTCATGTCCCAGGTGGGGCGCGATCTGCGAGTGATCCAGCCAGAACGATACCTCCCGGCCGACGGCATGGCTCTGTATATCCAGCACATCTCGCCAGAGCGCCTTGCCCTGCTTGCTGGCGATCAGGATCAACCGGTCGCCCACGGCCATTCTGGAATAAGGCCGGACAGTCATCCGCGTGCCCTCCGGCACCCGAGCGGGATCGAGGCTGCCACCTACCGCATCGTCAGCAACCACCGGCAGCTGTTGCAACGGTACATCGCCGATGTCTAACAACAGAGATTCAGATTCCAACGAAGCCGGCAACTGTCGCCCCGTTACGCGATAGGAGATTTCCAGCGAACCGCTGTCCAGTTCGGCGATATGGGGCTCGCGCACCACGAACACCACGGGGCGTCCGACGTGCCGTTCAGTGATAAATCCGCGCATTTCATGCCGGTACGGCTCGGCGTCCGAATTGAGGCCGTGCCATAAAAGCACGACTTCATCGCCGCAGGTCATCATCGGGTAGGGCTCGATAGTGACGACAACCTTGCGCCAGGCCGGGTCGATCACCCCTGTCCTGGCCGCAGCCAGCGACGGTGCCGGCAATCTTGTACTTGAGGCGAGACGGGATCGTTGGGCAGTTCTGTCAGTGTTCATGTCCGGGTTCCACTCCTTGGATATACGATGCCCATTGAAACCCGAAGGCCCTCTCCCCTTCAGTCAGACAACACGACAGAGAGCGTGGTACCCGGCAGCCTCCGTTGTAGTAGCGCACCCCACATACCATCGGACGTATCCGCGCATGTTCGGCACCGCCGCGGCTGGTCAGATTCTTCCCGCTGCTTTTATTCCATTTTCAGTAGCGCAGCGCGGTTTCTTCCTACACCACCCATGCAACGCGTGCATTAGAGTGAGGTCGCGAACTCAACGTGAACCTCTTCGAAAAAGGTACGAACATGCAACGGAATGCAACCACTCAATTTCCCATCCTGTTGGTCCATGGGTTGTTCGGGTTTGACAGGATCGGCGGCTTCGAACTTTTCCATGGCATCAAGCAGGCTTTGCGTAGCGCGGGCGCCCAGGTGTTCATCCCGCATTTGTCGGCGTCCCACTGCAACGAAGCCCGAGGCGAGCAATTATTGGCGCAGATCGATCGAGTCCTGAGCGGTACCGGTGCGGGCAGGGTCAATCTGATCGGCCATTGCCAGGGCGCACTGGCGGCCCGTTACGTCGCCGCGATTGCGCCCGACAAGGTGGCTTCGGTGACCTCGGTCAGCGGACCCAACCACGGTTCTGAATTGGCCGATTTCCTGCACAGGGCCCTGACCCCGGGACGGCTGCCGGGACGTGTAGCGAGCAAGGTCGCAACGCTGTACGCTGATTTCATCACCTTGCTGGGGGGCCAGGCGCATCTGCCTGCGGCAGCCGTCGCCACGCTGGCCTCGCTGACCACCGAAGGCGTCGGCGCTTTCAACGACAAATACCCCCAGGGGCTGCCGAGGAACTGGGGCGAGAACGGCCCCCAGCGGGTCAACGGGGTGCGCTACTACTCCTGGAGCGGCACGCTGCCGGCAATGCCGCAAGGGCTCGACGCAACCAACCCCTTGCAGGTTTTCTGTCGCGCCTTTTCCCAATACTTCATTACCGAAGCCGGACAGAACGATGGCATGGTCGGACGCTTCAGCTCGCATCTGGGCAAGGTTATCCGCTCCGATTATCCCATGGACCACCTGGACACCCTCAACCTGCCGCTCGGCAAAACGGCCAGGGAAACAGACCCGATCATGCTCTACCTGCGCCACGCCGAGCGCCTGTCCAAGGCAGGCCTTTGATCGCCGGTCCAAGGTTTTGACGCAATTTTGACAACAACCGGTTAACGAATCCGGTAGGCTCAACACCTTTCAAAATATCCGAAGGAATTTCCCATGGCCAAAGCCACTGCCCGTCACATCCTGGTTTCCACCGAAGACAAGTGCAACGAACTCAAGGCCCAGATCGAAGCCGGCGCCGACTTCGCCGAAGTCGCCAAGGCCAATTCTTCTTGCCCATCCAGCCGCCAGGGCGGTGACCTGGGCTCGTTCGGCCCGGGCCAGATGGTCAAGGAGTTCGACACCGTGGTGTTCAGCGCGCCGGTCAATACTGTCCAGGGTCCGGTCAAGACTCAGTTCGGCTATCACCTGCTGGAAGTGACCAGCCGCCAGGACTGATCCCGCTTATCGATACGGGACGCGCCGCTCACTCAAGGCTGGCCTGATCCCCTGTGGCGAGGGAGCTTGCTCCCGCTGGACTGCGAAGCAGGCCGATTTTCCAGTCGCTTCTTCGCACTGGAGCACCAGCCCGGCCAAGCGGGAGCAAGCTCCCTCGCCCCATAAGCTTTCATGCACAGGACTGGCGATCAGCGCGCCGCTCGCGTACAAATCGTGCTCATCGATCACCCGGCTTTAAGGCTGACAATGCGACTGGCGTTTCTTTCACCGTTTCTCACTGCCGCGATCCTGCTGACGGGCGCCGCCAGTGGGTACGCCGCACCACAGCAGGCCCTGACCGTCTATGGCGAACCGGCCAAGTACGCCGAAGGCTTCAGTCATTTCGCCTATACCAACCCCCAGGCACCCAAAGGCGGGACCATGCGCCGCTCGGCCGTCGAGATCGGCCACTTCGACCATCTCCTGCCGTACATCGACAAAGGCATCGGCGTCAGCCAGATCGATGGACTGCTCTACTCACCACTGGCCCAGCGCTCGCTGGATGAACCCTACACCGTGTACGGTCTGGTGGCCGAGAAGATGGAGCGCTCGGACGATGGCCGGTCCTTGCGTTTCTACCTGAACCCCAAGGCCCGCTTCGCCGATGGCAAGCCCATCACCGCCGAGGATGTGCGTTATAGCTTCGAATTGCTGACCACCCAGGGCAGTCTGCGCTATCGCACCCAATTCGCTGCCGTCAAAGGTGTCGAGGTCGAGTCCGAACGCACCGTGCGTTTCGACTTCAAGAACAATGAAAGCCGCACCCTGCCCTTGGATATCGCGACTTTGCCTGTCCTCCCCGAACATTGGTGGAAGACCCGTGACTTCGCCAACGGCGGCGGCTACGAGCCTCCCCTGGGCAGCGGCCCATACCGGGTGAGCAAGGTCGATTCCGGACGCAGCATCACCTTCGAGCGCAACGCCGACTGGTGGGGAAAGGATCTTCCGGTCAGCCGCGGACTCTACAATTTCGACCACTTCAGCATCGAGTACTTCGGCGACACCGACGTGGCCCGCCAGGTGCTACGTGGCGGCGCCTACGACTACAACCGCGAGTTTTCCGCCACCGGCTACTCCATCGGCTACGACAGCCCCGCCCTGCGCGATGGTCGCCTGCAAAAGGCCCACCTGGCTACAGAAGCGCCGCAGACCGCCCAGGGTTTCGTATTCAACCTGCAACGCCCGCAGTTCCAGGACCGTCGGGTCCGCCAGGCGTTGGCCATGCTCTGGGATTTCGAATGGAGCAACCGCCAGATGATGCGCAACCTGTACGTGCGCCAGCAAAGTTTCTTTTCCAACACCGACCTCGCCGCCCAACAACTGCCCGATGCAGGTGAACGGGCAATCCTCGAACCGCTGCGCGGGCAGATTCCCGATGAAGTCTTCACCCAGGTCTTCGAGGCTCCAAAGACCGACGGCAGCGGCGTGATCCGCGACAAACAGCTGCAGGCCCTGGCATTGCTGGAACAGGCCGGCTGGAAACCCGAAGGCGATCGCCTGGTGAACGCCGAGGGCGAGCCGCTGAGCTTCACCTTCCTCAACAGCCAGAACGGTATCGACCGACTGTTGCTGCCGTACAAACGGACCTTGAAGCAGATCGGCATCGACATGAGCATCCGGCGCATCGACGCCTCCCAATACGTCAACCGCCTGATGAGCCGTGACTACGACATGATCATCACCGGCTACCCGGTCAGCACCTCACCCGGCATGGAACTCTACAATTACTACGGCTCGGCGGCCGCCAACGATCCGGGCTCCAACAACTACATGGTCCTCAAGAACCCGGCGGTGGACGCCCTGATCGACGGACTGGTCAAGGCCACCACAAAAAGCGACATGCTGCGCCACGCCCACGCCCTGGATCGGGTGCTGCAATGGAACTACTACTGGATCCCCAACTACTACCCGCCCGGCAGCTCGACCGTCTGGTGGAATCGCTTCGGCATTCCGAAAGTCCAGGCCAGCAATGACGAGGCCATCGAAAGCTGGTGGGAAATCAGCACCACGCCGCTGACCAACGAGCAGATGACCGCCGAGCGCATCAAGCGCGGCTCACCGGGAGGGCCACACTGATGTGGGCGTATATTGCGCGGCGCCTGCTACTGATCATTCCGACGCTGGTGATCATCCTGCTGGTGAATTTTGTCATTGTGCAGGCTGCTCCCGGCGGGCCGGTGGAACAAGCCATCGCCCACCTGCAAGGCATCGGCAGCGGCACCGTCGGCAGTTCGGGCAACGCCATGACCGGCAGCTCGCGTGCCAGTCGAGGGCTGGACCCACAGTTGATCAAGGACATCGAGAAACAGTACGGCTTCGATAAACCGGCCCATGAACGCCTGTGGCTGATGCTCAGCAGCTACGCCCGGCTGGACTTCGGCAAGAGCTTCTTCCGTGGCGCCACGGTCACTGACCTGATCCTGGAAAAAATGCCGGTGACCATTTCCCTCGGGCTCTGGGCGACACTGATCACCTACCTGGTGTCGATTCCCCTGGGAATCCGCAAGGCCGTGCGGCACGGCTCGGCATTCGATGTGTGGAGCAGCACGGCGATCATCATCGGCTACGCCATGCCGGCGTTTCTGTTCGCGATGTTCCTGATCGTGGTGTTCGCCGGCGGCACGTCGCTGAACTGGTTCCCGGTGCGCGGGCTGGTGTCCGATGACTTCGAGTCGTTGTCGACCCTGGGCAAGATCGCCGACTATTTCTGGCATCTGGTGCTGCCGGTCACGGCGCTGGTGGTCGGCGGTTTCGCTACGCTGACGATCCTGACCAAGAATTCGTTCCTCAACGAAATCACCCGCCAGTATGTGGTCACGGCGCGAGCCAAGGGCATGAGCGAACGTCGGGTGCTGTATGGCCACGTGTTCCGCAACGCGATGTTGCTGGTGGTGTCGGGCATTCCCCAGGCGTTCATCAGCGTGTTCTTTGCCGGCTCGCTGCTGATCGAGGTGATCTTTTCCCTCGATGGCCTTGGACGCATGAGTTACGAGGCCGCCGTCTCCAGGGATTACCCGGTGGTATTTGGCTCGCTGTTCATCTTCACGCTGTTCGGCCTGCTCATCAAACTCATCGGCGACCTCTGCTACACCCTGGTGGATCCGCGCATCGACTTCGCCGCGAGGAACGCCTGATGTTGCTGCTCTCTCCGTTGGGTCGTCGGCGCTTCGAGCGCTTCAAGAAAAACCGCCGGGGCTGGTGGTCGCTGTGGCTGTTCGTCGGCCTGTTCATCCTGACCCTGGGCGGCGAATTGATCGCCAACGACAAGCCGCTGCTGGTCAGCTACCAAGGCTCGCTGTATTTCCCAGTGTTCAAACGCTATACCGAGCAGGAATTCGGCGGACAACTGCCATTCCAGGCCGACTACCGCAGCAACTATGTGCAGAATCTGATCCGCAAGGATGGCGGCTGGCTGCTGTTTCCGCCGATCCCTTTCAGCGACGACACGCCTAACTATGACCTCACTCAACCGGCGCCGAGCCCGCCCTCGGCAGTGAACTGGCTGGGCACCGACGACCAGGCCCGGGATGTGCTGGCCCGGGTGATCTTCGGCGCACGGGTGTCGATCCTGTTCGCCCTGGCCCTGACCGCCATCAGTGCGCTGATCGGCATCGCCGCCGGTGCGTTGCAGGGTTACTACGGCGGCTGGGTGGATCTGTTGGGGCAACGCTTGCTGGAGGTCTGGTCCGGGCTGCCGGTGCTCTACCTGCTGATCATTCTGTCCGGCTTCGTGGAACCGAATTTCTGGTGGTTGCTGGGGATCATGGCGCTGTTTTCCTGGCTGGCCCTGGTGGACGTAGTTCGCGCCGAGTTTCTGCGCGGGCGTAACCTCGAATACGTGAAAGCCGCCCGCGCCCTGGGCCTGTCCGACCGCAAGGTAATCGTGCGGCACATCCTGCCCAACGCGATGAACGCCACCCTGAGCTACCTGCCGTTCATCCTCACCGGGGCAATTTCCACCCTTACGGCCCTGGACTTCCTCGGCTTCGGCATGCCGGCAGGCAGTGCATCGTTGGGCGAATTGATCGGCCAGGGTAAACAGAACCTGCAAGCACCCTGGCTGGGGCTGACGGCTTTCTTCACACTGGCGCTGATTCTTTCTCTGCTGGTATTCATTGGAGAGGCGTTGCGTGACGCCTTTGACCCACGAGCATGAAGCGGACCGTTGAAATGAGCGAAAACCTGATCGAGATCCGCGATCTGAACGTGGCCTTCAACGACCACACCGTGGTGCGCAACCTGTGCCTGGACATTCGCCCCGGTGAATGCCTGGCCCTGGTCGGCGAGTCGGGGTCCGGCAAATCGGTGACGGCCCATTCGATCCTGCAACTGTTGCCCGAAAATGCCAGCCGCACTACCGGCAGCATTCGCTATCGCGGCCAGGAACTGGTGGGCGCCGAGGCCAAGGCGTTGCGCGAACTGCGCGGGAACCGGATCGCGATGATTTTCCAGGAGCCGATGACTTCGCTGAACCCGTTGCACAGCATCGAAAAGCAGATCGGCGAAACCTTGATGCTGCACCGGGGCCTGGGTGGCAAGGCGGCCCGTCAGCGCATCCTCGAATTGCTTGCCCTGGTCGGCATTCAAAAACCCACCGAGCGACTCAAGGCCTATCCCCATCAGCTGTCCGGCGGCCAGCGCCAACGTGTGATGATCGCCATGGCCCTGGCCTGTGAGCCGGAGCTGCTGATTGCCGACGAACCGACCACCGCACTGGACGTGACGGTGCAGCGCAAGATTCTGCTGCTGCTCAAATCGTTGCAACAGCGGCTCGGCATGTCATTGCTGCTGATCAGCCACGACCTGAACCTGGTACGCAGCATCGCCCAGCGAGTCTGCGTGATGAAGGCCGGGGAAATCGTCGAACAGGCGCCGTGCGAAACGCTCTTCAGTGCGCCGAAACACCCCTATAGCTGCGAGCTGCTGCACGCCGAACCGGAAGGCGAAGCCCTGCCCCGCGACGAGCGCGAAGACGTGCTGCAAGTGCAGGACCTACGAGTGAGCTTTGCGCTGGGCGGCGGGCTGTTCCGGCGCAAGGAATACCTGCGCGCGGTGGACGGCATCAGCCTGAACATCCAGCGCGGCAAGACCCTGGGCATCGTTGGCGAATCCGGCTCCGGCAAGTCGACCCTCGGCCAGGCGATCCTGCGACTGATCGAATCCGAAGGCAGCATTCGCTTCCAAGGCCAGGCGCTGGATCATTTGTCGCAAAAGGAACTGCGGCCATGGCGCAAGCAGATGCAGGTGGTGTTCCAGGACCCGTTCGGCAGCCTCAGCCCACGGATGTCGGTGCAGCAGATCATCAGCGAAGGCCTGGAAGTCCACAGCCCGTCCAACCCCAAGGAATGCGAAGCCCAGGTGATCCAGGCCCTCAAGGAGGTCGGCCTCGATCCGCAGAGCCGCCACCGCTACCCCCATGAATTCTCCGGCGGCCAGCGCCAACGCATCGCCATCGCCCGGGCACTGGTACTCAAGCCGGCCCTGATCCTGCTGGACGAACCGACCTCGGCCCTGGACCGCACCGTGCAGAAACAGGTGGTCGCCCTGCTCCGCCAGCTCCAGGAAAAACACGGCCTGACCTATCTGTTCATCAGCCATGACCTGGCGGTGGTACGTGCCCTGGCCCACGACCTGGTGGTGGTCAAGGACGGCAAGGTGGTGGAGCAAGGCGCCAGCCACGAGGTGTTCGAATCGCCACGGCATCCTTACACCAAAGAACTGTTGGCGGCGGCGCATCCCCGGTAAGGGGCCCCGCCCCTGGGACTCAGTTGTCGCGTCGCTGATCCAACGCCTGGGCAAATTCGCCAATCGCCCCCACGACCTGCTGGGCCCCTTGGTGGATATCGAGGATAACGCTGCCCGCCTGGTTCGCCAGCTTCACGCCCTGCTCCGCCTTGTGCGTGCTGGATTGCATGCTGGTCACGGCTTGCCTGGCGAGGTCGCGGTTCTTGCCTACAACCTCGGTGATGGCGACGGTGGCCTGGCTCGTGCGACGTGCGAGGTTGCGCACTTCATCGGCAACCACTGCGAAACCGCGTCCCTGCTCTCCCGCACGCGCCGCTTCAATGGCCGCGTTGAGCGCAAGCAAGTTGGTCTGCTCGGCGATGCCGCGGATGGCATCGACAATGCTGCCTATTTCCTCGGACTGAGCGCTCAATGCATTGATTCCCGTCGCCACCTGCTGGAGTTCATCGGCGATGCTTTGCACCACGGTCACCGTCTCCTGCACCACCGCCGTGCCACGCTGGGTGTGCGCATCGGTCTGGCGCGATGTCTCGAAGGCCAGTCGCGCCGCGTTCGATTCGTTCCGGCGCTGCTCAACCTCACCGGTGTGATCGGTGGCAAACTTGACCACCCCGTACAATCTTCCCTGGGCGTCGTAGAGCGGGTTATAGGTCGCCTGCAGCCAGACCGTCGCGCCCTGTTTGTCGATGCGCTGAAACAGGCCAGTCACGTACTCACCGCGATTCAATCCCGCCCAGAATCTGCGGTAGGCATCACTCTGTACTTCGCCAGGCTGACAGAACAGACGGTGGTGCTGACCGCAGACCTCCTCCAGCCGATAGCCCATCACCTTCAGGAAATTCGCATTGGCATTCACCACCTGGCCACTGAGGTCGAACTCGATGACGGCCATGGAACGGTCGATCGCCACCCTGAAACTTGACTCGGTCTGGCTTCGAAGGACACGCTCGCTGACGTCACGGATCACTACGATGATGCGCTGCAGTATTCCTCGCGGATCCAGTACTGGAACGCAGTTGGCCTCAACCCAGAGCCAGTGCCCCTCGCGGGTCAGGTGCAAGAACTGCGCATCGACACTCAGGCCCTGCCCCAACTGCTGCCACAGCGTCGCATATTCCCGGCTGCCCGCATAAGCGGGCTCGCAGAACATCCTGTGGTGCCGGCCCCGGATATCCGCCAGGGTGTAGCCCGTCATTTTCAAGAACAGTGAATTGGCGTCGAGCACTTGCCCCATCGGATCGAGCTCCATGATCGCCATGGCTTGATTGAGAGCGGCCCGTTCGGCCTCGAGCACGGCCTGCCTGGCCTGGATCGGATGCAAGACTTCCTGATGCTTGCGGGTGCGAATGAACATGGCGATGCCGCTCCGGAAACGTAGGGTGCCAGGCCGTAGCCGACCTTAAGGCACGATGCCTCTAACTGGGAGGAGTCATTAAGCCATCATTCCTGAAAAATTGTACATATTTTATTTTTTGTACAAGATAAATGAACACGTAACGGCTACTGGCATTTCAATGCCAACCCATTCTCCAACGTTTCTCATCCCGCAGCTCCGTCCAGTCGAGCAGTTCCGCGCGCCCGCTGTGCACCGCCTGAAGCTCAACGCTAATGGGGCGATCCGTTTCATCACAGATCACTCGAGTAACCAGAAAGTGCTTCTCTCGATTGACTGGCACACAGGCCGTCCATTTGGAGAGTTTCAGCTTGCGGGGATTGAATATGTTCATATGCCCTACAGAAAAGACGGAAAAAATCATGTACACCCACTGACAGATGTACAAGATTACCCAAAAAAACGCGGCGAAGCTTCGGTGCTGCAATTTCCCCGGCATAATGCATGCTCTTGGCAACCCGTCCGCGGGTGTGGCAAATCCCTCTTTGGAATGCCTGATGAACCCCACCGAAAACCTCAAGGACTACAAACGGGTTCGCACCCTGGCGATCCGCTCGCTGTTCGAGATCATCGAGCAGTCCAGCGAAGGCACGGTGATTGTCGACCGTGACGCGAACATCGTCTGGATGAACGAACGCTACGCCCGGCGCTTCGGCCTGGACTCGGCGCAGGAGGCGATTGGGCGGGCCTGCGAGAGCGTGATCCCCGGTAGCCTGCTGCGCGAAGTGGTGCGCACCGGGCGACCGATCCTGCTGGACATGCAAGACATGCCCAAGGAGCCACTGGTGGTGATGCGCCTGCCGATCCACGACAGTGCGGGCGCGGTAATCGGCGCCATCGGTTTTGCCTTGTTCGGGGAGTTGCACAGCCTGTCGCCGATGCTCAAACGCTACCAGAGCATGCAGGAAGAACTGGCCTCCACCCGTTCGCTGCTGCGGGCACGCCAGACCAAGTACAACTTCGCGCACTTCATTGGCACCAGTAGCGCCAGCCTGGAGGTCAAGCGCCGCGCCCGGCGTAGCGCCAGCACCGATTCGCCGGTGCTGCTGCTCGGCGAAACCGGTACGGGCAAGGAATTGCTGGCCCAGTCGATCCACAGCGCCTCGCCGCGGGCGAACAAGGCGTTCGTCAGTATCAACAGCGCGGCGATTCCTGAATCGCTGCTGGAAGCCGAGTTCTTCGGCACCGCCCCCGGCGCCTTTACCGGCGCTGATCGCAAGGGCCGTCCCGGCAAGTTGCAGATTGCCCAGGGCGGCACGCTGTTCCTGGACGAGATCGGCGACATGCCGTTGCCGCTGCAAAGCAAACTGCTGCGGGTGCTCCAGGAAAAGGAATACGAACCGGTGGGTTCCAACGACGTGCTGCACAGCGATGTGCGGGTGATCGCCGCCACCTCCACGGACCTGGAAGCCGCAATCAAGCGTGGCGAGTTCCGCGCCGATCTGTATTATCGCCTCAACGTGCTGCCAATCCAGGTTCCGCCGCTGCGCGAGCGCCTGGACGACCTGCCGGCCCTGAGCGAAGCGATCCTCGAGGAGTTGCGCAGCCAGCACGAACTGAACGACGACGCACTGAGCCTGCTGCGGCAACATGCCTGGCCGGGCAACATCCGCGAACTGCGCAACGTGCTGGAACGGGCCGCGCTACTGAGCGACACCTCGCTGCTGACCGCCACAGACATCCGCGCCGCCATCGGCACCTTCACACCGGTGACCCGCTCAGCCAGCACACACCTGGAGCCATTGCCCCAGGAAACCTTCGCCCAGGCCCGGGCCCGATTTGACCGGCAACTGATCGAAACCACCCTAGCGCAATGTGGAGGCAAGGTGGTTGAGGCGGCGCAGCGGTTGGGGCTGGGACGGTCGACTCTGTATAAGAAGATGGTGGCGCTGGGAATTGCGGAATCTCCCTAGAGAGACGATCTATCTCTATTCGTAGACGGTTTTTTTGGAGTGCTTCGCACTCATCGCGAGCAGGCTCGCTCTCACAGTGGAACGCGTCCGTCAGAAATTTCCCTCACCCCTTGTGGGAGCGAGCCTGCTCGCGATGAGGCCAGCAGCCTTCCGAAAATCTCAAAACAGAGACAAACCTTCATTTCGACTTGATCATACTTATAAATTCCCTATGTATTTCAACAAGTTACGTACCTGGCACAAAACTCGCTAAAGCCCTCCCACCGCTTCACCCACAAAAATAACAATCCCAGGAGACACACCATGAGTGTGATCATTGCCTTGGCAGCCCTCGCGCTGCTGATGGTCGCCGCTTACCGTGGCTATAGCGTCATTCTCTTTGCCCCCATCGCCGCCCTCGGCGCCGTCCTGCTGACTGATCCTTCGGCCGTTGCACCCGCCTTCACCGGGGTGTTCATGGAGAAAATGGTCGGTTTCATCAAACTGTACTTCCCGGTGTTCCTGCTCGGCGCGGTGTTCGGCAAGCTGATCGAATTGTCGGGGTTCTCGCGCTCCATCGTCGCCGCGGCGATCCGTTTGCTCGGTACGCGCCAGGCGATGCTGGTGATCGTGCTGGTTTGCGCCGTGCTGACCTACGGCGGCGTATCGCTGTTCGTGGTGGTGTTCGCGGTGTATCCGTTCGCCGCCGAGATGTTCCGCCAGAGCAATATTCCCAAGCGGTTGATCCCGGCGACCATCGCCCTCGGCGCGTTCTCGTTCACCATGGACGCCTTGCCCGGCACGCCGCAGATCCAGAACATCATCCCCAGCACGTTCTTCAACACCACGGCCTGGGCCGCGCCATGGCTGGGGGTAATCGGCACGCTGTTTGTGTTCAGCATCGGCATGCTGTTCCTGCAACGCCAACGCAACAAGGCCCAGCGCCTGGGCGAAGGCTACGGCACCGAACTGCGCAACGAACCGGAAACCGCCGAAGACCTCAAGCTGCCGAATCCATGGATCGCCCTTTCACCGCTGCTGGCGGTGGGCGTCATGAACCTGCTGTTCACCCAGTGGATTCCCCAGTGGTACGGCAAGAGCCACAGCCTGACGCTGCCCGGCATGGCCGCGCCGGTGACCAGCGACGTCGCCAAGCTCACCGCGATCTGGGCGGTGCAAGCGGCTCTGCTGGTGGGCATCATCATCGTGCTGGTGTTCGGTTTCCGGGCGATCCGCAGCAAACTGGCCGAGGGCAGCAAAAGCGCGGTAGGAGGTGCCTTGCTCGCGGCGATGAACACCGCTTCGGAATACGGTTTCGGCGCGGTCATCGCCTCCCTGCCCGGCTTCCTGGTCCTGGCCGACTGGCTCAAGAGCATTCCCAACCCGCTGGTCAACGAAGCGGTGACGGTCACGCTGCTGGCCGGGATCACCGGCTCCGCGTCGGGCGGCATGAGCATCGCCCTGGCGGCGATGTCCGAAAGCTTCATCAGCGCCGCCCACGCCGCCAACATCCCGCTGGAAGTGCTGCACCGGGTGGCCGCGATGGCCAGCGGCGGCATGGACACCCTGCCCCACAACGGCGCGGTGATCACCCTGCTGGCCGTGACCGGCTTGACCCATCGGGAAGCCTATAAAGACATCTTCTGCATCACGCTGATCAAGACCCTGGCGGTCTTCGTAGTGATCGGTGTGTTCTACGCCACTGGCATTGTGTGAGGTTGCAATGATGACAATTCTTTCGGGCAAGACCGCCCTGGTCACCGGCTCCACCAGCGGCATCGGCCTGGGCATCGCCCTGAGCCTGGCCAAGGCCGGCGCCAACCTGATCCTCAACGGCTTCGGCGACGCCACAGCGGTGATTGCCGAAGTGGGACAGTTTGGCGGCAAGGTCGGTCATCATCCGGCCGACGTCAGCGACCCGGCACAAATCGCCGAGATGCTCGCCTACGCCGAGCGTGAGTTCGGCGGCGTCGACATCCTGGTGAACAACGCCGGCATTCAGCACGTGGCCGCCGTGGAAGATTTTCCGGTGGAGCGCTGGGATTCGATCATCGCCATCAACCTGTCCTCGGTGTTCCACGCCACGCGCCTGAGCCTGCCGGGCATGCGCGCCAAAGGCTGGGGACGAATCATCAACGTCGCCTCAGTGCACGGCCAGGTGGGGTCGGTGGGCAAGGCGGCGTACGTCGCGGCCAAGCATGGGGTGATCGGCCTGACCAAAGTGGTCGGCCTGGAAACCGCCACCAGCAACGTCACCTGCAACGCCATCTGCCCCGGCTGGGTGCTGACACCGTTGGTGCAGAAACAGATCGACGACCGGATTGCCAGCGGCGTCGACCCGCAACAGGCGCAGCATGACCTGCTGGCCGAGAAACAGCCGTCCCTGGAGTTCGTCACCCCGCCGCAACTGGGCGAGTTGGTGCTGTTCCTGTGCAGCGAAGCGGGCAGCCAGGTGCGCGGCGCGGCGTGGAATATCGACGGTGGGTGGTTGGCTCAGTAACGTCATGCCGTTACCACTGTAACAAGGGACTTTCCGTGGCGAGGGAGCTTGCTCCCGCTGGGGCGCGAAGCGGCCCTAAGCTTCTTGGGGCGGCTGCGCCACCCAGCGGGAGCAAGCTCCCTCGCCACAGAAGCGTCCCTCGTCACAAGGGTGTCCTCGCCACGAAGGTCGCCTTGTGCTGCAATGTTTATAAGCCTGATAAAAGAATAAGAGGCACCCCATGTCCGATCTCCTCTGGCAACCCGCCCCCGAACGCATCGCCCAGTCACGCATGGACGCCTTCCGCCGGTTCGTCAACGTACGACACTCACTGCAATTGCACGACTACCCCGCCCTGCACGCCTGGAGCATCGACCAGCGTGAAGCCTTCTGGCAGGCCATCGTCGATTTCTTCGAGATCCGTTTCCACCAAGCGCCCACCGAGGTGTTGGTCGAAGGCCCACAGATGCCCAGCGCCCACTGGTTCCCTGGGGCGACGCTGAACTTTGCCGAGCACCTGCTGCGCCGTCGCGATGACGCCGTGGCGGTGGTGGCCGTCGACGAGAGTGGCGGCCAGGAACAGCTGACCTGGGCCGAACTCGCCGCCAACGTCGCTGGCCTGCAACGAAGCCTGCGGGCCGCCGGTGTCACCCAGGGCGACCGAGTGGCCGCGTGCATGCCCAACACCTGGCAGACCCTGGTGGGCATGCTCGCCACCACCAGCCTGGGGGCGATCTGGTCGTGTTCATCACCGGATTTCGGCACCCAGGGCGTTATCGACCGTTTCGGCCAGATCGAGCCCAAGGTGCTGATCACCTGCGCCGGCTACCGCTACGCCGGCAAGGTCATCGACCAGCGGGCCAAGGTCAATGAAATCCTCGAACGCCTGCCGTCGTTGCAGCAGTTGATCGTGCTGCCTTACGCCCGCATCGATGCCACCGTGGACGACTTCAGGACCACGGCCGACGTAACGTTGTGGGACGGGTTTTACCAACCCGGCGGCGCCCCGGAATTCACCAGCGTGCCGTTCGATCATCCGCTGTACATCCTTTATTCCAGTGGTACCACCGGCGTGCCGAAATGCATCGTCCACGGCACCGGCGGCGTGCTGCTGCAGCATATGAAGGAACACGCCCTGCACGTCGATCTCGGCCCCGAGGACCGACTGTTCTACTACACCACCTGCGGCTGGATGATGTGGAACTGGCTGGTCTCGGCCCTGGCCGTCGGCAGCGCCGTGGTGCTTTATGATGGCTCGCCGTTCCACCCCGGTCCCGAGCGCCTGCTGGACTTGATCGATGAGCTGCGCATCACGGTGTTCGGCACCAGCCCTAAATTCCTCGCGGCCCTGGAAAGCCAGGGTCTCAAGCCTCGGCAAAGCCACGATCTGGGCAGCCTCAAGACACTGCTGTCCACCGGTTCAGCACTGGCGCCCCACAGCTACGACTACGTGTACCGCGACTTCAAGCCCGACGTGTGCCTGGCCTCGATGTCCGGCGGCACCGACATCGTGTCGTGTTTTATCAACGGCAACCCGCTGTCCGCGGTAAGGCGCGGCGAGATGCAAGGCAAGAGCCTGGGCATGGCGGTGCAGGTCTGGAACGAGACTGGCAAAGCGGTAATCGGCGAGAAAGGCGAACTGGTGTGCACCCGGCATTTTCCGGCGATGCCCATCGGTTTGTGGAACGATCCCCGGCAAGACAAACTTCGCGCCTCCTACTTCAGCCAGTTCCCCGGTGTCTGGGCCCAAGGCGACTATGCCGAGGAACTGCCCCACGGCGGCCTGCTGATCCACGGCCGCTCCGACGCGGTGCTCAACCCCGGTGGCGTGCGCATCGGCACCGCGGAAATCTATCGCCAGGTGGAAAAGGTCGAACAGGTGCTGGACAGCGTCGCCATCGGTCAACAGTGGCAAGGCGATGTGCGGGTGGTGCTGTTCGTGCGGTTGCGCGACGGTGTGACGCTGGATGAAAACCTGGAGGCGCAGATCCGCCAGGTCATCCGTGCCAACACCACGCCCCGTCACGTACCGGCGAAGATCCTGGCGGTCAGCGACATCCCGCGGACCATCAGTGGCAAGGTGGTGGAACTGGCGGTGCGCAATGTGGTGCATGGCGAAGTGGTGAAGAACACCGATGCGCTGGCCAACCCAGAGGCGCTGGAGCAATTTCGGGACCGGCCGGAGCTGGCTACATAGGCACTGCAAGACGCTGTTGTGGCGAGGGAGCTTGCTCCCGCTGGACTGCGGAGCAGGCCTTCTTGCGGCTGCTTCGCACCCGAGCGGGAGCAAGCTCCCTCGCCACAGGAAATCCTGCCCGAATCAAATCACTCCACCAACCCCCAATCCCCCGCCGCGCTATCAGGCGCAGCCGCCGCGCCCGACTCGGCATGCAGCTTCAAGCGCAGGCGCAGGTTATTCGCCGAATCAGCGTTTTTCAGCGCCTCTTCCTCATCAATGGCGCCTTCGACTACCAGGTTGAACAACGCCTGATCGAAGCTTTGCATGCCCATCTCTTCGGACTTTTCCATGATGCCCTTGAGTTCGCCCAGTTCGTTGCGGCGGATCAGGTCGCCCACCGTCGGTGAGCCCAGCAACACTTCCACCGCCGCCCGGCGTCCGCCGGTTCGGGTGCGTACCAATCGCTGGGACACGAACGCCTTGAGGTTGTTGCCCAGGTCATGGAGCAATTGCGGCCGACGCTCTTCCGGGAAGAAATTGATCACTCGATCCAGGGCCTGGTTGGCGTTATGGGCATGCAGGGTGGAGATCACCAGATGCCCGGTGTCGGCAAATGCCAGGGCATGTTCCATGGTTTCTCGGTCACGGATTTCGCCGATCAACACCACGTCCGGCGCCTGGCGCAAGGTGTTCTTCAGGGCTGCATGGAAACTGCGGGTGTCGACACCCACTTCACGCTGGTTGATGATCGATTTCTTGTGACGGTGGATATACTCCACCGGGTCTTCGATGGTGATGATATGGCCGCTGCTGTTGCGATTGCGAAAGTCGATCAGCGCCGCCAGCGAGGTAGACTTGCCGGAGCCAGTCGCGCCGACGAACAGGATCAAGCCCTGCTTGTGCATGACGCTTTCGAGCAACACCGGCGGCAGTTTCAGGTCTTCGAAACGCGGGATGTCCAGCTTGACGTTGCGGATCACCATGGACACGTCGTTGCGCTGCTTGAAGATATTGACCCGGAACCGCCCGACGCCGGCCAGGGAGATCGCCAGGTTCATTTCCAGTTCTCGATCGAACTCAAGGCGCTGTTCGGCGTCCATCAATGACTCGGCGAGCCTGGCAATGTCGCCGACCTTGAACGCCTGGGTGCCCAACGGCTTGAGCACACCCTCGAATTTTGCGCACGGCGGCGCACCGGTGGACAGGTAGAGGTCGGAACCATCCTGGCTGGCCAGGATTCGTAACAATGGATCGATTTCCATGGACTGAAGCTTCCGCGAGACATCAATGAAACAAGCTGACCCGAACATGCGACCTTACAGACCAACCCGCGCTTTCCTTCTTCAGAGGATAGTCGACACACCACGACATCCAGGGATTCCGTGATGAACGCAATACCCGCCGGCAGCGATACACAACGCCTGCTTGCCCGAATGGACTGGACCTCAAGCCCGCTGGGCGCCAGCCAAACCTGGCCGCAGAGCCTGCGCACCGCGGTGGACATGGTGCTCCATTCCCCGATGCCGATGGCCTTGCTGTGGGGGCCGCAGCTGGTCCAGCTCTACAACGATGCCTTCTCCCGACTGGCCGGCGACAAGCATCCCCATGCCTTTGGCCAACCTACGCATAGCGCGTGGCCCGAACTCAAGGGCGTTACCGAAGCGATCTACCAGCGCGTGTTGCAAGGACAGACCCACACCTGTCGCGATCAACTCTGGCGCGTCCCCTTTGCCGGTCGCCTTTGCGATGTCTGGCTGGACCTGACCTACAGCCCGGTACACGACGAAAATGCCAGCGTCGCCGGCGTCCTGATCACCGCCATCGAGACCAGCGAACGACGTCGCCTGGCCCTGGAGTTCGAACGGCGCTCGGAGGCCAGTCTCAAGGCCCAGCAGGAAAGCGAGGAACGTCTGCAACTGGCCTTGGCCGCCGCCGACGCACTGGGTACCTGGGATTGGGACATCAGCGAGGATCGTTTCGTTGCCGACGCGCACTTCGCCCTGCTGCATGGCGTCGATCCGAGTCTGTCGCGGCAGTTGCCTATCAGCGCTTATCTGGAGGGTGTGCATCCCGAAGACCGGGCCGCCGTTGCCCGCAGCATCAAGCATTGCATCACCCACGGCACCGAATACGCCGAGGAATATCGCCTGCTGCAGCCCGACGGCGAACTGCGCTGGGTGTATGTGCGCGGCCGCTGCTACAAGGACCGTCACGGGCGGCCCAAGCGCTTTCTCGGCGCCGCCCTGGACCTGAGCGAGCGCAAGCGCACCGAACAGGCGCTGCGCCAGAGCCAGACTGAGCTGCAACTGATCATCAACGCTATGCCGATCCTCATCAGCTACGTCGACCGGGAAGAGCGGTTCCGGCTGAACAACAGCGCCTACCTGGACTGGTACGGCCTGACCCCACAGGAGCTCTACGGCAAGACCATCCGCGAGGTGCTGGGCGAAGAAGCCTACGCAGTCCGGGCCGAGCAGATCGCCGGGGCGCTGGCGGGCAAGCCTTGCAGCTTCCCCGTAGAAGCGGCGCATCGTGACGGCCGCCCACGTCACGCGCTGACCAACTACTTGCCCCGCCACGGGGCAGACGGCGCGGTGAACGGGTTCTACATCTTTGTGATCGATGAAACCGAGCGCAAGAAAACTGAGGAAGCGCTGCGCAACCTCAACGAAACGCTGGAAGAGCGGGTCATCGCCCGCACCCAGCAACTGGCCGAAGCCAACCAGCGTCTGCAGAGCGAGATGTTCGAGCGCGAGCGTGCCGAAGAAGCGCTGCGCCACGCGCAGAAAATGGAAGCGGTGGGCCAGCTCACCGGTGGCATCGCCCACGACTTCAATAATATGCTTACCGGCATTCTGGGTAGCCTGGACCTGATTCAGCGCTACATCGCCAACGGCCGGGCTGCCGAGATCGGTCGCTTCACCGAAGCAGCGGTGTCCTCCGCCAACCGCGCCGCGGCGCTGACCCATCGCCTGCTGGCTTTCTCCCGGCGCCAGTCCCTGGACCGCAAGCCGCTGGACGCCAATGAACTGGTCCAGTCACTGGAAGACTTGCTGAGCCGCACCACCGGCGATCACATCCTGCTGCGCCTGCAACTGACCGACGATCTGTGGCCAGTCAGCACCGATGCCAGCCAGTTGGAAAACGCCCTGCTCAACCTGGTCATCAACGCTCGGGACGCCATGCCCGACGGCGGCGAGCTGACCATCGAGACCGCCAATGTCTACCTCGACGGCAGCGATATCAGTACCCTGGAACCGGTCAAAGCCGGGGACTACGTGATGATCGCCGTCAGCGACAACGGCAGCGGCATGACCCCCGCCGTGCTGGCCAAGGCCTTCGATCCGTTCTTCACCACCAAACCCATCGGCCAGGGCACCGGCTTGGGTTTGTCCATGATCTACGGGTTCGCCCAGCAGTCCGGCGGGCACTTGAGCCTGGACAGCGTGCCAGGCCAGGGCACGCGGGTGCAGCTATACCTGCCGCGACTGCACGTAACGCCCGTCGAACAGCCTGCGGCGGTGGAAACGACCGACGTGCCGGCGGCCATCGCCGGGGAAACCGTGTTGTTGGTGGAAGACGAACCCGCGGTGCGGATGCTGGTTTTCGATCTACTGGAAGCGTTGGGCTACACGGCTCTGGAAGCCCAGGACGCGAAAAAGGCCCTCGATTGGCTGGAAACCGACCGCCGAATCGACTTGTTGGTGACCGATGTGGGGCTGCCGGGAATGAATGGCCGACAACTGGCCGAGATCGCTCGCCAGCACCGGCCCGATCTGAAAGTGCTGTTCATGACCGGGTATGCGCAGAAAGCCACCGAGCGTCAGGGCTTCCTCGAACATGGCATGGACATGGTTGCCAAGCCCTTCACCCTGGACCTGCTGGCGACCAAGATCCGAGCGATGATCAACCATGTCTCCTGACTTGAGGCATAATCGCCGCCCCGTTACGTTCAGGTCACCGCAGCAATGAAAGCCCAAGCGCGCCATATCCTGGTGAAAACCGCCGAAGAAGCCGAACAGCTCAAGCAACGCATCGCCAAGGGCGAAGCCTTTGACGTGCTGGCGAAGAAGTTCTCCACCTGCCCCTCCGGCAAACGCGGCGGCGACCTGGGCGAAGTGCGCCCGGGGCAGATGGTCGGGATGATCGATGCGGTGATCTTCAAGAAACCGCTGCGGGTGGTGCATGGGCCGATCAAGAGCAAGTTCGGGTATCACCTGGTGCAGGTGTTCTACCGGGATTAGCATGGAGCAGCGCCCCTGTGGCGAGGGAGCTTGCTCCCGCTCGGCTGCGCAGCAGCCGCTAATTTTTGGGCCTGCTGCGCAGTCCAGCGGGAGCAAGCTCCCTCGCCACAGGGGCCGCCCCAGGCTTCGGTGTTTCAGTCCTTGGGAATCAACGCCCCCGGCACCTGAATCACCCGGCTCGCCAACAAATGCCCCGCCTCGGCCGCCTCGGTCGGGCCGCCGCCCAGCAAACGGCTCGCCAGGTATGCGGCACTGAAGGAATCCCCCGCCGCCGTCGTGTCCACTACCCGCTCGACGCGCCGGGCGGGCACTTCACAGGACTGGCCGTCGCAGCGGATCAGACAGGCCTCGGCGCCGCGCTTGAGCACCACCTCGGGCGTGCCGAAGCGCTCATAGGCGGCGAACACCGCCTGCGTGTCGGCATGTCCGAACAGCGCCTGCTCGTCGTCCACCGTCAACAGCGCCAGCTCCACGTACGGCAGAACGCTGCCATACGCCGCGCGGGCCGCCTCGACCGAAGCCCAGAGCCTGGGCCGGTAGTTGTTGTCGAACACCACCTGGGCGCCACGGCGCCGCGCTTCGACCAGGGTTTCGATGAGCCTGGCGCGCCCTTGCTCGCCGAGCACCGCCAGGGTAATGCCGCTGAAATACAGCACGTCGTAGTCCACCAGCGCCGCCAGAATCGGCGCGGCAGCCGGCGTGGTAAAACAATCACGGACCGCCGCCTCGTTGCGCCAGTACAGAAACCGCCGCTCGCCGGCTGCGTCGGTCTGGATGCAGTACAGACCCGGCAAGCGTCCGGGCAAGCGCTGGACCCGCTCCAGGCCAATGTTTTCCTCGGCCCAGCTGCGGCACATGGCGTCGCTGAAACTGTCATCGCCGAGGGCCGTGACGTAATCCACCGAGCCCTTGTCGCCCAAGGCGCGGGCCAGGTACACCGCGGTGTTGAGGGTATCGCCGCCGAAGCTTTGCTGCAGGCTGCCGTCGGCGCGTTGCTGGAGTTCGATCATGCATTCGCCGATCAGGGCGATGCGGGGTTTTGGTTTGCTCATGGGGCTCCTGATCAATCTGTGGTGTCTGGCAGGCCGCTATCGCGAGCAAGCTCGCTCCCACAGGGAATGATGGTGATCACCAACGTTGTGTTCACAGCGGGCCAATGTGGGAGCGAGCTTGCTCGCGATTGCAGCGACGCGGTCTCAAGCCCTAGAAACAAGTCTCCATGCTCTCAACCACCCGCAACCCCTCATCCACCAGGCAGCCCACCCGCCACTTGTCAAAGGTCAGGCACGGATGAGAAGTACCAAACGCAATCACATCGCCCACCCGCAGCTCAACCCCCGGCGCCACGGTCATGAATGCATGCTGGTCCATCACCGCCGTCACCTTGCAGCCGCTCACGTCATCCCCCGGCACCGCATCGGCACCGGCCTTGTAGCGCCTGAGCGGCACCGGCAGCCCGGCGTCGTAGGCCACGTCGCGCTTGCCCAGGGCAATCACCGCGAAGCCCGGCTCCGGCAGCGATTGCACATGGGCCCAGACCTCCAGGGCCGGGCGCAAACCTTCGTGCAGGTCGCTGCGGCGCTCCAGCACACAGCATTGGGCTTCTTTGTAAATGCCATGGTCGTGTGCCACGTAACTGCCGGGGCGCAGCACACTGAGAAAACGTCCCTGAGCGTTCTGGGTCTCGAAGGATTCGGCGATCAGGTCGTACCAGGCCGAACCCGAGGCGGTGATGATCGGCTTGTCGATGGCAAACGCGCCGCTGTCCTGCAATTGCACCGCCAGGCGTACCAGGGACGCGGCGAACCCACGGATGCCGCTGATGGCGTGGTCACCGTGGATCACCCCTTCATAGCCTTCGATACCGGTCAGCGCCAGCGCCGGCTGTGCGCCGACCGCCTCGGCCAGGGCCAGCACCTCGGCCTCGGTCCGGCATCCACAACGGCCACCCACCACACCGTACTCGATCATCACATTGAGCTTCAGACCGCGAGCGGCAAAGAACGCCCCCAGGTCGGCCACGTTGTCCGGGTGATCGACCATGCAATGGAATTCGAACGTCGGGTCGGCCAGCAGATCGGCGACCAGGGCCATGTTCGGCCCGCCGACCAGTTGGTTGGCCATTAGCACCCGGCGCACGCCATGGGCGTAGGCGGCACGGGTCTGCACCGCAGTGGCCAGGGTCAGGCCCCAGGCGCCGGCCTCGAGCTGGCGGCGAAACAACGCCGGGGTCATGCTGGTCTTGCCGTGGGGGGCCAGTTCGGCGCCGCTGCCGCTGACGAATTTTTGCATCCAGCGAATGTTGTGCTCCAGCGCCTCACGGTGTAGGACCAACGCCGGCAGGCTGACATCGCGCAGCAGATGCGCACCGACGCTGGCCGCGCCCTTCTCCACGTTGGCGTTATGAATGGCAGAAGACATGGTCGAACTCCTCACGCACGGCCGTGAACAGCCGTGGTTATCTAATCATTGATGCGCCGGGCCAGGTTGTTGGCGCTTTCGATCAGCACCCGGCGGTAGTCGGCGTAGTTGTTTTTCGCGTCGGCCCGGGGGGCGACGATGCACAGGGTCGCGATGGCGACGCCACTAGGGTCTTTGACCGGCGCGGCGAAGCAATGGGTGAAGGTGTCGGCCACACTGTCGAACGAGAAGAATCCATCGAGCCCGGCCTGGCGGATTTCCTTGAGGAATTGCTCAAGGGGCAGGCGTTCGCCGTCCGGCAGGATGAAGTCGTCAGGGTCGATCAAGTCGACGATCTGCTGGTCGCTCAAATGCGCCAGCAGCAGGCGACCGGAGGCCGTCCAGGGGATGGGCGCGTTTTCACCGATGTCCGAAGAAATGCGGAAATGCCGCTCGCCCTCCTTCATCAGCGCGACGGTGTATTTGCGCCCGTTGAGCAGGCACATCTGGGCGGTCTCGCGGGTCTGGCTGACGATCTCCTGCAACGCATGGTCGGCCTCGCGGCTCAAGTCGAAATGCCGCAGGTGCGCCTGCCCCAGGAAATACAATTGACGTCCCAGGTAGACATGGCCGTCCTTGCCAACGGGCTCCAGGATGCGCCGTTCCAGCAGCGAGGCCACCAGTTCGTAGACCGTGGACTTGGGGCTGCCGATGCCACTGGCAATATCGTTCGGGCGCAACGGCTGGCCGATTTCCTTGAGGAAATCGAGGATATCGAACGCCCGATCCAGTCCCCGGGCCCGGCGTTTGATGGTGTCTTCGGTCATGTCTTGGGTTCCCGATCAGTCACTCGTAGATTGCATGTCTTCACTGTGGCGAGGGAGCTTGCTCCCGCTGGGCCGGGCTGGCGCTCCAGCGCGCAGCGGCCCTGAGCTTTTTGGGGCGGCTACGCCACCCAGCGGGAGCAAGCTCCCTCGCCACAGCAAGCTCCCTCGCCACGATGAATCAAACAAGCCTTGAGTAACAGTGTTGTCACTGGGTTCAGGTTTTTTTCTTGTAGGCAATGCAATCGATCTCGACCTTGCAATCGACCATCATGCTCGCCTGCACACAAGCGCGGGCCGGGGCGTGTTCGGGGCTGAAGTATTCGCCGAACACCTTGTTGAAGCTCCAGAAATCCCGCGGGTCGTCCAGCCACACGCCGCAGCGCACCACGTCCTCCAGGCCATAACCGGCTTCAGCGAGAATGGCGATCAGGTTCTTCATGGTCTGGTGCGTCTGTTCGACGATCCCGCCGACAATGATCTCGCCGTTCACCGCCGGCACCTGGCCAGACACGTGCAGCCAACCATCGGCTTCCACCGCGCGAGCGAATGGGCGTGGCTGACCGCCACCTGCGGTGCTGCCGGTGCCATAGCGCGTAATACTCATGGGTGTTTCTCCTTGTTGAATGGGATTAAAAACGAGTGTTCTTGAGAAATTCCGCCAGACGCGGGGACTGCGGGCGTTCGAACAATTCTTTTGGCGGGCCCTGCTCTTCGATGCGGCCCTGGTTCATGAACACGATCTTGTCCGACACTTCGAAGGCAAAGCGCATCTCGTGAGTGACCAGGAGCATGGTCATGCCATCCTCGGCCAGGCCCTTGATCACGTTGAGCACCTCGCCGACCAGTTCCGGGTCCAGGGCCGAGGTAACTTCGTCGAACAGCATCAGGCTGGGATTCATCGCAATCGCACGGGCAATCGCCACGCGCTGCTGCTGACCGCCGGACAACTGACCGGGGAAGTGATCACGACGTTCCAGCAACCCGACCCGCTCCAGCCATTTCTCGGCCAGGGCCACTGCTTCGTCCTTGGGCATTTTCTTCACCTTGAGCAGGCCAAGGGTGACGTTCTGCAACGCGGTCAGATGAGGAAACAGATTGAATTGCTGGAAGGCCATGCCGGTCATGGCCCGGTGCCGGGCGATGACTTTTTCGGGATGGCGAACACGCTTACCGCCGACATCCTCATAGCCGATGGATTCGCCATCGAGCACGATCTGGCCGCCCTGGAATTCTTCCAGCATGTTCACGCAGCGCAGCAGCGTGGTCTTGCCCGAGCCACTGGAGCCGATCAGGGTGACCACGTTGCCACGTTGCATGCTCAGGTCCACGCCCTTGAGCACCTCCAGCGGGCCGTATTGTTTGCGCAGACCGCGAATATCCAGCAGCGGTTGCGCGTTCGAAAGGTTGGAAACTTCATTCATGGCAAGGCCACCCGCTTTTCAATGTGCCGCCCGAGCAACTCGATGGCGTAATTGATAATGAAAAAGAGAAACCCGGCGAACAGGTAGAACTCCAGGGTCATGAAGGTCCGGGCGATGATCTGTTGAGTGCTGAGCAGCAGTTCGGCGACGCCGATCACCGACAGCAGAGTCGACGCCTTGACAATCTCAGTGGAGGAATTGACCCAGGTCGGCAGGATCTGCCGCAACGCCTGGGGCAACAGCACATAACCCAACGCCTGGAAAAACGTCAGGCCGATGGCCTGGCTCGCTTCCATCTGGCCACGCGGCAGCGCCTGCAAGGCACCGCGCACGATCTCGGCCATGTGCGAGCCGCAAAACAGCGTCAGACCCAGTACCCCGGCCTGGAACGCACTGATCTGCCAGCCCAGGGCCGGCGCCATGTAGAAACAGGCCAGCACCAGCACGAACACCGGTGTGCCGCGAATCAGGTCGACGTAAAAGCGAAACGGCGCGCGCATCCAGGTCCGACCGTAGGTCAGCACCAACCCGGCGAAAAGGCCGATCAGGGTGCCGAGCAAAATCGCCAGCAGCGAGCACTGCACGCTGGTCAGGAAGCCCGCCCACAGGGTGTCCCGGGCGACCCACAACTCATGCAACCAACTGGGGGATTCGTACATGGGACGCTCCTAACGGCGGATCGCCAGGCGTTGCTCGAAATACCGCAACACCATGGCAATGAGGTAACAGGCCGCGACATACAGGGCCGTGGTCACCAGCCAGGTTTCGATCACCCGGTAGCTTTCCACGTTGATCTTGCGGGCGTAGTAGGTCAGCTCCGGCACGGCAATCGCGGCCGCCAGGGAGGTGTCCTTGAACAGCGAAATGAAGTTGTTCGACAGGGCCGGCAGCACGTTGCGCAGCATCACCGGCACGGTGACGTAGGCCTTGACCTGCCACTCGCCCAGTCCGATGGCGAGTCCCGCTTCGCGCTGCCCTTTGTGGATGCTCAGCAACCCACCCCGGAACACTTCGGTCAGGTAGGCTCCGGCGTACAGCGACAGAGTGATGACGAACGACGGCAGCTTGTCCAGGCGGATGCCCAGGCTGGGCAAGGCGAAATAGATCAACAGGATCAACACCAGGATCGGCGTATTGCGGATCACCGTGACGTACACCGACGCCAGCACTCGCAAGACGCGATGCTTGCTGAGCAGCGCGAAGGCCATCGCCAGGCCGATCACGCAACCGATGGCGATCGACACCAGCGCCAGGGACAGCCCCAGGCCGAGCCCCGCCAGCAGCGTGTCGAAATCGCGCCAGACAGCGGCAAAATTCAACTGATAATTCATGGTTCGCAGTACCTGCGCCGGAGCGCCCTGAAACGACGCTCCGGGCTCACGGGGTCATTTGAATTCGACAGGGAAACCGATGGCCGGCGATGGCAGCTCGACACCGAACCATTGCTTGAACGACGCGGCGTAGGTGGGGAACTCCACGCCGGTCATGGCTTCATGCAAAGTGGTGTTAACGAAGTTCAGCCAGTCCTGGTCGCCGCGCTTGACCGCGCAGGCGTAGGTCTGCGGGCTCCAGGCGTAGGCCGGGCTGCGATAGCGGCCAGGGTTCTGCACCATCAGGTACTTGACCGACGACTGGTCGGTGGCGGCGGCATCGGCGCGACCGGAGTTCACTGCCTGGTACATCAAGTCGACGCTGTCGTACTGGTCGACCTTGGCCTTGGGCAGCGCCTGGTGCACCAGTTCTTCGGCGTACACGTTCTGCAAGACCGCTACGGTGACGCCATCACCGCCCGCCTTCAGGTCTTCGATTTCCTCGTACTTGCTGTTGTTCGGCAGTAACAGGCCAACCCCTTCACGGTAATACGGCAAGGTGAACGCCACCTGCTGGGCACGGCTGGCGGTGACGGTGATGAACTGGCAGCTCATGTCGACCTTGTCGGTCAGCAGGTTGGGAATGCGCGCATCGGAAGACTGCACCACGAACTCGACTTTCTCCGGGTCGTTGAACAACCCTTTGGCGACCATTCGCGCAATGTCGATATCAAAGCCCTGCAACTTGCCATCCGCTCCCTGGAAGTGCCACGGCGCGTTGGTACTGCCCGTGCCCACTATCAATTTCCCTCGTTGCAGCACGCTGTCCAGCTTGCTGTCGGCCGCCTGAGCGACACCCATGGCAGCCGTCGTGGCCGCGAAGAGAAAAACACACGCTTTGAACAAGGAAGGTCGGCATTGCATGGCAAGCACTCCAGGATGGGTTTATTCCGCTATACCGGAACATGGTATGTAACAACGGAATAGACAGCAGAAAGTGTGCCACAGGGCCGAGGCCTTTGGGGAGGGAAAAAGGAAAGCGATACAAATCAGGGAGATGGAGAAACGGGTCGTGCCGGGACGGCCAGGAAGAAGCCTGGGGATTGCTACCGTTGGATACGGCTAGCGGGTAGCAGCGCCCCAGACCGGTGCCACACCTTGCCCTATGTGGGAGCGAGCCTGCTCGCGATAGCGGTGAATCAGTCAATATGAAGGGTGTCTGAGTTGACGCTATCGCGAGCAGGCTCGCTCCCACAGGGGGTCGGTGGTGTCGCTACTTGCGCTTGTAACTCTTGCTGCCGCCGGGCGTAAGGCAATACACCCCACCTCGAGGACCAACACAATAATTGCCGCTGCCGCATTGGCAACCGTTGGCCTGTTTGAGCAACGACTGCGGCCGGGCTTCATTGCGAAGCCCCAGCTCAGCGGAACAGGATTTTTTCGACGCGCTGATGGACCCGTCATTGCACAGGAACGTGTCCCCGTCGCACCCGGCGATTCCGCCTTTGCTCCCGGAGCACGGCTTGTTCGCGGCGATGGCCGAGGCACAGACGATCAACAACAGAATCGCCACACTGGCGCGAAGCTGACCCGACATTCCGTGACAGAGGTGCATAACAGCGTCCAGGCTGATAGATGGCTCTATGCTAGCACTGAATTAGACCTAACGCCGAGACTTACCAGCTTATAAGTCTTCGAGAGCAACCTTGATCACTGGATCGTTCTCCCGTTCGCCACAAAGCACAGCCAACTCATAATGTTCAAGCCTGTCCATCATGCATTCATATTCCCTAGCGGGGACGCAATAAAAGACCGGCACGTTGCGATTTAGTATCGCTACCGTAGCCCCCTCACCTGCCGCGACAGTACCCATAGGGTCTTTCTTGAATTCAGTAACGCCAGATACAACTTGAGACAGCACAATATGTGGCATGAAAGGAGTCCTTGAGCGCTCTTGATGTTATCAATAGAAGCATTCTTAAATGGTTTGGACGTGCTCAGCGCCCGCAAAACCTCACCCGAGACATCATCCTCAGATCCCCATCCCGGTAATAGTCATCGCTCCAACTGTCATCCACCGCCAGCGGATTGACCTGCTTGAGCGCGAGTTTCCTGGCGAAGTAGCGAAACCGGTAATGCTCGTAGAAGCGCAACAGTTCCAACCCGTAGCGGTCGGCCAGGTCGGTGTCGCCCTGGATGATCAGGTAGTTCTCGTCGTTACTGCCGCTGGCCGCGGCGCTCAGGTTGTGGCTGCCGCTGATGATGGTCGGCGTGTCGCTGGTGAAGTCGGTGACGATGGCCTTGGTGTGCACCAGCAGGTTGCCTTTCTGGCCTTTCATGTTTTCCCGCAGCCAGCCTTCCAGGCCGGTGTTGAGCAACGCGGTGGCAGCGAACTCGGCGGTGCGGTCGGCGTGGAACCCGGTGATGCGGCTGGCGGTGTTTTGCAGGCCGTAGCGCAGCACATCGTCATTGGGCTGGCCGAGCAAGGCGTCGAGGATCCGGTCCGGCAACACGAACGCGGTGACGAACAACAAGTCCTTGCGGGCGGCATGGATGATGTCGACGAAACGGTCCAGGTCACCCTGCCCCGTACGTGGCGAGAACCCGGCGAACAATGGCTGCTCCGGCGCCATGGGGTTGTTCAGGGTCAACCATTGGCGAGTGGCATCGACGTCCTGCGGCGCGGCCCAGATCTGCTCGAATACCTGGCGATAACTGTCGCTGACCCGTGCATCGTCCAGTACATGGACCACGTTGGCCTGACGGTAGACGCCGTTGGCGGTGAAGTTGGTGCTGCCGCACAGCACGGCTTCGGGTTGTAACGCGCCATTGCCGTCGACCTTGCTCAGGACAATGAACTTGTCGTGGAAAATGCTCTGGGTCACCCGGCCCCGCTTGTTGGCCGATGGAAGCTTTTCGAGGCTGGCCTCATTGCGCAGCGTGGTGTCGTCGCCCGGCTCGGCGTGATAGAGCACCCGCACTCGGGCGCCGCGAGCATGGGCAGCGTTGACCGCGTCGACAATCACCGGCAGCTCGTACTCATAGATCGCGACGTCCAGGGCCCAAGCGGCATCCAGCGCCCGGTCGATAAAACCGATCAAGCGTCCCAGCAGGCCATTTTCCAGCCAACGGCGCGGCGCATCGGGCCAGTCCTCGATGGACAGGTTGCGGTTGGCACTGATCAGCGCATCCAGCTCGGGGAATTTGCGCTGGAAAGCCTGGCTCGCGGCCACGGCGCGGTTGAAGATCACTTGTTGGTTGGCCGGCTGGCCGTCGTCGCTGGTGACCGTGACTTCAAGGAATTCGCCCAGTTGCGGTGCATCGGGACTGCCATAAGCCAGATGCACGCGGTAGTGCATCGTCACGCCCGGATTGACAGCGTAGTCAGCCCAACGAAATTTCTGCAGGGGTGCCTTGTCGCTGGGGGGGGCGTGGAACTGGGGAAAGGTGTGGGCCTTGCCGGGAAAGGTCAGGCTGTTGAACAGGAACAACCACGGCTTGTCGCCCTGTTGTTTCTCGATGGCAAAGCCCAGCAAGCCCTTGCGCCGGTTTTCAGCCAGGTCCATGGCAAGCAGCACGCCGTTGGTGCCGGCGTAGGCCTTGACCCGGAAATCGTCCTGAGGGTTGGTGACGAGGGTGCGCATGGTTCACTCCTTGTGAGGGCTGGCTGAGGATAGTTCAGCGATTCGATTTGGGTAGGCAGAACCAAGTACCGAGGCGATGCTATCGCGAGCAAGCTCGCTCCCACATAGGATGTGTTGTGTATACATAACTGATTCACCCCACAGATCCTCATGGGAGCGAGCTTGCTCCGGGCGGCGATCCGACGATGAGGCCCTTCAGCCAACAGATGCCTTAGCCAGGCAACCCCTCATCCAGATGCCGATACTCAGCCCCCAATCCCTGCGCCAACTGCCGGGCCCGACCCAGGCGGATCGGGCCGCGCTCAATGTCGATCAGCAGGCATGGACAATCCAGCAACGGCGGCGAGAGACCGTCCTTCACCCGCCCGTCAGTCATCACCAGCACCCGTTGCTGCTCCGCCGGATAGCGCTTGCGCCGGGCCGCCAGCCAGCGTCCGGCCTCGTTCAGCGCCGCCAGCAACGGCGTACCGCCACCGGCGCCGAGGCTGTCGAGCCAGTCCCGAAGCCCGGCGGAGGCCTTGAGGCCCTGGATCTGCCAGTTCGGCGCACTACCGCTGGCCGTCAGCAGTGCCAAGCGGGCGCGCTTTCGGTAAGCGTCGTCGAACAGTTGCGCCAACAGACCTTTGCCGTCGCTCAGCGCGTGATGGCGCCGGGTCGATGCCGACGCATCGACGATCACCAGCCACAGCTCATGGGGCGAGCGATGCCGAGCCTGAAACAGCAAATCCTCCCGGAGCCGTGGACGGCCCTTGAGCAAGGTTCCCGGCCAGTTCACCGCACCACTGGCGGCGGCTTTGCTGCGGCCCTTGCGCCCCTGGTCCAACCGGCCTGCTCGGGGCTTGGCATTCGCCCCCATAGCCGAGCGGGGACGAATGCCTAGGGCTTTTTTGGCCAGCTCGGCACGTCACGCCGGGCGCCGGTCGGTAACGCCCGGGCCGGCAAGTCGCCCCACTGGCCCTGGCCTTCCTGTGGCTGCGAGGCGCTGTCGGCCGTCGTCGGTGCCTGGGACGGCGCCGGCGCGGTCGCCGAATGCCCGCGTCGGCGATGACGCAAGGCAAACTCCGCCACTGCGTCAATGTCTTCAGCCTCGATGGCCTCGGCCCCGCGCCATGCGGCATGAGCCCGCGCCGCACGCAGCCAGACCAGGTCGGCGCGCAGGCCATCGACCCCGGCGGCAAAGCAGCGCTCGGTGATCTGCTCCAGGGCCTGATCATCCAGGGAGATCGCGGCCAGTTGCTCCCGGGCCTGCCGGCAACGTTCGCGCAATTGCTCTTGAGCCGCTGCCCACTGCGCGCAGAACGCCAGCGGATCGCTGTCGAAATCCAGCCGCCGGCGGATGATTTGCCCCCGCTCGGCAGGCGCGGCATGGCCGCTCAGGGCCACGTTCAGGCCAAACCGGTCGAGCAGTTGCGGACGCAGCTCGCCCTCTTCCGGGTTCATGGTGCCGATCAGCACAAAGCGCGCCGGATGTCGGTGGGAAATGCCGTCGCGCTCGATCAGGTTGGTGCCGCTGGCGGCCACATCCAACAGCAGGTCCACCAAATGATCGGGTAGCAGGTTCACTTCATCGACGTACAACACGCCACCGTCGGCCTTCGCCAACACGCCGGGAGAAAACTGCGCACGCCCTTCCCCCAGCGCCGCGTCGAGATCCAGCGTGCCCACCAGCCGCTCCTCGGTGGCGCCCAAGGGCAGGGTGACGAATTGACCGCTGGCGAGCAGATCCGCCAGGCCGCGAGCCAGCGTCGACTTTGCCATGCCCCGTGGGCCTTCGATCAACACGCCGCCGATTTTCGGATCGATCGCAGCCAGGCACAGCGCCAGTTTCAGGTCATCGGCGCCGACCACGGCGCAGAGCGGGAAATGTGGGGTGTGGGTCATGGGTGATGTCTCATGGGTGATCGGTGGTTCCTGTAGGCAGTAGCTTACTAGGGTGAAGGGGCCGTCGTGGCGAGGGAGCTTGCTCCCGCTGGGCGCGCCAGCGCCCGTTGCTACGCGATGGCTGAAATCATGGGTCTGCTTCGCAGCCCAGCGGGAGCAAGCTCCCTCGCCACAGGGGTGCGTCTGTCGCTGCCACTAGCTGTCTTCCTCGATATCCAACAACAGATTCTCCAGCGCCTTGCGATACTCCCCCGGCGCCTGCCACATCCCCCGCTGCTGCGCTTCGAGCATGCGCTCGGTCATGTCGCGCAAGGCATCGGGGTTGTGCTGGCGGACGAACTCCCGGGTGTCGGGATCCAGCAGGTAGGCATCGGCCAACAAGGCGTACTGGTGATCATCGATCAACTGCGTGGTGGCGTCGAACGCAAACAGGTTGTCCACGGTGGCCGCCAGTTCGAATGCACCTTTATAGCCGTGGCGCTTGACCCCCTCGATCCACTTCGGATTGGCCGCACGGGAGCGGATGACCCGGTTGAGTTCTTCCTTAAGGGTGCGGACCTTGGGCAAATCCGGCTGACTGTGATCGCCATGGTAACTGGCCGCTGCGGCACCGCTCAGGGTCTCCACTGCCGCCAGCATGCCACCCTGGAACTGGTAGTAATCGTTGGAATCGAGCAGGTCGTGCTCGCGATTGTCCTGGTTCTGCAGCACCGCCTGCACCTGACTCAGACGCCGGGAGAACGGATCGCGGGCCGCAGTGCCTTCATCGCTGCCGCCGTAGGCGTAACCGCCCCAATTCAAGTAGACCTCGGCCAGGTCCTCACGGCTCTGCCACAACCGACCGTCAACGGCGCCCTGCACGCCCGCGCCATAGGCCCCGGGCTTGGCGCCGAAGATCCGCCAACCGGCCTGACGCGCAGCGACCGCAGGTTCAAGGCCAGACGCCAACAACGCATCGCGCTCGCTGCGCACCTTGGCTGCCAGCGGGTTCATGTCCGCCGGCTCATCGAGCCCGGCAACCGCCTGAACCGCCGCATCGAACAGGCGGATCAAATTGGCGAAGGCGTCGCGGAAAAATCCGGAGACCCGCAACGTGACATCGACCCGAGGCCGGTCCAAGAGGCTCAACGGCAGGATCTCGAAGTCGTCGACCCGTTGGCTTCCCGTGGCCCACACCGGACGCACGCCCATCAGCGCCATGGCCTGGGCAATGTCGTCGCCGCCGGTGCGCATGGTGGCAGTGCCCCATACCGAGAGGCCGAGCTGGCGCAGGTGGTCGCCGTGGTCCTGCAAGTGCCGCTCGAGAATCAGGTTCGCCGATTGAAACCCGATGCGCCACGCCGTAGTGGTGGGCAGGTTACGCACATCGACCGAGAAAAAATTGCGCCCGGTGGGCAACACATCCAGACGCCCACGGCTCGGTGCGCCGCTGGGGCCAGCAGGCACAAAACGCCCGTTCAGCGCATCGAGCAGGCCGCTGATCTCCGCCGGACCGCAGGCGTCCAGGCGCGGCGCCACGACCGAGCGCAGATGCTCGACGATGCTCCCCACCGTCTCCCAGCCGGGTGCGTGCAGTCGCTCGACCTCCCCCGCCAGGGCCTGCTCGATCAACTGCCCGGCGAACAATTCCAGGCGTTCGCGGGTATCGCCGACGGTGCGCCAGGGCTCCGCGCTGACCTCGACCAACGCCGGGGGACGGACGCAAGTCCACGGCTCGGCCAAGGCACAATCCAGCGGATCGAAACCCAGCTCGAACGCCTTCGCCAGCGCCCGCAGCAGGCTCGACTGCGCGCCCTTGCCATCGCCACGGGGGATGCGCAGCAACGCCAGCAGGGTGTCGATGCGCAGGCGTCCGCTGGGCGACTCGCCGAAAATGTGCAGGCCGTCGCGGATCTGCGACTCTTTCAAGTCGCACAGGTAGGTGTCCAGGCGCGGCAACCAGATCGCTGCGTCCGCATCGCTGTCGAGGCTGGCATCCAGTTGCAGCTCGCGGTCGATGTGGGTCTCGCGCACCAGGTTGAGGATGTCCCGCTGCAATTCCCGGGCGCGGCGTGGGTCGAGCAGTTGCGCCTCGTAGTATTCGTCGGCCAACAGCTCCAGATTGCGCAGCGGCCCGTACGTCTCGGCTCGGGTCAGCGGCGGCATCAGGTGGTCGATGATCACCGCCTGGGTGCGCCGCTTGGCCTGGGCGCCCTCGCCCGGATCGTTGACGATGAACGGATAGATGTTCGGCAGCGGTCCCAGCAACGCGTCCGGCCAGCAATGCTCGGACAACCCGACGCCTTTGCCCGGCAACCATTCGAGGTTGCCGTGCTTGCCGACGTGGATCACCCCGTGGGCACCGTAGGTGTGGCGCAGCCAGAAATAGAACGCCAGGTAACCATGGGGCGGGACCAGGTCCGGATCGTGGTAAACCGCACTCGGATCGACCTGATAGCCCCGGGCCGGCTGGATGCCAACGAAGGTCAGGCCCAGGCGCAGGCCGGCGATCATCAGGCGCCCGTCGCGGAACATCGGGTCGTGGTCGGGCGGGCCCCAGCGTTCCAGCACCGCCTGGCGATTGGCCTCGGGCAGCGCGTCGAACATTGTCTGGTAGGCGTCCAGCGCCAGGCTCTGATGGCAGGGTCGCAGGTCGAGACTGTCCAGGTCATTGCTGACGCCGCCGAGCAGTTGTTGGATCAACGCCGTGCCGCTGGCAGGGAGTTGCGCCGGTAGCGGATAGCCTTCGGCCTGCAACGCCCGCAGGATGTTCAACGCCGCCGCCGGGGTGTCCAGGCCGACGCCGTTGCCGATGCGCCCGTCCCGGGTCGGGTAATTGGCGAGGATCAGCGCCACGCGCTTTTCTGCATTGGGTAAGCGTGCCAGGCGGGTCCAGCGCCGGGCCAGTTCGGCAACAAAATCCATGCGCTCAGGCACCGCACGGTAGCAGACCACGTCGCTCTGGCTGCGCTCACTGCGCCAGGCCAGGTCCTTGAAGCTGATGGGACGGCTGATGATCCGTCCATCCAGCTCGGGCAAGGCAATGTGCATTGCCAGATCCCTCGGGCCGAGTCCTTGCTCGCTGGCGCGCCAGCCCGGTTCGTTGTCCTGGGCGCAGATCGCCTGGATCACCGGGATGTCGCGACGAAACGGCCGCAGGTGTGGGGCCTCGGGACTGGATTGGGCAAATCCGGTGGTGTTGAGGATCACCGCGGCTTCGACTTGATCCAGCCAGTCTTCGACCGATGCCAGGCAACCGGGCTCCTTGAGACTCGCCACGGCAATCGGCAGCGGATTGAGCCCCGCCGCTTGCAGGCGCTGACAGAATACGTCGATGAACGCGGTGTTGGCCGCTTGCAGGTGGGAGCGATAAAACAGCAGCGCCGCCACCGGTTGCCCGGCGTGCCAGTCGGCCCGCCAGTCCGCGAGGGTCGCGGCGGTTTTCCCTGGATGGTAGATCGCCGTGCGCGGCAAGGCCTGGGGTTCGCCCCATGGATAATCGCGGCCGAACCATTGGCTGGCGAGGTTGTGGAAAAGATCCAGGGCATTGCCCAGCCCACCCTGGCGCAGAAACTGCCAGAGCCGGTCGCGGTCCTCGACGGGCACGTTGCTCAGGTCGCTGAGTTCCGGATCCGGTCGATCATCCCCCGGCACCAGGATCAACTTCACACCGCGTCCGGCCAGTTCCATCAGGCGCTCGATGCCGTAGCGCCAATAGCCGATGCCGCCGTGCAGCGACAGCAGGATAACCTTGGCGTGACGCAGCACGTCTTCGACATACAGGTCCACCGACGCATGGTTCTGTACCTGCATCGGGTTGGCGAGGCGAAACGGCGGGTAATCGTCCGGCAACTGACGCGCCGCTTCAGCCAGCAGCGCCAGGCTGGAATCGCCGCTGCACAGGATCACCAGCTCGGCGGGGGTTTGCCCCAGGTCGGCAATGTTGTCGTCCGATACGAAGCCGCCGGGCTGGGTCCTGAGCAGGTGCATGGCTTAGGCGCTGAGGGCGGCGCGCAACTGCGCTTCAAGCTGCGTCGCGTCCAGCGTCTGGCCGATCAGCACCAGACGGGTGACCCGCGCTTCCCCGGCGCCCCACTGGCGGTCGAAATGCTTGTCGAAACGCGTGCCAACCCCCTGAATCAGCAGACGCATCGGCTTGTTCGGGATCGCCGCGAATCCCTTGACCCGCAACACGTTGTGCTCGACCACCAGTTGCGTCAGCGCATCCAGCAGCAGGCTTTCGTCGGCCTCGGGCAGTTCGATGGAAATGGAGTCGAAGGCGTCATGATCGTGATCGTCCTCGTCGCCGTCATGGTGATGATCGTGATGGCTGTGGCGGCTGTCGATGTGCTCTTCGGAGCCGGCGCCCAGGCCGATCAGCACGTCCAGCGGCAGGCGACCGCTGCTGGCTTCGATGACCTTGACCGCCGGTGGCAGCTCTTCGGCGACTTCCAGGCGCACTTTCGCCAGGTCTTCGGGACTGATGAGGTCGGCCTTGTTGAGGATCACCAGGTCGGCGCTGGCCAGTTGATCGGCGAACAGCTCGTGCAGCGGGGATTCGTGATCCAGGTTCGGGTCAAGCTTGCGCTGGGCATCGACCTGATCGGGGAATGCAGCGAAGGTGCCGGCGGCCACGGCCGGGCTGTCGACCACCGTGATCACCGCGTCGACGGTGCAGGCGCTGCGAATTTCCGGCCACTGGAAGGCCTGCACCAGCGGCTTGGGCAGGGCCAGGCCGGAGGTTTCGATGAGGATATGGTCAAGATCGCCACGCCGCGCCACCAGTTCGCGCATCACCGGGAAGAACTCTTCCTGCACCGTGCAGCACAGGCAGCCGTTGGCCAGCTCGTAGACGCGACCGTTGGCCTCTTCTTCGCTGCAACCGATGGAGCACTGCTTGAGGATCTCGCCGTCGATGCCCAGCTCGCCGAACTCGTTGACGATCACCGCGATACGCCGGCCCTGGGCGTTATCGAGCATGTGTCGCAGCAAGGTGGTTTTACCCGAGCCGAGGAAACCGGTGACGATGGTGACGGGAAGTTTGGCCAGTGTTTTCATCGGATGCCCTTTGGCAAGGTGGCGGGCAAACGGGACGACAACCGCAGGCACAGGCGTGCGCGGAAGATTTCGCCACCGGATCACCCCGCCCGGTTGTAGTGAGAATCTGTCTCGAGGCAGGTCTCCTGGCTGACGGTGGGCCGGTCCCGGCTTTTCAAACAAAGCCTGGCACTGGCGTTCGCTGCGCCTTCCCGTGTGCCTGGATAAAGGCATCTACAGTGGCCTTGCAGCAACATCACCGTTCACAGTTGCGGGGGCAGCCGCGGCTTGGACCGCGTTCCCTTCTTAGCTTCGACGCGTATCGAAGAACCTCGAAGGCGCAAGGCTACGCAGGGTGTGGGGGCGGGTCAATGTCTGCTGCTTTTCCATGACACGGGAAATTGTTATGGATGGACATCGTTGTGGGGGGGGGGGGTGGTTCCTCCTTACACCTCAGGGGGCCCCCTCGCGCTCCTCCCCACCCAAAA